>JAHQVK010000174.1 GCA_019634385.1 Myxococcales bacterium | reverse complement strand
GCCGCATCCCATCACCCACTAAGGTGCTCCTTTGCCGGACCGCAACGCATCCAAATGGGACTCTAGGCACGCAGTTTTATCCTCACACTGAACTTCAAAATATCCGGTTTCGAAGAAACCAGCTCGAAAGGCGTCTTCTACCAATTGCGCCTGTTGCTCCGTCTCCAGTCCAGGCCAATCTATACAATCATAACTTTGCTGCCAGTCGTATCCCTTCCCCCAATATTGGGAACAGATAGAATCAACCATATAGTCTGTCCCGCCATGCTGATACTGCCACCAGTGGACCGCCTCATGAACAAGAATAGCCGGTTCAAGTGGCCACCCATGAAGATACAACACATGCCCATGAACAAACGGCCGATCGGACAGACTTGCTAACCCACAGGGACCATGTTTGATGCACAGCGGCGCCACATCCAGGGCCCCATGGAACACGCTCCGGAGGAGATGACGCTCAATGTCCGTAAGCGGACGCCCTTTGGACTCCACTCCCAAGGCGGTCTGGAGGGCCGCAACCAACTTACCAACGCCGAGAAACAGGACCCCGGACGCCAAGCTACCGGCAATTTTCGGAAGTAGCTGCATCCAGTATGGAAGAATGTCGCGTCGAGCAAGCGATGAGGTTGTTTCAAGTGCTCCCACCACCACCAATATCGTCTTTACCAACGCGCTCGTAGGCCCCAAACCCGCCTCTACGAGGAGTGAGCGAGCACCGGCTCGGGGTGACAAATGCAGTGGGCGTAGATGACGCTGGAATCGTAGAAATCGCTGCTCAAACCGCTGGCGAGCGGCTGGGCATAAGGCGGAAGCGATCGATAGCCGCATGGGTCCGTATAGGCTTACCGAGAAACAGGGTACTTGGCGAGCTTCCGCTGTAGTGTACGCCGATGCATACCAAGTAGTTGTGCAGTCTTGCGAATGCTTCCCCCACATTCGGTAAGTACACGATTGATATGCTCCCACTCAGCCCTTGCGAGGGTCGGAACTTCAATGGGCGGTGCTGGTCGGACACCACTTCGATCAATCCGAAAGGCATGAACAATTTCATCCACATCTGCTGGCTTTTGCAGGTAATCCCAGGCCCCCCGACGAACCGCCTCAAGAGCGGTCGCAATGCTCCCATAAGCCGTCAGAACCACAATCCGAAGCAGTGGTGCTGCCACCAACAATTGCTTCACAAGTTCCAAGCCATTGGTGCCTGGCATGCGGAGATCTACAATCGACCACTCCGGCTCACATTCAGGTAAGAGGCGCAGAGCCTCTTCGGCCCCAGCTGCTACCGTCACCTGATACCCACGCTTCATCAGGGCCAAAGCTAGGCGCTCTCTGAAGCGATCATCATCATCCACCACCAAAATTCGGGTGATTTCCGGTTCACTATTGCTCATACATCGCTCCTTGGTAGACACACTATTACTTGAGTGCCATATCGTTCACGATGTAGCCCTCGCGCTGTTGAAGAGGTTATTTGTAGTTCGCCTCCGAGTTGCTCAAACAAGGTACGAGCCAAAAACACCCCCAGACCCGTGCCATGTCCCGGCGCCTTCGTCGTAAAGAAGGGCTCCCCAACCCGTTCCAGCACATCAGCCTCCATCCCTATTCCGCGATCTTCAATAATGAACGTCACGTCATCCGCGGCCTCATGCACTTGCAACACCACCTCCAACTCGGAGGGACTGGCCTCAAACCCATTGCGAATCAACTGTACCAACGCCTGCGCGGTGGCTTGAAGAGGAATATTGAGAGCGGCTCTCATCTCCCAAGGTCGTTTAACTACCACCCGAGACCACTGGCTCTGCATTCGCTCCTCCATGGCCCTTAAAATATCGGCCACATAAACCTTGCGAGGCCCCTCACCATCGATCTCCCCCGCCCCTCGCGCCATTTTGCGTAATACATCTCGAGCCCGGTTGACTTCTTCAACAATGATCTTCGCATCGTCCGCCCACCGAGGCTGAGCTGCTTCCGCGCGAAGCTCCTGCTCTAAATCACTGGCAACCAGCTTAATGGTTCCCAAAGGATTACCAATTTCATGGGCAGCACCCGCAGCAAGGGTGGTGAGCCCCAGCAAACGATGAGCACGAGAACGCATTTCTCGCTCCCGAAGCAAGGCTTGGGTCAGCTGGGATACAACCCCCCCAATAAGGAGGGAGGTCACCGTAAATGCAAACCACATCCCTTGAAGATGAGCTGCATAGTCTCCTCCCTTATCATGCGGTACATGCCCACTATCAACCCAGAACAATGTACCATACCCGATAGAAGCCCCAGCGATAGCCACGGCAACCCCCCAACGAGGCAGAGCCAAGGCTGCCAACGTTACCTGGCAAAAATACAACATAGTAAATGGGTTGGCGACACCACCGGCTGGAGCTAACAGCAAGGTGAGAGCCAGCGCGTCGTAAAGCAGCAACACACTGATCGCTCTCACTACAGAACGCCGGTCACTCCAGTTCTGCAACACGCGACTGGCAACCACGCTCATCAGCGCAGACATCAACGCTACCGCCCCCAAACGCTCCGTAGGCAATGACGATCCCAACCACGGTAGAGTCAATATTACCAACACCGCGGCCAGGTAAAATAGGACCCGAACAACAAGAACACCGGCGACAAACAGTGGTTCACGGGAAAACAAGGTCACTCACCTTGACGAGGGTACCATTGCATATCAACAAGGGAGGTCTGCCGGAGCACTTCTCTCATCTCTCGCCCCGAAAGTTCGTCATTAGCCAACGCTTCCGCTATTGGTTCACTGGGAAATGTCAGTACCAACGACAGTTCTCCTGGACTATCCAATGCTGGTGGCACAATCGGATAACGAATCTGCATCGGCTCGACCAAACGAACGGAGTGTCCATCCTCACCTCGAACAACAAAGGCGTACCCCGCCGGAGAGTTAGGAGCGAGCGTCAAGGACACAGAACAATACCTCGTGGGGTTCACAGTCGCCCAAGACAGCCAGGAGGTCTCTGGGTGAAGTTGAAGTTCCGATGCTTCCCCAATCACAGTAGCTTGACCACCCAAGTCCCCCGGATCATCGTGCGCCCACGCTGAAGGAAGCCACCACTGCCTAAATGCAGTCCATATAGTTATATCTGGAACGTACCGGACCTCACTTGTTCGTATCTCACAGGGGTCAAGACGAACCTCTTGAATGCCCAAGTCGATCTCCGGCTGGTCATCCGTAGACTTCAGACCCACTCGCAACTCTATTCCCGGCCGAAACTCCAAACAACCAACCCCTAGAACCATCGAACTTACAACTACCAAAAGGCGTTTACTACAATATTTAGTGTAACGTTGCGGCAAACTCAGGTTGCCATCGTCTGGTTCAGACATCGATCACTACCCCCACCCTTATCGTCGGACCTTCACTTTGCACGCCCCGTAACTCCATAATCACGGGGATGCTCACTGCCGCCCTAAGTATAATATCAGTCCACGGAGCCCATATGAGATCGGGGGTAAAGAATATGCCCGTCCCCCCTGAGTGCGGATCTTCTTGGTCATCTTCGACGATTGACGATTCCCATCGAAGATCTACCCCCCCTCGAACTCCTAGTCGCGGGTGTGCTTGCCACTGTAGCAGACTACTAGCTCGTAGTGCCACGCCGCTGCGAGCGCCGAGATATCCCTCAGTAGGTACAAGCACTCGCGCACTGGTATAGCTAGATAGATCACCCACCACATAGGTGTAACCTAGACCTAACAAAGGATCAAAAGAACCACTACCAATCTGAGTTTCAAATCCCAGTCGATCGCCATCATCCGGCCTCAGAAAAGGAGCGGTTGGTATCTCTAGTCCCCCGCTCACGAAGAACAGATGTTTGGATTGAAACTCTCGGTCTCGATATATATACCATCGCGCCAGTAGTTCCATATCGCCAACGTGGGCAAGGGTAGCCTCTGAAAAATCGCTGAGTTCCAATTCGCGGCGCACAAACGGTAGACGAGCAAGAAAGAACAAGCGCGAATTTGGAGCCCACGCAACATCCAGAGTTGCTCGTTGCTCCGCGATGCGAATTTGATCTACACCTTCTTGTCCACTGGCTAGCCATCTAAACTGGCTCTCCAGACCCAATCGCAACCGACCCCCGAACGGTCGACTAGCCCCCATGACCGTTAAGGTGGGATCTCCACAGGCACATGAAGCACAAGCCCAAGCAACATCCGGCGTACAAGCATCCAGCAGAAACCATAGCGCCAGGCACATTGTCCATGTCCACAGTTGCAACTCAGTTTTCCTATGCCATCTTGAGAACATAACCATTCATCCATCCCGCGGTAGCGCACGAATTCCGGGATCCGCATGAGCGGGGTTCGTCAGAAACGCAGCATCGGTTAAGCTACGAAGAAAGCTTAGAATGTCGTTTCGCTCATCCTCGGTAATCGAAAAGCCCCTCACAAAACCACTTTTATGTGGATTCTCAGCACCATCCCCCTGGTTCGGACCCTCTTCGATCAGCCGGCCGCCCCGCTCGTAGATAGCTATTACCTCTTCCAGCGAAGCCACAGAACCATCATGCATATATGGTCCAGTCACCTCTACATTTCGAAGACTCGGAGGTCTGAATGAGCCCATATCGGAACTCTGTTCGGTGATATCGTACAGCCCCAAGTTGGGATAAGGATAGTCACCGGTTTGACCACCTTCACCAGTCAAATTGTATAAACCGGTGTTAAAGAATGCTCGGTCAGCAAATGGTTGTCCTTCATGTACGCTGGTGCCCGCAAACAGAAACCCACCATGGCAATGAAAGCATTCGAATCGCTCCGAGAAAAAGAGTTCTAAACCTCGGATAGCATCCGGTGAAAGTGCATCTGTATCTCCAGCAAGGTACCGGTCGTACGGTGAAGAAAAGGAAGTCAGTGAGCGCACAAACGAAGCCAAGGCCTGGACAATTTGGACCTTATTAATAGTGGTCCCCACATCCTCAGGAAAGGCCAGAGCAAAGGCCTCCACGTACGCGGGGCTATCACGAAATCGATTGAGAACCTCTCCTTCTAGAGCTTCACTCACGAGCCCCAACTCCACCGGATCCTCCCCGAATATCGGAATGGGGATCTGTGCCTCCAACTGCCGGAGGAGAGGATTGGCCCAAGTCAAGGTCGTAACATAAGCAATATTAACCAACGCTTGAGCGTTGCGAGGATGGGCCTCCCCAGTCGAGCCCACCGACACCGCACGCGCCTCAGCAAAGCCCTTCGCTTGTTGATGACAGCTAGCACATGACTGTTCCACGTTGGCGGACAGGGCCGGATCATAAAACAACATTCGACCAAGCTGAACCTTGGCCGCAGACATGGGATTTTCGTCGGGTACTAGCGGCTGAGGCACATCAGGCGGTAGATTCCAACTCCATGCCGCCAATTCACTCTCTTCTTCACCGCCACAGCTCGATACCAACCCCAAGGCGCCCATGCCAACAAGAAGATAAGGCCCCCATTCCCGTCGCAACCAGCCCATCACACAACCTACCTTCTTTATCATCTAGACTCCATTATTCGACCCGTACAAAACTCTGACCTACACACTCTTGCTCACAAGTTCCGGTCTCATAAGAGAGCCCCAAACTTTCGAATATCGATGTACAATCGACATCATCTCCACCGAAGCTTTGACAGCCCTGTACGGTCTCCGGGGTATTATTTCTGAGATCTACGCCATCCACAAGATTAGCCAGATCGAATACCACCGTATTGTTGTCCGGATCGAATGTATCTAATCGGACTATTGGATAATTAGGTTTTGAACAAGGTTCCTCCGGTGCATCCAATGCGCTGTCAGACACACACCCGGTAGAACCGAGATGGATCGGAAAAAGTCCACCACCATCTACGTCCAAATCGATGCGCATGAACTTATACCCACCTCGCCAGTTCCAGTGCATCCGACTAACATTCAACGGTGCTTCCGCGTTACTTATATTTATATGATTCTCAGAAAATGGGATGCCGACAACAAACACCATTCCTGTAACTTCATCTATTTCGGCTTCAACATTGACCTCGGTATGAGTCACGTTGGTTCCTTTGCATCTACCACTGCCATTTTCAAAATCTAAGAGCACAATGTCATTGTTGCTAAAGGGTGAGTCTTGATCCAAGGAAACCGAAACCTCTTGACCCTCCGAATTTAGCAATCGCAGATCGTGCAAGTATATCCTGAAATCTTCGATATACACCGGCTGGTCTTCTGGAATCGCCCCTAGGCCGAAAACTGGCTCACTGCACTGTACCGCTTCATCCCCGGCCTGAGCCGCAAACCGCACAACAAATGATCTCAGCTGGTCATCCCCATCTCCATCTCCGCAAGCTATGCTCCCCAGCATAAGAGCCAGCACCCAATAGCAGCGACCGTGTACTCTACTCACGGACTGTGTATACCCGTTGTTTTCGCCTCCTAGGGAGGTGTCACAATGCCACCACCCAAAAAACCCTTATAGCCGGCTAACTATCGAGGATGACGTGAAATGTTGTTCCATAATATGTTAATGCGTGGGTCCTTCAGCCGCGCTCCTCCTTCCCTAAACACATCCACCGGGAAGTCTAAGGCGTGTCTTGAAAGTCCGGCTGCAGAGATGACGCCGTATCCCGTAGCGCACGACAACTAAACTTTACGGTGCTTTGGCTAGGGCCTCCTTCTTGAGGTCAGCGCAAAACTATTGTGAAGCCACCTGAAACTATTGTGAAGCGCCTATTTTGACTGTATATACGGACTCTGAGGGATACGAGCCATAGCTGGCGGACGGAGAATAGTCCGACAAAAGATGCTTAAGTGGTATGCCGCCAGACATTTCTAAGGAAACCTAGGTAGTGTCCAACGTTGAAGACACTCCTTAGGTACTTGTTGGGTGGTACCCAGGCCGGTTAGCTAGGCAGCCGATTCGCGACGCACTAAGAGTTCTCGAGCCAGCTGAATATACGCCTGAGCTCCCCTACTCGGCAAATCATAGAGCAGGCACGGCTTACCATGACTTGGGGCCTCGGACAATCGGATGTTTCGTGGAATGCGGGTTTCGAAAACTTGATCTTGAAAAAACCCCTGAACCTCATTGATAACTTGATGAGCAAGGTTATTTCGCGGATCGTACATCGTAAAAACAATCCCCTCGATACGGAGAGATTCGTTCAACGACTCTTTGACCATCTCAATAGTCTCAGCCAGCTTTGATAACCCTTCCATAGCGTAATATTCACACTGGACCGGAACAAGCACAGAATCAGCGGCCGACAACCCATTGATGGTCAGGAGATCAAGCGAGGGAGGACAATCGATGATGATATCATCGTAATCCGCTTGCACCCCATCCAATGCATTCCGAAGCCGAGTATGAGCATTTTCCATGGATGCCAGTTCGAGCGAGGCACCCGCCAAGTCACTATTTGCTGGCGCAATCTTTAGGTGCGGCAAGGCACTGTCGACCGTGACATCCGCGAGAGTGGCCTGATCAATAAGAGCCTGGTAGGTACCCTTATCTAGTTGTCTATGCGCAATACCAAACCCAGAGGTGGCGTTTCCTTGAGGATCAACATCAACAACCAATACACGTCGGTTGTCCGCTGCCAAAGATGCACCTAGGTTAACAGCGGTTGTTGTCTTGCCCACCCCGCCCTTTTGGTTCGCGATGGCGATGACTCTACCCACAGCATGTAGAGCCGTATCATCTTGGTCATCTACCGGGCAATGGTTGACACCCCCATCTACTCGTCTTTAGCTACGGGTTAGTCGCCTGACACACTGCGCTATCGACAATCTCACAAACGTCGAACTCTCTTTGCGCAGGAGCGGGCTACCTGAGGCGTACGCAAACCATTGACGACGAGCGAGCCTCAGCGTGGAAGAGGAGGAGTCCCCATGAAAATTTTGGTCACCGTGAAAAGAGTCACGGACTACGAACGAAAGGTAAAGATTGCTCCCGACGGCAAAAGTCTTCTGACCGACGGGATGAGCTTTGTTGCAAATCCGTTTGATGAAATTGCCGTCGAAGAAGCTCTTCGCCTAAACAAAGCGCACGGCGGGGAGGTTGTGGTCGTAAGTGTAGGTCCGAAGGATTCCACCCAGGAAATCCGTAAGGCCCTAGCCATGGGTGCACACCGAGGCATTTTGGTCACCGCAGAGACCGTTGACTCGGACGTCTATGCCCGAGCCCTCCAACAGCTGGTGGAAAAAGAACAACCCGAACTGGTGATCATGGGCAAACAAAACACAGACGACGACGCCAATCAGGAGGGTCAACTACTGGCTGGATACCTAAACTGGCCGCAAGCAACTTTTGCCTCCAAAGAGGCGGGCCTCGATTCGGCAGATGAAAAAGCCCAAAAACCGGGACTAGTGGTCGACAACGGTCAGCTGACCGTTGTCCGAGAGGCGGATGGTGGGCTTGAACATCTGTCCGTTGACCTCCCTGCTATTGTGACGACCGACCTGCGGCTTAACCAGCCACGCTTTGCGTCGCTACCGGGCATCATGAAGGCAAAGAAAAAGAAAGTCGAAGAGTTCAGCCTCGGCGATCTCGGTGTTGACCCCGCACCTAAGCTGACCTACGTGGCTTATTCTGAGCCCAAGGAACGTCAAGCGGGACAAATTGTGGAGAATATTGACGCCCTCGTAGATAGACTCCGGAATGAAGCAAAGGTCATCTAATCTGGTTGGGTTACGGAGGTAATAATGTCAAATATTCTGGTAGTTGCAGAACACAATGACGGAACACTCGCGAAAGCGACGCTGACTTGTGTATCTTTCGCACAAGAGGCCGCCAAGCGAACCGGTGGCGTTGTACACGGCCTAGTGACCGGATCGGGGACCAGTGCCGTAGCGGAAGAACTCGCAAAGTACGTTAGTGTCGTACATCACGCGGATGCTCCGGCTTTCGAGCATTCCTTGGCCGAAACTAAGGCTCAGGCGATCACCATCGGTGCGGACGCCGCTCAAGCATCGGTAGTTGCAATGGCTGCCACCGCACACGGTAAAGATACCTTGCCCAGAGCCGCCGCTCTGAATGGTGCTGGCATGGCCTCAGACATCATTGGCTTTGCCGCCGATAGCGGACTCCAGTTTCTCCGGCCTATTCAAGCAGGGAACATCATCGCTGCTTGTGAAATCGCAACCGAGCGAAAATACGTCAGTACTCGTCCTACAGACTTTGAGGCGGCAGAAGAGCTCCAAAGCCCAGGTACGGTCCAAGCACTAACGGTTAATGTTCCGTCCCCAAAAACCCGGTTCGTACAGTTTGCGAAGGTTGCATCCAATCGCCCACAATTGACAGAAGCTACGACCGTGGTTTCCGGAGGTCGAGGGCTCAAAGACGCCAAAGGATTTCCAGAGCTCATTGAACCTCTTGCCGACAAACTCAGCGCAGCTATTGGGGCGTCCAGGGCGGTTGTCGATTCAGGTTGGGTTCCCAATGACATGCAAGTTGGTCAGACAGGCAAAGTTGTCGCTCCCAACCTCTACATTGCAGTAGGCATCTCCGGCGCCATCCAGCACGTTGCGGGGATGAAGGGCTCAAAAACCATTGTGGCCATCAACAAAGATCCTGAAGCCCCAATCTTCCAGGTCGCTGACTACGGTCTCGTTGAAGACCTCTTCAAAGCCATCCCCGAGCTCACCTCGAAGCTGTAAGGCTTATTTGCGCTTACCTTTCCCTCACAAGTACAAATATGTCTAAACTTGCATTGGGTCTTTGTTGCTCGTTCCGGGACTGTTAGTTTTTCCATGATGGTCTCGGAGTTGCTCGTCACACGCGCCCTCGGCGAAACCCGAGTTGCGTTGCTCGAAGACGGGACGACACAAGAAGTATTTTTTGAACAGGACCATGAGCGGTCCGTCGTCGGCAATATCTACCGGGGGCGGATAACAAGAGTCCTCCCCGGCATGGAAGCCGCGTTTGTCGACATTGGTCTACCAAAGGCGGCTTTTCTTCACGTAGACGATGTCTACGACCCGAACGCTCCCGTCGCGCCTCCATCTACAGATGAAGATGAAGAGGCTTCTGGGGAAGAGGTCACCGTTCCTCGGACACCCATTCAACAGCTGATTCATCAGGGTGAAGAAATTACGGTTCAGGTAACAAAATCCCCCTTAGGTACCAAAGGGGCCCGCGTAACTTCTTACGTTACGCTTCCGGGACGTGCGGTGGTCTTTATGCCGACTATCAGCCGGTTTGGCGTGTCTCGGAAGATCGAAGATGAAGAAGAACGGAAGCGACTCAAGGGAATTATGGAGGCGGAGCAAAAGGATGAACCAGGAGGGTTTATCGCTCGTACGGCTTGCGTTGGACTGCCCCGCGAAGAGATCGCCCGTGACATGAGTTTTCTGCGTTCACTTTGGAGTGATATATACCAACGTAGTCTTCGTACCTCCGCCCCAAATCTTGTGCAGTCCGACCTCGACTTGGTGCTGCGCGCAACCCGTGACCTATTCACTGACTCGATAACCACCATGTGGGTAGATCACCCAGAGGATAGCGATCGTATCCAAAACCTCTTGGAACGGTTTGCCCCCAGCCTCAAAAGTCGGGTGCACATTCACCAAGCTAGCGAGTCTTTATTCTCCTGTAGAGGAGTCGAAGCGGCCATCGAAGAAGGGCTCGCCAGAAGCGTCCCACTGGATTCCGGGGGTTCCGTGGTGGTAGATGAGGCTGAGGCGCTCACCGCCATAGACATCAACACCGGAAGTTTTGTGGGAAACCTGGATCTGGAAGAAACCATCGTTCGTACTAACCTGGAGGCAACCAAAGCTGTTGCACACCAGATTCGGCTACGAAACTTGGGGGGCATCATCATTGTTGACTTTATCGACATGCAGGAGCCCGAACACCGTACGCAGGTGTATGAGACCTTTGTGGAGGCATTGAGTAGAGATCGGGCAAAGACCCACATCCTACCGATGACTGAATTTGGGCTGGTAGAGCTGACCCGCAAAAGGGTTCGACCCTCAATCGGCCGGACACTCACCGATCCATGCCCCTACTGTGACGGTAGAGGCTGGCTCCGGTCTCGCAAAGCTATATGCCAGGCTATTTTGAGGGATCTGAAGAACCGCCAAGGTACCGATATCGGCAAGGGCTTACTGGTAAGCGCAATGCCCGAAGTCGCTAGTGAACTTACGAGCTCGTTTCACGCCCAACTCGAGGCGGTTGAGCATGAACTAGGCCTGCCGGTGGTGGTCGAAGCTCGGGTGGATCTTCATCAAGAGCGTTTTGAAATCACCGTGCGCCGGTAAAGGAGCATGCCCAGATGCAACCCAACACCGGAGGCGTTGGCGTAGGCTATCCGCGGAATGGGAAACTACAGGCCCCGACCAAGTTATCACCGGTTCTTTCTATTCGAACCGCTAGACTTCCCCGTTCGCCCCTACAAATCCTGTGCTTAACAATTAGCATCTTCAGCGGACTGTTCTTTTTTGGGGGGCACATGCCCCGTGCCCGCGCAAAGCCGCCCCCATCGACAGAGGTGGTGCTTCCCCCGGAGGTAGCAAAATTTCTCGGAACTTCTGCACAACCCCATTCACCCTTCGATGTACCTCGGATTATCGAGGCTATCGAAGTCATCGGGAATCGGCAAACTCAGCGATCGGTTATTCTCGCCCAACTACGCTTCTCGGCCGGAGATATTGTACAAGAGCCTCTGATAAACGCCTCACGAATTCGACTTCTCTCCACAGGGTTCTTTAGGAACGTACAATTCTCTCTGCGACGGGGATCAGCGCGCGGTCTGGTGCTCCTCATTGTGGATGTCGAAGAGCGAAATACCCTTCGCATAGAGGACTTCTCTTTTGGTTTTGGCAAAGATACCGCCTCGTTTGTATCTCTTGGACTGGCCGAAACCAATTTTCTAGGCCGGGGAGTCACCTTAGCCGGAGCCGGAGCACTCGGAGAAAACCGTCGAGGACTTGAGTTCAACTTCTTTGTACCGCACCTAAGTGACACACCCTTGCAATTCTCCGCGTCTATGGCGTGGATCGCCGGCGAGGAAACCATCGACCCCAGCCTAGGCAATCAAAGCCCCAAATTGGATTACGAACGACTTGGCGGGACCTTGGGCATCGGTTTCACCTCCGGGCCTGCACAGCGAATATCTCTCTTGTATCGCCTCGAAACCATCAATACCAACCGGCTCCCCAACCTCAATCCAACCACTTTGAGAAGAGCACCGTCCGTCTTGTTTGATCATTCGGTCCTCTCAACTATCCAACTAGCTTGGGAACATGACACTCGAGACGATGCCTTCGCCCCCTCCCGCGGCATGCGGCTCGCACTAGCCGTAGAGCTTGGAACTTCAGTCATGGGTTCAGCTTATGAATTTAGTAAGTATACCGGCGAAATCGAATATGCACGGGAAGCCTTTAGAAAACACTTTTTTGTCGTTCACGCCCTCTCCGGTCTAATTCAGGGTGAAACACCATTCTTCAACCAGTTCTTTGTCCGAGATTTCTCATCTTTTTCATACGGTTACCATACGCTTCCCCGAGCCCTCGAGTTGAACTTTGGAGTAGCCAATGACTATGACGACCTCCTCTTGGACATCGGATTGGAATACTCACTTCTAGTACACCAAGGGATAGGTGATTGGCTTGAGCGAGTGCTCATCTACTTCTCCAGCAGCCTTACTTTCACCGGCTCCCTACGAGAGGCTCAAGAGGATATTGGCGGCAGAGACACGTTTGACATTTTCCCTATCTATATCGATAGCGGTGTCAAATTAGATACGTCTTTCGGGCGGTTCACTTTCTCACTAGCCTATGCATTGGATCTATTCTTGTGAGAAGCCAGCGGCCGATAATCTGGTGGACACTAAGCTTAGTTGTCATCTGTGTGCTCATACTGGAGCTTGGTATGCATCACCTCGGGGCGTCTTGGGCGCTCGCTGAGGCAAAAACGGAATCGGTCGCAGTTACACTCACTTCAAAAAATGACCGTATTCTTGCCACCTTCTCAATCATCCCCGTATTTACCGATTCCTTCAAAAAAAGGATCAACGGTGGACTCGAGAGCAAGGTTGAAGTCCTGACCCAGCTATTAGACCGTGAGGGCTCCATAGTTGGCTCCGGTCATCGTTCGTGTAAATTTTTATATCTCCTATGGGACGAAACTCTTTACGTATCCGTAAGTGACAACGGGGCTCAGCAACCATACGTAGATAAGTTTAAAGATGTTGCTCCGGCCTTGGCAGCTTGTGGAAAGATTCACAACCTAAGGGTCGCCCTAGCTGGTGCTCTCACCCTCGCCGATGGCTACGTTCTACAGGTCAGCACCATCCTCAACCCAGTTTCTGAGGAACTCGTTCGACGCAGCCGCCAGTTTGTCACTAATCCACGTGGTTCCCGAAGCGGGAGTTCAAAAAACCTTCTGATCACATTGGCTGGATTGTTCGGTAGGCGGGGTAATACACTTGGTGATGTACATGAGTTGCGAAGTTTTCCACTCCGTCGACCGGTTGGAATCGAGCTAATACCCTCTACGAAACAAGGGGGCGAGCCGTGAAACGTGAACCTTCAAGTTTCGGATTTCCTTTCCCAAAAATATCTAGATTCGAAGGTCGCATTATGCTCGCAATTTTATTGTGTGCGACTGTGCCTTTTCTTATCTCCCTAATATTTATTCCCAGTATTATCGAGTCGCGGCTTGCGATGTCCATGCACGCTCAGGTTGAAGAGCAGCTCGAAGCATCAGCCCTTTTTTATCGCGATTTCTTTGACGCAAAAAAAAGAGAGTACGCCGCTCGAGCCGAAGCTATAGCTCTGGCTCCCGCATTGAGCGAACTTGTCAAAAAGAACAAACTTGAGGCCATAGACCATCATCTTCAACGACTGATGAATGCCAACATAGACATTAGGAGCATCCGCATCGTTCGTGAAAACGGTGAAGTTGTCATGGAACAGTTGGGTCCTCCTCAGCGGTTAGGACCACAGTTTTTACCTCGCACAGTTGTGTTTCCGATCAACGCTCGTCCCTTTCGTCTGGAAACAGTCTTTATTCTCTCGGAACGGTTTTTGAACGATCGAAAACGAGCCGAAGAACTAGCCCTCGTTTATGAAACAACCCGTAAACTTGAATCCGAGCGTGCTCGCTCATTCTATCTTGCATACTTTGGTATTCTCATGGTCGCGGTGGGTTTATCCTTAGGCGTTGGCTGGTGGTTATCTCGCGGCGTTACCCGAAGAGTGGCCCGCTTGGCAGCTGCAACTGAACGAGTAGCGGGTGGAGACCTTAGCTTCCAGGTTCCGGTGATAGGAAGAGATGAGATCGCTCGCTTGACAAGAGGGTTCAATCGCATGATTTCGGATGTGTCTGAGGCCAGAGATCGAATAGTATACCTCGAAAAAGTTTCTGGATGGCAGGACTTAGCAAGGCGACTCGCACACGAAATCAAAAACCCCCTTACCCCGATTCGCTTAGCGGTCCAAGAACTCCGGAAGAGAGCTCGTACAGAGGGAGGACTATTTGAAAATTTTGTAGTAGACCTAACAGAAGTTGTAGATGAAGAGGTTGAGTCACTCACTCGACTCGTTGATGAGTTCTCCCAGTTCGCCAGACTTCCGGCCGTCATTCCCGCTCGAGTACATCTACAAAGCTTTCTTCAAGGCTTTCTCCGTGCCTATGCCAAATACAGAGATGACGCAAACATACAGCTTATTATGCCCACTCTCCGCGCAGAAGTACCCATCGACCAGGTACTTCTGCGGCGAGTACTTGTAAATCTTGTAGATAATGCCATAGACGCTAGCCCAAACCACCCCGTCAATATTCGTATTGTCGCTAATGTTGACCGAGACAATGGTCGGTGTTCCATCCAAGTAGAAGACGGTGGACCGGGCATACCACCCGACCTAATCAGTCGCATTTTTGAGCCCTACTTTACTACCAAAGAGACTGGTACTGGACTAGGACTAGCAATCGTAAAAAAAATTGTCCTCCAACACGGTGGTACCATTACCCTCAGTCGGTCACCCCTAGGCGGGGCAACTTTTTCGATCAACCTTCCCCCTGTCCCCTCTCACTTACCACCTTATGAAGAGGATGAAGAAGTGGGCCTGGGTTGAAGCATAGCAACCAGAACAACCGGACCTCAGATGAGGCCAACACCATCTATCATTTCACTGGCTGATAAATCTGCACTACACCATTGCTGATGACAGCCTTTTGTGTCACCGGCGACTATATGGGAAGATCACCCCCTTGCACTCAGTGGTTTCCACAGCTCGGGGCACTTCTTTGCCAATTCGTGACCACTGTCATGATTATGACCCTTAGTGCACTTGGGCATGCTCAGGATGATTCATCCTCGGTAACCTCAAGTACCGCAACGACGACAACGACGACGACCACCCCAACCTCACCTGTTTTCTACGGACGGGAAGATGTAGAAAGCCTCGAAGAGGCACTAGCGAGGGCTAAAGCGGCCTTCGAGACCGCCCTCGAACATTGGAAAGACAACAAGCACCCCACTTCGATCTCCGGCAACAACACCGTAGATACAGGCCAGGCCTTGCGTTCCGCGGAACAGCAGGTTAGAGCCCTCGAAACTCAGCTAAAAAAAGCGCGCACCGCCCCGAGCCGCGCATTGGTCAAACAACGATTTCTTTATGATCTTGAGGTAGACCGTTTAGCCCAGATTCATCACCAATTGACCAGAAAGGGAGATATTCACCTTGCTCTCGCCGCTGCGGGGCGTGAGCTAAAAAATCTCCTGGAAACTAGTCACGCTCTCCAAAATGCTTCCGCAGCACCTTCTCCAATTTCTGACCGCTTGTCCGCTGCGGAGAAACTCGATGAACAAATTCGCCTCACCGAAGAGCAACTAGCAACTGTCCAGCGGCTTCACGAACACCTCGATAATCAACTCTTCGAAAACTTACTAAGAGTTGAACAAGAGGTTGTTCAATCCATAGAGGTATATGGTGAAATCCGACAACTTTGGCGCTCGATTAGCAATTCAACGCGGGCCATCAACTACGGTAAAAAAGCGAAGTCTCCATTAGAGATTGCCCAATCTTATATCACCGAGGGTAACAATGAGCAGCTTGGGATTCGCGAGTATTGGCTCAAACTGCGGGGCTTCAAGAATAAGAACCATTTTAGCCTTGAGAGATGGAGTGGAAAACTTGCTGAGTATCAAAAATCAATCGACCAGCTGAAATTCCTCCTGTCCCGCCTCCAAGGAGATGCCGAACGCCTGCGATCGGCAGAAGCGGAATCGGCTCGTTCCCTTCAAACCCAAGAAGATCAGCCAGTCACGGTTTCAACCGCTGCCAGCGAGTACGTTCGTTTCGGCGCTCAGATCACCAACGCCGAAAACAGACTAGAAAAACTGAGGGCTGAAGAGTCTAAGCTCTTGGAACTCATCAAAGCAGTCGAACTAAGACTTCAATCCCAACGCAAAAAGAAAGATGCTGCCCGTGAAGACCTAGTTGCGAAAATCTCCTTGCTGAAAGAGCACAAAGCCAAACAGCCTCTAGTCTTACCTTCCAAGGGAGGAGGTGTTGACGAACAGTCACAATTCGTTGAGTCCTTTATCTTACGTGAGCGCCTCGAGGCACACAATGAACACCTGAAGGCCATCCGTAGGCTTGTTCGCCGTATCGACATCCAACGCGATGTTCTCCAACGGCGTCTGCAAGCTAGCCAGGATGAGTATAAGGAAATCATTGATAAGCATCTCCCAAGACTGCGGCGCTCATACTATCTAGCCGTGGGAGAAACCATTGGCATTCGTAGTCTCCGAGTCCTTGTTGTCCTCTTCTTAGCCTACACCTTGCTGGGTATTATTCGCCGCGGGAGCGGCCCGTTTGTTGAGCAGATGGTTGAACGCACCCTCCGCCGCCAAGGTGCCGCCACCATCCGGGCGCAACGCGCTCGTACCCTAATGTCTGTGTTTATCGGTGCAAGTCGATTTGTTATTTATATTCTGGCTATTCTTTTTGTTATTGGGCAGCTAGACATCGACTACGGACCGTTATTGGTTGCCGCTGGTGGTCTTTCCTTAGCCATAGGTTTTGGTGCCCAAACTCTAGTTCGGGATTTCTTCGCTGGATTTTTTATATTGCTAGAAGGTCAATATAGTATTGGTGATGTTGTAGATATTAATGGAAAGGCGGGTACAGTTGAAGACCTCAATCTGCGCACGACAATTATCCGGAGTATTGACGGACAGGTACACACCATTCCCAACGGTGAAATTACTATTACCAGTAATAAGACAAAGTTTTGGTCTCGAGCAGTAGCAGATATATCTGTAGCCTATGAAGAGGACATTGACGACGTTATAAGCGTTTTAAATCGAGTGGCCGATGAACTACAGCAGCACGAACATTGGGCACCTAAAGTTCGTGAAATTGAAGTACTTGGGGTAGAGTCACTCGGACAAAGCTCGGTAGACATCCGGGTGTTGATCGAGACTACCCCGGGAGATCAATGGGCACTCTCTCGTGAGTTTAAGCGGCGGGTAAAGATGGCATTCAATCAACTGGGTATTGAGATCCCTTGGCCTCAACACATGATTTCTCACAAGGAGGAAGCCAGCGCATCACTCACTTTTGCCAAACAGCAAAGAGTACGACGATATATCGGTGTTCTTGCGGACACCCCCTCTGATCTTAACCCTCCAGTATCAATCGAAGAACGCGATCGAGCAGAAGCTATTGCCAATAAAGAAGCAGCCATCCTTGAGAAACAACGCAAGGACGAGAAAACCGAAGAGGCACAGACCGTCAACAACCCAAGTAAGGATGAAGATGGTGATCAGATGAAAGATAATGGTCATGACTCCGATAAGGAGATCCGATCGCCTAGGTCTAATCCGGTCGCGGAAGAGATATCATCCGCTCCAGAAATGCACAGCAAAGACGAAGCAACCTATTCATAGGCTCTTTCGTAGCCCTCGTGCGAAACCACCGACCACTCACAAATGGTGGAAACAAGTCAGAACGTGGTTCGGAGTTTAATGACACGCCCGGCGACTGCGAAGACACACCTTAGGTCCGTACTGGTGTAGCTTTAAGAGCTGCCTTTCCATCTTTTTCATACACTTGAAACCGTACGGTTCGGCAATTGTACTTTTCCACCAGCTTTGCCCGGTTATTCTCAAGTTTATCCAAGAATCGCTCAAAAGGAATGTCCTTGGTGCGTTCACCACACCGTTCGCGAAGATGAAGAAAGTTCTCGTAAACTTCACGATAATGAACCATATCCTCATCATCAAAACGGTCATCTGCGAGCTCATCCTCAATCGGTGACACCGTCTTTGAGAGCAAATTGGGATCCACCGACGCAACCACCGTCATTTCTTGGTTGTGCTCCTGATCATCCGTCAGCACCACGTAGTCTGGCTTTGATACAATAGTGGATTCCACCATCATCCGATACGAAGCTTGCTCTTCTAGACCAGCTCCCTGATTGAGATCCAAACTACCACCTGCGCGTATACCTGATGGCGCTAGGGCTGGCCGCGATACGCCACTATTACGTTCCGATGATGAGGGAGACGGTTCCCAACCGGGATCACTGGAGGGCACGCTATCCCAATCGTTTCTGTCTGGGGTTGCCCCCCGAACATCATCGGCAGAACGAAGTGCACCAGAGGATGACTTCACCGCAGTTGCCCCAGGGGGTTGAAAGATTTGCGGTGCCTCTTCCATATCGTCGGGTGCCAGCTTAGCAATAATGGCTGCTAACTCGCCGCCATCAGTCGTCGGCTCCGCTTCCGGTGAAGATAATGCAGCCGGGAACTCTCCGAGAACAGGGGGCATCTCGGCCAGATTTGAATCATAGGAGGGAAGCGAACTAAAGGAGGGTGAAGCCTGCGACTCCGGTCCTGAAGGTTCAAATCCTTTGGGGGATGACACCTCGGCCGCTTTCACCGGTGCTAACGACCCGATACCTTCACTCACAAGGCCCGCGGCCGTAGAAAGTGGTGTGGTGCGACTGGGTATCTTTTGCCCAACCATATTAACCAGGCGAACCAATCGACGGAAAGGAGAACTAACTTTCCGTTCCGGCAGCTCCGCTTCTCTTCGTCCAAACTGTAGATTCGACAGATGCTCCGCAATGACATCTATCGGTGACAGATATGTTCGGTGATTGATGACCGCAAATAGCAAGAGGACCAACGATAATACGAATGCGACTGCCATCAAGCGAATCTGCCGAGGCGCCAATGCCTGCAAGATAGAATGATTGGACACACTGAGGACCCAGTGTAGTGGTACACCAGGGATCTCTACCGCCATTGATGCATAAGCGAGGCCTTCGGCCAGTGGACCAACCATTAACGGGAAACCAGGGATGGCTGTAGGTAGCCGCTCGGGAAAACTCCCGCCTAGTACCGGGCCAGACATTCTCAGCGCTGGTTCCACAATCTGGCGAAGCGCCGCGGAGGAGGTATCCACCGAAGTCAGGAGTACGCGTTGAGAACTGACCAGAGTGAGACCAACCTCAAGATGCTGAGATAGGTGATGCACAAAGGTCTGGTCTATCGGCCACCCAATGACCACCGCACCTCGAGCCTCGTTTTCAATGACCAGCGGCGCGGCTGCCGCCCACATAATAGGATCCGTTTGGCTCCAGATCGCATCCCCCGCAAAACCTTCTTGGCTCTGCACAAACAGCGGATGCGCAGATACTGATCGCGGTCCATCCGCTGGTGGCGGTCCCCCCCCGACCAATACGGCCCCTTCAGCATCAACCAACCACGCAAATCCTCCGCGCGGGCAAGACTCTGCTAACCTCTGGTGCACGAACTCCAAGAGTTCAATTTCTTCGTCAACTCCTTTTCGGCGGCGCCGCGCTCTAGCTCGCCCTCGCTCAGAGAGCCAATCAACCTTGGGTCGCTGCGTTTCTAGTTCATGGGCCAACGCTCGAGCGTCATCCACATGCTCTAGTACACCGAGCATAACCTCGGACGACAAAGCCTGCGCCGCCCTACGAGCCCGTTGTTGACTAGCGTGTGCGGCTCGTTCCGATTCTCGGGTGCAATCACCCCAGATCGCCGCCACAAGCGGTACAAGCACGAGAAGAATGAGGAGTAAAAGATGCCTAGCCCAGTAGCTCATACTCAGTTCTCAATCGCTGGCGAAAGTTTAATAACTCCCACATTGACCGGTTGGTCGTCCACCTCAACGTCAACAGTATGTAGTATACCCGTTTGTCCGATAACGCGTAAAACATAGGTACCATTTGGCGCAAGTAAGGAGAATCGACCCTCTTTGCTAACCACGCCAGGCGTGCCAACTTCGCCCACATAGATAGTACCCCGTACAAGTGGCCATTCTGTCACCCGGATTTGTCGAGACTCTGCACCATCAGCACCGGCAGTGCACTCATATACCGCTTTATCTCCCGGTGAGATCTGCATCTCAAAGACCACGGTCGACTCCTTATTGATCACCACAAATGTTGCGGGGCTTCGGTCACGATTGCGGAGCACAATGCTACCATCAACCGCACAAGCTGCCACCGCCGGCTCAAGAGTCAGTCCGTCCAGTGTGACTTCGGACGGATTTATCGTTTCTAAAGGAAGAGACTCCTTAACCGCCATAAATACGGCTACGGGTGGGGACGACCTTAGGACCTCCTTCGTTCCACTCGTAATCCGAGCGCGAATGTATCCCAGCTTCTCACCTTGACTGACCCTATTAAGTCGCGTTTCGATTGTTCCTGTAATTTCTTTCGCAACGACATCAAGCGGAATAGCGCCTAGGAGCGCCACAACGAGCACAACAAAGGTATCCCGAGGCCGCCACAGACCAGTGTACGCACCCTTCAGCTGGTTACGAACCGGAGTACAATTTCCCATCAGTGGTAAGCTTCCTCGCAAGATTTGGTACTTATCGTTCATTCAACAGAACGGGGTTGTTCGCAGGTTGCTGACAGCGTGTCAAATACGAGGCCACGTCACACCCACTATACATCGCATGTGGCGTCGATAAATGTATGCAAACGAGCCAACGACACCAGAGTCTATCAATTATTGCCGCTACTGCTTATGTGGTCGGCATCGCCGCCTGTTTTATGCTCGACGATCCTCGACTGCGCTATCCAAGCTTTGTCGGCGGGCAAGCCCTCGCCAGCGCCGGCTTTCTCAGCATACTTGCTCTTCGCCCTCACGGGCGGTCGTTGTTGGTGTGGATAGGTATTGGTGTTGGCCTCAAAGTATGGGCTCTTCAATTGTCTCCCGCTTTTTCGGATGACGTATTTCGGTACCTATATGAAGGCAAAATTGTCTTATGGGGAGGTCTAAGCTTTCCTTTTCAGCACCCACCCGCTGACGCACCGAGCCTAGGAGTTCCAGCCGCATTCATGGATCACGCTTGGTTGCGCATTAACCACTCGGAGCTCGCAACGATCTACCCTCCCCTATCATTGCTTGTCTTTGGTTTTAGCGCGGTCCTCACCGGGCTATCTGGAGGTTCACAACTTTGGGTGCTCAAAGCTATCTTGCTAAGCTTCGACCTTCTTATATGGCGCTTGCTTCATCGTTTACATCCCTTATCGGGACTCTTTTGGGGGCTCTGCCCTCTAACCATCTTCGAAGTGTCCAGGGAGGGACACGTTGATGTACTCTCAGCATTGGGTTTGACGATCGGCGCCCTAGGGTGCTTGAGGCATCGTCCCACTCATGGATACTTGGGATGGTTTCTGGCGGCCGGAGCCAAACTAAACGGCTTGCTAATGGTCCCCCTCGCCTTGCGCATCACCCGCCGCGGAAGTTGGCTCATCATTCCCTGCCTGGCGCTAATTGTTGCGCCCTATCTTTACGCTGAGCATCAGGCCACATCCGGCCTCGCCGCGTACACCACCCGGTGGCGCTCAGGTGACGGAGCATACGTGATCGTTCTTGAGGGTGCCACCAGACTGCTGGGGGGTGAATGGCTACGGCTAAACCTTTGGGGCGCATACGTCACCATCACTCGCCATCAACTAGCTCGCGTAATGATAGCTGCGCTGTTTTTGGCCGTGTACGGCAAAGTTCTCGTTAGCGCTCATGGCCAATCCCTTCGAAACATTCCCAGTTTGGGAGGTTTTCTCATTGTGGTCCTACTCCTCCTCAGCCCCACCCTCCATCCTTGGTACCTCATCTGGACCATCCCCTTTGTAGCAATCGATCACTTTTATGGTCGATCAGCCGCGGTGTGGCTCATATTGTGCGCCCCTTTACTTCACCACCCGGCGTGGATGGAGCTACGTGACGGATATTGGCGTCATCTCCCTTTGGTCCAGGCAATTATCCACGTACCTGCGTGGATCTTGCTTATTAAGGATGACTACTCGCTGGAGCCCGCCCGCCAAACACGTTAGCCTCTCCTGACTGTGGCCTTAGAATCCGGCCTGCTAATTTCTTGCAAGGTAAACTCGGTAGAACTTACCGCCAATGTGACTGATCCGTATGGCATCGACCCCGGAGAGTTTAGAATGGCGGTAACGGAGCGCATCGGAGAGCACCGACATTTGGGGATGACCGACCCTCGGATACTTGATACCGAGGATCTAGTCTTAGTCAGTGTCTTGGTCTCCAGAGAGCCGCTCCCAGAAAAGCTTCGGCAGGTGTTGTTTGGACTGGATTTCTCCCCAGAGAGCACCGAGGCCGGCGGGCGAGCGCAGAAGGGGCTCTTTTCGCTTCTCAATCGAACCAAGCGATCCCAATTGGATCGATGGCGCTTGGAGTTTGGGCGAGCAAAGGACGTTAGTCCTCAACTCGAACGCTTCGAGCAAAAATGTGTAGAGGAGGTTGCCCAACAACCACCGCTAGAGGATCTCAGGGCATCCACCCAAGCGATAATGAACGCTGCCAACGAAGCGTATCGACTGCGGATTGGTCCCTCACTGGAGAGTCTTATTCAGTTGGAATCAGCACTCGCCATTCAGGCTCACCATAGATTGGTACTTCACCCATCCATGGTCGGGGCTCTCACCGCATTTGTTATTATGACCCTGCATCAGGAGCTCGATGAGCTTAGTTTTGAAATCGATGGCGACCCTCCGGTCATTTTCCCCTCCCCGAAAGGCCCCACGGGTACCTATCCAGAACAACGAGTCATAGAACACATCACCCAGGGACAACTCGTGTCCCTCAAAGACTATGTTCGAAACCTCATTCAGGAACAGCAAGCTTAACTCGCTGTCACTCTTCAGTCTCAACCACATAGAGTACCATCAGGGTTGAGATATAACCTCCGTGGTATTAGCCCGGAATACAAGAACCAGTGATGGAGAACCTCACCGCCGCGAAATCTCGTCAAACCAACCTGTTTTTGGCCACATGTATATTGGGCAGCATCGGAGTGCTCATAGGCGGTATCCCTTCCGAGACTGCCGTTGCGGCTGCTTCCACAAAGCAACCGTCGGCTATCTCCGTACTCCTGATTCCCTATCAGTCCATTATGAATGGAAATGACTACACAACGGGCCAACGCATTACCCAATTAGTCCGGAGTGAGCTTGTCCAACATCCAGGAATCACTGTGACTGACAGCTCTTTGAATTTCCCCGACTCTTCTTCAGTTAGCCCATCCCCCACAATAACCCGTTTGGAGGAGAGGATTCAGGAGCTGGAGAACAACCTCCGTATTCTACCGGCTATTCAACTAAGAAAGAGACAAATTGGAGCGTACAGAGAGCAACCACGCAGTCTCCATTCTACAGAGCCTTATCTTTTGGCCCAACATCATCTAGCCCGCGCATTGTTCTGGAGCGGCCAAGACACCAAAGCACAGAAAATTCTGCAGCTCGTGGCCCCCATGGGCCCTGAGCTCAATCTTCCGCGCCAGAACTTTAGCGCTTTCTACCGCCACTCGTTCCAGAAAGTTGTTGAACGGGCCATCAAGCAATCACCAGCAACGGTTCAGATCCGCCGGGCAACACCCCATGCTACCATTCGACTAGACGGGCAACTCATCCCCCCCGCACCGGTACAGCTTAGCGGAATCATACCTGGTGAGCACCTCTTCCAGCTCCAACTCGCGGAAACGGTCATTTGGGCCAAGTTTATTCCGCTCAAGTCCGGACCCAACCCGGAAATCACGCTCATCGTGGATCAAAATATCCTGGGCGAGCCTATTGATCAGCTGATTCAGTCCATATCCACTAATACGCTTAGCGCTTCTGCGATCCAACAAGCGGTAGCAGCGGGCACAAAAGCTCACGCGGAATACGTAGTGGTTGGTGGGACCGCCAAAAGCCCCCACCCCGCTCGCCTCAACGTCCACAGTTTTGTGATTCATGTTCCGAACCAAAAAATAGCCCGATTGGCGATCCGCAACTTTGATGTAGATATGTTGAGCGGGCAACTCGATGCACTGCGTATTGTCCAAGAT
Source organism: Myxococcales bacterium (assembly GCA_019634385.1). Lineage (GTDB taxonomy): Bacteria > Myxococcota > Kuafuiibacteriia > Kuafuiibacteriales > Kuafuiibacteriaceae > JAHQVK01. Next base: position 413 of record JAHQVK010000174.1, on the reverse strand, counting down.
ATCCATCAAAGCATTGAGAATTTTGTTGGTAGCAGACGAATTATCGATCGTCTGGATAGTCGACTGCCCAACTCACCTCCAAAACTCAACTATCAAGATGTTCGAAGATTTCGGCCCATCCCTCGAGAGACAACGCCTAGATCAAAAGTGCCGGTTCGTAGGAGACCCATTAGAGCACCAGCTAAATCTTCGCATGAGAAATGAGGCTCTAGCAGCCGGTTGATCTAGCCCTGCACGCATCTATCGGCCAGTCTTTCCGTGAAAGGTCCAGACCACGAGCAGGCCATCGGAAAAGTGGGATGGGTGATCCGCGAAGTATCTTTTCCGGGGAACGCTCCGGATGAAGAGGGCGCATACCGGGCGTATGCAACCAATGAAAGGCGAAGCCGGTCCGGACGGTCCACGGAAAAAGG
>JAHQVK010000019.1 GCA_019634385.1 Myxococcales bacterium | reverse complement strand
GGTCAGCTGACACATCCAGCGGTACAGGTAAAAGATCATCCGGTGGAGGCTTGGTCTTTGTAGCTGTCGAGCCCCGGTAATCCTCGGATGACCAGCTCTAGAAAGCCGTCGAATCCCGGAAATCCTGGGATAAGCAGCTCTAGAAAGCCGTCGAGTCCCGGAAATCCTGGGATGACCATCCTAGAAGAGACTGGGGCCCGCGTTCCTGAAGTCGTAGGTCGAGTGCAGGTGAAAAGGTGAAGACTGGGGGCGCGGTCGCTTGCTTTTGATGGTGCCAGGGATATCTGACCCATCTCTAACAAAGGCTGGGGGTCCATGTTCTTGAGGTCGTAGGTCCAGTGCCAGTGAAAAGGATGAGGAAGGGGGGCTCGGTCACTTGTTTTTGACGGTAATCGGCAGGGTACTTGCCGAAATTCGATATGGATGGGACTAAGCCGCTTGGTGAACACTCCCTCTTTTGAGCTCCTGTCCTTCGAGGAAACCAATGAGTTGTTCTCGCACCTGATAATATTCGTCGCTTTTGAGAAGCTCTAAACGATCGCGAGGCCGCGAGAACGGTACTGTCACCAACTCTCCCAACCCAGCCCGAGGACCATTGGTCATCATCGCTACCCGGTCTGATAAGTACAGAGCTTCGTCCACATCATGGGTCACCATTAGCGTCGTGATCTTGGCTTGATCCCAGATCTTTAGGAGAAGATCTTGGAGCTCAAGCCTAGTGAGTGAATCCAACATACCGAAGGGCTCGTCTAGCAATAGGACTTTCGGTCTGAGTGCAAAGGCTCTCGCAACCCCCACTCTCTGCTGCATACCACCAGATAGTTCAGCTGGATATTTTTTAATACTATCTGCCAACCCAACAAGATCGAGATAGTATTGAGCCATCTCTTTGCGAACCGACCGTGGTTCGTTGATAAATACTTTATCTATCCCGAGCAATACGTTGTCCAAAGCTGACAACCACGGGAGAAGACAAGCAGCTTGAAACACTACCCCTCGATCTGGTCCCGGGGTGTCCACCTCTTGACCATCGAGTACTACTCCCCCGGTGGTACTCACATTGAGTCCCGCCACCATCGATAATACTGTAGACTTGCCACAACCAGAATGTCCAATGAGGCTTACAAAATCGCCTTTGTTAAAGACCAGATTAAAATCCTCAACGATCACTGCGGGACCTTTGGGTGTGTCATAGGTCTTGCCCAATCCCGTAAGCTCCAAATATCCATTGGCGCGGCGCTCTTTGTTGGAGCGTCCCCGTTCTTTGTTGGAGCGTCCCAGTTCAACAGGCGTCTGAGTCGGAAGCTCAATGACCCCAAGATCCCGAGCCTCATTCTCCCCACGCTGACACTTCAGTAGGTACGCAGAAATCTCGGTCCTCAAGCCTTTAAATACTGGGTCATGGTTGATAGCAGTGCGATCACGTGGCCGGGCGAGATCAACCTTAAAAGCCGGCCCCAAGGTCGCATTTGGCCCCGGGTGCAAGGGAATAATACGATCGGCAAGCAATATTGCTTCATCCACATCGTTGGTGATCATCACCACCGTCTTTTTCGACCGCTGCCAGATACTTTCAATCTCGGATTGGAGAGTGGTACGGGTGAGTGCATCTAGAGCACTCAGCGGCTCATCAAGCAGTAAAATTTTAGGATCCATCGCGAGTCCCCTCGCTAAGGCTACACGTTGACGCATTCCACCCGATAGTTCACCTGGGCGTTTGTCTTTAGCGGGATATAACCCTACTAGATCGATATACTCATCGGTGAGCTTATTCCGCTCTTTCTTTGATGCGGTGGGTGATACTTTTTTTACCGCCAGGTGGACATTACCATGAACGGTCATCCACGGAAGCAGCGAGTAATTCTGAAATACTAATCCCCGTTCGGGTCCCGGTTGAGTGACCTTTTGATCAGCGACTTTTATCTCCCCCGTATCCGGCCGGATTAGTCCCGCTAGTAATGACATCAGCGTGGTCTTACCACTGCCGGAAAAACCCACGATGGCCACGAATTCCTCATCATCAACAGTCAGGTTAATATCGTCAAGTACCTGAGTACGGGATGGACCCTTTCCATACCCTTTAGAAACCTGCTCCACCGTTAGCAAACTCATGTTATCTCCTAGTAGGCCGCACTTTGTTTATCAAAGCTGACCCAACGTTGAAGGGCTATCATCAACCGATCGAGGATAAAACCAATGATACCAATGGTAAATACCGCCACCATGATCTGGGACAGTGTTTGACTTGATCCATTTTGGAACATATCCCACACAAATTTGCCTAGACCGGGATTCTGGGCCAACATCTCTGCGGCTATCAGCACCATCCACCCCACCCCAAGAGACAACCGAAGACCGGTGAATATCAGTGGTAATGCCGATGGGATAATAATGGTAAAGACCTGCTCCAACGGCCCAAGACGCAGGACTCGAGCCACATTCATGTGATCTTTATCCACGCTCGCCACACCGAGCGCTGTATTTACCAGCGTCGGCCACAAGGAACACAAGGCCACAGTAATCGCCGAACTCACGAAGGACTTTTCAAAATATGGATCTTTGGCAGTATACAACGCACTTACCAAAATCATCACAATAGGTAGCCAAGCGAGTGGCGAGACCGGTTTAAATACTTGGATGAGAGGATTGACGGCAGCATAAAAGCGGGGACTCAGACCACACAAGATGCCCACCGGAACCGCAATCACAGAGGCAACTAGGAATCCGGCAAATACTGTGAACAAGCTCGTCCAAATCTGATCAAAAAACGTCGGTTTACCGGAGTACCGACGCACTTTCCATGGCCTTCCTTGCTCTTCGTACTTCACCTTTAGCTTTTCCATACGAACATAAAACGCCGCTTCCTTCTCTCTTTCTGCCCGGTGGTCTTCAACCAAATTGGTCCACTCCTGCCAAACCTCACCCGGGCCCGGAACCGAGCCAATACTGGTCTCGATCGAAGTCGCTAACACACTCCACATAAGCAGGAATACGCCTATGGCAAAGACCGGAATCCCCACTGTACGAAATAGTTCATCTACTTGCGCCCCACGATCCTCACCAGCGACCAAACGCACGATGGGTACCAGGATCGAAAGACCCAACTTCTCGAGTATGTTTATGGTCTTATCTTTCATAACTTTTCCTGAGATTTCCCGAATCTACTTTGCGGGGGCGGAAACTTTTTTTTCTGACTTCGCGGCCGCTTTTGCCTTCTTCTTAGGAGCCTCAACCGGCTTGGGAGCTTCCGGCTTCTTCCCTTGCTTACCTACCGCAAACTTGGATAAATAGTCATTGGGCTTCTTACCGTCGTACACAATACCATCAATAAACTCACCAGTTGGTGCTTTGTATCCATCGGTTTCTGGCACCTCATTTTTACTTATATGCCCCTCAGCAATCAGAAGTTCCGCAGCCTTGCGATAGATATCTGGTCGGTACACCTTTTTAGCCGTGGTATCATACCAGTCGTCTGACTTCTCTTCTGAGATCTGACCCCAACGGCGCATCTGTGTTAAAAACCAAACCGCGTCGGAGTAAAATGGATAGGTAGCAAAGTAGCGGAAGAAGACATTGAAGTCGGGCATGTCTCGTTTATCTCCCTTTTCAAACTCGAATGTTCCAGTCATGCTGTTAGCAATCACAATTTCGTCTGCACCTACATATTCAGGTTTGGCCAAGATTTTTACCGCTTTTTTTCGATTGGTGATAGAAGTATCCAACCATTTGCCAGCCCGAATAAGCGCTTTCACAATCGCCAATGTGGTGTTGGGATTTTTCTTTGCAAATGCCTCCGTGATGCCAAATACTTTCTCGGGGTTATTTTTCCAAATATGCCAGTTGGTTACCACAGGCACCCCAATCTTTTTGAAGACCGCTTGTTGATTCCATGGCTCACCCACACAGTATCCCTGAATGGTGCCCTGCTCTAGGGTAGCGGGCATCTGCGGAGGTGGCGTAACCGACAGCAGCACATCTGCGTCCGCCGTCCCCGTTGTGTCGGTTGGGGTATAAAAACCGGGCGATAGTCCTTCAGCGGCCAACCAGTATCTCAGCTCATAGTTGTGGGTCGAAACTGGAAACACCATTCCCATACGCAGTGGTGAACCCTTGTCTTTGAATGCCTGTACTACTGGCACCAATCCCTTAGCCCGAATGGGATGCGCCGGCTTCTCGGTCTGAAGACTCTTATCATTGGCTTTCATCAGCTTCCAAATATCGTTGGAAACGGTGATGCCATTGCCGTTGAGATCCATGCTGAACGGAGTAATGACATCCGCCTTCGTCCCAATCCCGATCGTTGCCCCAATCGGCTGGCCTGCCAGCATATGAGCCCCATCCAACTCTCCGCTGATAACGCGATCAAGAAGTACCTTCCAGTTGGCTTGGGCCTCCAAGGTCACAAATAGGCCTTCTTCTTCAAAGTAGCCCAGCTCTTTGGCTAACACCAACGCTGCACAATCGGTGAGCTTGATAAAGCCAAACTTCAGCTCGTCTTTTTCGACCTTGAGAAACTCAGCTCGGATACTGCCCATCAAACCGAGGGTTGAGGTCAATGCAGCCATTCCAGCCAAGCACATTGAGAGCCACGTCTTGGGAGACGAGCTATTCTGAAGATAGGTCATACGCTACAATTGTTCCAAGGAGTGTGCCAATACCCAATTGCATGCTGACCACCTGAGGCCCCGGCTTTGTGCACCACCTCCCTTGCAACTGCTTAACGCGGACTCACCCAAAGCCTAGCGAATACACATCAGAGGTAACCACCAGCTACGCACCAATGAGCAGAACCATTCTCGTCGAAGCTTCTGAGTTAGCTCCCTTCTTTAAGGTCTGCGTAAAACTATTGCAAAATCCCGGTTGTGACTTAGCATCACCTGATTGGTGTTACCCTGAGATGTCTGGGCATTCATTGTTCATAACAAGGGTACCGTGCCACTTTCCGAATGAGACTTCGTTTTTAAGCGTGTCATCAAACTCCGGACCGCGTTCTAACTTGTTTCCTGCGTTTGTGAGAGCTCGGTGGCTTCGCCCCCCTTTCGGGTCCCTCGGTCCGAGACATGCCGTACGCTCCCTCCGGGGACGAACCTTCAGACCCGCGGGATACGTCGGCATCTCCTCAGCCGGAGTTTGAAAACACGCCCTAATATTAGGACTCGGAGAGAAGCTAGCCATGGCCAGCTAACGCAAGAGGCCTCCGGTCAGAGAGGAGACCCGTAGCAGCCTATTGATTTAGCCCTGTGTGTAGCTATCGAGCCCAGCTTTTCGTGAAACGCTCTGACGACGAGGCGAGTGTACCTGGCGGTATCATGCATCTATCATGAGATCCGATAGAAGTCCTTAGGTGAAGCCCGACTAGGGCCGTTTGCTAAACTCCGACGCGAGCGCAACCGCACAGTATTTATAGCTAGGCTGGCGCGACCAAGGATCAAACGAAGGATAGGTCAACTGATTGACCTCCGCTCCATGCATAGAGACAAAGAGCTCACCGGGCTTTACCGTGGCGTTGACACTCGCAATGCCCGATATCTCTCCCCTTCGGGACCGAATCGTCACCGGCATCTGGTCCACAATACCCAATCGAGCCGCATCAACCGGATGCACATCAACCGTTTTCGGATCCCGGTGTAGTTTGGCTAACACCGCCGACGTACGGGTTCTAGTCTGCGTATGCCACTCGCTCGATGAGCCTCGCCCAGTGATAAGCACAAATGGAAACTGTTCATCAGGTTCCTCGTTTGGCTTCTCATGGGCGTCAAACCACATCAGGGCTCGACCATTCTTTCTATAAAATTGACCGTCCTCAAATAACCGACGCTCAGTATCCACCGCTACGCCCGAAGTTGAAGATGGGCAGGGCCATTGAATCCCTCCTTGGACTTCGAGATCGCGATAACCACCAATGCCAGAAAAGTCGCAAGGCGTATCGCGCGATAGATCTTTCATCACCTGAAATACATCTTCGGGTGATGGCCACTGAGATAGCAACGGACCGCATCCCCACGCCTCCGCTACCAGACGAAAAATATTGTAGTCTGTCAGAGCCTGACCGGGAGGCTTCCGGATCCTCTTTATAAGTCCTAATCTCCGCTCAGAGTTAATAAAGGTTCCGTCCTTTTCCCCCCAACCCGCTGCTGGGAGATAAATATCTGCCAACTGAGCCGTTTCTGTGTTGGCATACATATCCTGAACAACCAGTACATCCAGCATCTTGAGCGTTTCTTTTGCCTCGTGCTGATGAATCCACGAATGCGCTCCATTCGTCGCGATCACCCAGAGGGCTCGAATTTTACCCTCTCTGACCCCCTCTAGTATCTGGTCATACGCAAGACTAACCTGATCCGATATCCGATCTACCTCTATCCCAAGTGCCTCAGCTACCTCCTGACGATGCTTTTCGTTGGTGAAATCTCGCCCTGCTGGCAAACAAGTGGTGTTGCTAAACAGTCTTGATCCCATGGCATTACATTGTCCTGTAATCGAGTTAGCACCCGTTCCCGGTCGACCAATATTTCCGGTCATCAGTGCCACATTGATAATCGCCTGAGCGGTCCTCACCGCCTGATGTCCTTGATTCACCCCCATGGTCCACCAAAACGATACCGACTTCCCTTGGTAGATAGTTTTTGCCAGGGCCCGAATCCGGTCAGCTTCGATTCCCACCGTTTGAGCAACTCCTTCCGGAGAATATCCTCGATCCTTGACAAACTCTCGAAAGGCCTCAAATCCCTCCACGTGATCCCGCAGATAGTCTAGGTCAAGCCATTTTTGTGCTATAAGCTCCCAGGCCACCGCGTAAAAGAGGAGAAGGTCTGACTTAGGCCGTATCGCCAAGTGTTCGGTTGCAGCCATCGCCGTCTCCGTAGTGCGAGGGTCAATCACAATAATCGCAGGTGACGATCGATTCCGGCAAATACGCTCCCACATAATAGGATGAGCAATACAAAGATTCGAGCCCACCAAGACAATAACGTCGGAGGCCTCAAAATCGGCATAAGTATACGGGGGGGCATCAAAACCGAAGGCTTGCTTATATGCAGCCACCGCCGTGGCCATACATTGACGAGTATTACCATCCCCGTGAACCATCCCCATACCAAACTTGGCGAGAACCCCTAGGCAAAACATTTCTTCGGTAACAATCTGCCCAGTGCTTAGAAACGCCATAGCCGCTGGTCCATGTGCTTCAGATACCGCCCGAAAGCGATCAACCAGGGCTTGGATTGCCTCCACCCAGGTTGCCGATCGTACAGCACCACCGCTCTCTCGGATCAAAGGTGTCACCCCCCGGTCTTCACCTGAAAGCGGTGTGAGTGCTTCCCATCCTTTGGGACAAGCGGTCCCTTGGTTCACTGGGTAGCTACTGCTTGGAGACAAATTAAGGGCCTCACCGCTGCGCATATGGACGTTAAGCCCACAACCGGTCGAACAATACCCGCAGACCACCCGGGTGATCGCATCCGGCCTTAGTCGTTCGGGCACTTGTCCCAAGCCAAACTGGCCGGGCTCTCGAAGGAGATCCCTCGTTAGAGGACCATCTTTCTGCTTTAGTAAAGTGGCTATCGGGGATAGATAGTCGGAAATTGTATGGCTGGTCATATTAGCAACCCGGCATTCGGAAACTCGCTTCCGAGGTGAAGTACAAGTGTCTTTCCATAAATTCTCCAGCAAGGAGCGCCCCCCCCGCTACACCGAAGAGACTGAGTCCAACAAAAGTTCCCCATACAACGGTGGCTATGCCAGCCAGTAGCGAAAACGCAAGTCCTCCTGCTCCCAGCATGATCCGAAGACGAAATTGACCAGCCAGCGGACCTTGAAGAAGATAAGCGGTACGAGCCAGGGCTTCCTGCACCGAGTCTTGAGGTGAACTCTTCGTACTAAACAACCGTTTAAGGCGCATTTCTCCCCGCAACTTTATGCCTAAGATCACTACCCCCAAACCGATGAAAAACATCCCCCACAGATCGTTAAGCAGCCCTATTCGACCCGCTCCGTGAACGATAGCGCCGAGACCAAAAGCTGTGCCTGCAAACCGGCCAAGGGTATGAAATAACGCCCATACTGGCCGTTGAGTGTCTACATAGATCATCGCAGATGACCACCCCGCAAGCAGACCCAGCAAACCGGTAAACGCATACAAAATGTGCCCCACGCCAGAGCCATATCCCAAAAGATATAAACCCAAAGTCATCCAAATAAGGGGCACATATCCCCCCAACAAGATAATCTCGCGGCTGAGCCAGGAGGTCCTCCACCCCAAAAACGCCCTAAAAGCATACATTGGACGTCCCAGATGTAAGGTTGCCCCCAATAGTCCCAACCCTCCACTCAAACCACTCCACAATAAATGATAGATAACCAAAGAGGATGAGGACCCGACTACCAGCCCCCCATAGAACATTCCCCCCAATGACATCTGTGTGAGCACCAACATTAGCGCAAGAGGATCATGAGCCTCAGAGGGAGCTATCTTACTACGGTCCGCCGGCTGAACAGCGGGCCAAGCCCGCTTAGAAACATACTGAGTTGTTGGTCGGGTATAGTCGGACGACGGTATGCCAATATGACTGCCAGGCAACAGCGGCTTCACAGACCGAGCTTCTCCCACCGACACAACCTGAATCGAAATCGCCTCATTTGGACATCCCTGCACGCAGGCGGGGGCTTCCCCAGCGCTCAGTCGGCCCGTACACATGTCACATTTTCGAACAATACCCATCGTATCGTTAAATTTGGGCACGTCGTATGGACACTTCCAAATACAATAGGAACACCCAATACATTGGTCATCAAGGTGCTTAACGATACCGGTATGTGCATCTTTCTCATATGCCTGCACCGGGCAACCTTTGAGACATGCTGGCTCTTCACAATGATGACAGGCAGTGGTGACGGTTTGATGATCACTCGTCTGCTGCCCCATGGCCACAACCGAGCCAACGTCCCGCCAAGTCTCCGCGGGAGCGAGTCCATTGAGATTGTGGCACGCGGTTACACAAGCCTTGCACCCGGTGCACTCATCGAGGTCCACTCGAAACGCCAATTGTTTGCCTGGTCCAAGCGAATTCAAGGCGGTTATACTAGCCTCGTACACCCCTCCCTCACGGGTTGGGTCTTCCTCTTGATATTGCGCAAGCTGATCAACTAGCGTTGGTTCAGCTTGCGCATTGAGTAGCCGGACCAGCAAGGAGCCGAGATCCTGCTCCTGGTCTTCTTGAAGCCTCATCTGGTGCCCCCTTTTTTGGAAACGACCTCAAGCGGTCGCCATCACTTTTCCTAAACTCTCTCGAAGCTCGTTCGCCTTCGGTAGCTTCACCCATACTTCCTGACCCCGAACCTCCACAGGAAATACTTGCACCTGATACTGAGGGTCGTTCATGCAGCGCCCATCCTCCAAAGAAAAGGCTTTTTTATGAAGCGGACAGATAACTTTGGGTTCGCCTGCTTGATCACCGAGCAGGCCTCGGGCTAGGATATGCTCCTTGCGGTGGGGACACATAGCTTGCGTAGCAAACCACTCACCTCGATGAGCAAAGTTATAGATAGCAAGTTGGATACCCTCATAGGACACGGTGGTCCCGCAATCTTCAGTCACATCTTCTACCGACGCAAGTTGGTACCAGGTCCAGCTATCCTTCGCGGTTAGTTTTCGATGTTCCGGCGGTGCCACATCCGGCCAAGGTGCCGGCTGTTTTTGCCCACGTTCACGAATAAAATAGACCATATCGTCTCCGGGCTCACTATTAGCGAACGGCTTGAACCGGGCCCTAAGTCTGGGAGACTCCACAACCGCTTTCCACTCACACGCATAAGTATTCACCAAGGCCTGCATATCTTCTTCTAGTTGGTCACAAATCCCCAAAGAGTCCTGAAGCACTACTTCCTTAAGTTGCTCTAGGCCTCCTTCTAGCTCCTCCAGCCATCGGGCCGTACGCTGAAGTGGTTTGGCTGTACGAATATAAAACATCAAAAATCGATCAATGATCCGAATCACGTCATCGCCATCCGCATCAGTGACCAATAGATCACCGTGTCGAGGTTGACTGCCTCCATTGCCGCAGACATATAGGTTCCAACCATTCTCGGTGGCGATAATCCCAAAGTCTTTGTTCTGCGCTTCCGCACATTCTCGAATACAGCCAGAAACCGCTGATTTTAGCTTATGTGGGGCTCGGAGTCCTCGGTAACGCTCTTCCACGCGGATAGCAAAAGCAGTAGAATCCTGGACGCCAAAACGGCACCACGTGGACCCCACACAACTTTTGACTGTCCGCATCGCTTTGCCATAGGCATGGCCGCTCTCAAAGCCCGCTTCAACCAGCTCTTCCCATATATCGGGTAGTTGATCAACTCGAGCTCCAAGTAGATCAATACGTTGCCCACCGGTAATTTTACAGTAGAGATCATACTTTTGAGCCACCTCACCGAGCTTTATTAGTTTAGCCGGCGTGATTTCACCTCCCGGCACCCGCGGAATAACCGAATAGGTACCCCCTCTCTGAATATTGGCCAAAAACCGGTCGTTGGTATCTTGGATAGAGCTATGTTCGACCACGAGCTCGTTCCAAGTTGCTGCTAAAATGGAAGCCACCGCTGGACGACAAATTTCGCAGCCGTCACCCTCCCCGTATTGTTCAACTAAGGTATTAAACGATTTTAGCTTTTGTACTTTGACGATCCAGTAAAGCTCTTGACGGGAATAAGCAAAATGCTCACATAGGTGTGTGTTGACCTCATGACCGAGTCGGGCAAGTTCCGCTTCAAAAACCCGTTTAACTTCCGGCTGACAACCTCCGCAACCAGTACCTGCTTTGGTCGCGGACTTTAACCCGCTGAGGGTGACCACATCCCCTCCTGCCATCGCTCCTACCAGATCATTTTTGGTAACATTATGGCAGGAGCATATTTGCGCAGTTCCCGGAAGTTCAAGGGCCGGCCCCCCTCCACCCTTTCCAAATAAGAGCTCTCGAGCATTCTCAGGAACCTCGTTACCGCTTCGGGCGAGTTCTTGCAAAACGGTGTATGAGCTGGCATCCCCCACCAATATTCCACCAAGAAGCTGCCGAGCATCTGGACTCAGAAGTAATTTTTGATACACACCCTGGGTGCGATCTTCAAAAGAGAGGGTCCGAACACCACTAGAAGGATCTTTATCTGCGAAATATGCCCCAAAACTAGCAACCTCCACCCCCATTAGTTTAAGTTTGGCGGATAGATCTGCGCCCTTAAATATCCCATCCTGCCCAGTAAGCCGACCGGCAAGAACATCTGCCATTTCATAACCCGGCGCCACCAAACCATAGTGCACACTTCTATGAACTGCACATTCCCCAATAGCAAAGATGTGAGGGTCACTCGTTTCGAGCCCATCTCCCACCACAACGCCGCCTCGCTCCGCCACCGTGAGTCCAGCGCCTCGAGCGAGCTCGTCCATCGGACGGATACCCGCGGAAATAATCACCATATCAACGTCGAGCGATGGTTGGTCGGTGAACCGTAAACCAGTCACCCGTTCGTCACCAACCAATGCTTCCGTTCGCATTCCAAGATGAACCTTGGCCCCTAAGGCGGTAATCTCGTCTTGAAGAAAACTTGATGCTGGAGCATCAAGCTGGCGGGGCATCAGTCGATCGGCATACTCAATAATATGCGCTTCCAGACCGAGATCTAGGGCCGCTTTCGCGGCCTCTAAGCCAAGAAGCCCCCCGCCGATGATCGCGGCGCGAGAGGCTCCCTTAGCCCAGACTGCGATCTGTTCCAAATCATCAATTGTACGATATACAAATACACCGGGCAGCTCCACTCCCGGCACTGGAATTACCCATGGACGAGAACCGCACGCAAGTACGAGACTGTCGTATGGATAGCTCGTCGAAGAGGATGTATATATCATTCGGGCGGCACAATCGATAGAAGTTACGGTCTCGCCCAATCGTAGTCGAATATCGTGTTCATCATACCAAGCTGAGGTGGTAAGCATCAGCTTTTCCGCACCCCGCTCACTAAAGAACTCACTCAGCCGAACCCTATCGTAGGCCGGATGGACCTCTGCACCAATGACCGTCATCTCGAAGCGAGTGTTTGCCTCAAGATCCACCATCCGCTCACAAAACCGGTGGCCCACCATCCCGTTCCCAATAACAATGACCCGTCCCTTATTCCGATGCTCCGCTGTATCCATTAGCCCTCTCCAAAGTAGCCAGTGGACCACATCAATTTACATACCAGCACCACCCGATGGCCTTCTAGGCTTCCAGCACCCTCGAAGTGCTAGCAGGTTGAACACTCTACGCTCAACCAACATACAGTTACCATTCAGTGCCTCAGATTGCTTCGTCTCTACACACCCGCCGCTTAAGATGTACACAGGCAGAAGGCTTCATTCGACATGAACGATTCGAAAACGAGACACAAATCCCCTGTCTTTACTCTTAGTTGCTAACCGGCCACCCCACGACAGCTCCAATTCACCAATAGTTAGGGATTCTTGGCACGTTACTTGGAACGAGTTGAACAATCATGACCAACAAGCACCCGGAGCAAGCCCATGTATCACTTATGCAAATAAGCCGCTGACAGAGCATGAGTCAATCAACGCAGCGAAGTCATGAAAAGTCAGGCAGTACAGCAAAGACCAATTGATTTAATTCTGTAAGAATCAATTCAAGTGGCCGCGCAGCGGGGCATTGCCCCGCGTAGAGGCAGGAACTTGGGTTCAACCCAAATGATTTCTGCAGTACATACTGTTTATGGGAACGCTTTACAGCCATGCTTAAGGGAGACGGTTTACAGCAACGACCAATTGATTTGAACCTGTTGTATCACAAATAAACTCTTCAAGTGATCGCGAAGCACGGCAAAGCTGTGGGTCGCGTAGCAGGCTGGGTCAAACCCAACCTGCTACGGTCGTAAGGGAGATGTTAACCAAAAAGCTTCAGCGTCAACAGCGAGAGAACTGGTGCTTGTGTCAAAACTACGGAGGATATATGCCATCTACTAACATTCTACTACTTCTTACAGCTATATATATCGGTTCCATGGGTCATAGCTTCCCTGCGACTGCCCAAACATCACCAGAGTCCGACCTTAATAGTCTCTCCGAAACGGACTCCGCTCCGAGTTCTTCAGATGAACCGGAGTCTCCGTCCCTAGGGACCGAAACTCCCGAAGAAGAACAACAGCCCCAATCAGCTCCAGAAGATGAGGCCGAAGAAGCCCCTCCCCTCACCGAACAAGAAAGTGAAACCGGAGTACACCCGGAAGCTGCCCCCACAGAGCAAGAAAGTGAAACCGGAGTACACCCGGAAGCTGCCCCCGCAGAGCAAGAAGGTGAAGCTGGAGAAAGCACGGAAGCAACCTCCACGGAGCAGGAAGGTGAAGCTGGAGAAAGCACGGAAGCAACCCCCACGGAGCAAGTCGCAGCCGATAGCCCGGTCACGGAAACAAGTCCCGAGCCGCCGGCAGCGCCTGCCCCTCCAGCGGCTACCCAACAAGTGGTAACCGAGACCGCGAAACCAGCAACCCTCACCCTTAAGCAGGCCACGCCAGCCTTGAACAACCCATATGATAATGATTACTACAAAATCCTTCTAGACTTTCGCGCTCGAATGGATCTTGCTGACGTTCAAGAGCCAGAAGACGCTGAAAATGAGATTCAAGGGTCTCAGGCGGTTACCTTTCGCACTCGGTTTGGCATCACCAGCAAACCTCTATTCGGCTTCTCCGCTCTCGCTGAAGGCGAAGGCACATTTTCAGCTGACAAGAGCTTGTATTTCGATGCGGTAAGTGAACCCAACGGCCATACCCCAGTTGCAGACCCCGAGAACATTGAGCTCAATCGTTTATGGCTGGAGTTTGCCAAAAAGGAGTGGCTCGGCTTGAAAGTCAAAGCCGGACGCCAGCGCATCATATTTGACGATGCCCGGCTTATTGGAAATGTCGGTTGGCGTCAAAACGAGCAGACCTTTGACGCCGCCTTGGCCCACACAAATGCTGGTGTAGAAAATCTTTCGATCACCTATGCCTACCTATTTGATGTCCGACGTATTTTCGGAGACCAGGGTCCGGCCAATAGACAAGATTTTGAGTCCAATTCTCATCTTGCCCGCGTTGCCTATAGCCTTCCCTTCGGCATCAACCTCGTTGGTTTCGCCTATCTTCTTGACTTCGAAAACTCTCCAGTCAACTCCGCAGATACTTTTGGCGGACGAGCCTCAGTCCAGAAAAAATTTGAACCACTAACCCTGGGGCTTATCGCTTCGTATGCCCGCCAAGTTGACGCGGGCAATAATCCCGTGGACTACGAAGCGGATTACGTTAACCTTGAGGGCTCGGTGGGCATTCCCGTCGGCTCCGTAAAGGCCGGCTACGAGCTGCTTGGTAGTGACAACGGAGAAGCAAGATTTGTCACTCCCCTATCCACCGCACATAAGTTTAACGGGTTTGCAGACGTGTTTCTTAATAATGGTGGTGCTCGAGGACTCCAAGATCTCTATGCTTCTATCAGTCCAAGACTACCTCTGAATCTCAAAGGTTTTATTACCTACCATCATTTTTGGGCCCATGAGGGCGCTGCTAGTCTGGGTGACGAAGTCGATTTCGTCGTGAAACGAGGGGTTGGTAAACACGTTCTGCTCCTATCCAAAGGCGCTTACTTCTTTGCAGATGATAGCGGCAGCGCCCAAGATATTTGGCGGTTCACACTCGACATGAACGTAAAATACTAGGATCTACCTTTGCACCAGAAATCACTTGAGTTGACCCCTGGTTCCTGCTTCTACGCTCAGCTGGGCCTCGCTGCGCGAGCGTTGAGCGGAGCTAGATGATCAACTCAAGTGTCCGGACCACTAGCAGGCCACCGGAAAAGTGAGTTAGGCGCTTCGCTGGTCCTTTTTCCGTGGAAGGTCTGGACCGGCTTCGCCTTTCATCGGTTGCATACGCCCGGTATGCGCCCTCTTCATCCGGAGCGGTCCACGGAAAAGACACTTCGCGGATCACCCAGCCCACTTTGACGATAGCCTGCTAGACGTCTCTCCTCACTCACGTACCGCCTGGTACACTCGCCTCGTCGTCAGAGCGCTTCACGAAAAGCCTGCCTCGGATACTACACACATGGCCAAATCAACCGGCTGCTAGCCTAGGGCGTGTCTTTAACCTCCGGCTGCGGAGATGACGTCGTATCCCGTGTTTGTGAG
>JAHQVK010000173.1 GCA_019634385.1 Myxococcales bacterium | reverse complement strand
CAGCCGGTTGATTTAGCCCAGTGTGTAGCTATCGAGCCCGGCTTTTCGTGAAACGCTCTGACGACGAGGCGAGCGTACCTGGCGGTACGCGACCGAGGAGAGACTTTTCGTGTTCAGGACGTTTCACGGAAAGATCGCCCGATAGATGCGTGCAGGGCTAGATCAACAGGCTGCCAGTAGAGGGGGAAAAGCGCTCTCGGTGGAGCGTTACAGCGAGGACTGCTTGAATTGCTTTTGTAAGAATCACCAAGGGGTCGCGCAGCGGGGCGTAGTCGGGCGGAGAAGCAGGAACTTGGGTTCAACCCAAGTGATAGCTGCTGTATCGACGGCTCATAACATTTCCGCCTTCAGCACGTACTTAAGGGATAGAAATCGGATCATTAGGCTGGTTTATACAACCCAAACCCCAGTGTTGGATAATGATGTCGCTGTCAGCTTTGTCTATTAGGCCGTCAGCATTAAGATCTACCACAATACTATGTTGCACGCCAATTTGTATCGGACTGTCGAAAAACTGTAGTACCTGATTTAGATCGGCTTCATCCGTACATCCATTAAGATCTATATCGCCTGGAACAAAATCTGTCTCTGACCCAGTGGTGGCCACAAGTTCAAAATCACCCCTGTCTACTCGCTCGTTGAGATTTATATCCACTTCGGCAGCACGAATCCCACCCTCGCGCACTGATTGTCCCATATAATTTCTGACCATCATGAGATCTTTGGAGTCTACTGAGCCATCAAGGTTGACATCGGGATTGCCGAACACTAAACGCAATCCAGATAAATCAAAAAAGCCGTTAAATATATCAAATAACTCATAGCTTGAGCCCCAAGTGGATAGTGTGTAGCTGTCTGACAAATCGGTGGGTCCTGGATCCACAGAATTTCTTGCCCCGCTTATCCCAACAAGGCTGAGTCGACTATCTATATGCCCATAGTCTATGCTTACACTTCCAGATGGATATAAGGTTATCGTAAAGCTATTGCTATTGTTAGGTATGTACCATGGGAATTCTGGTACATCTATAAAGCGTACGACAAAAGATTCCCCATCTTGCATTGTCGTTATAAACCCACCTCTGTCTGGTGAGAGATTACAATACAATGCTGCGATTCGAGGGGGACCGTATAGATGCTCTTCCACCGTTTCTGAAAAGTCTGTGCTCCCCTCGCCAAAGGTCAAGTACCCATTTGCACTGACAAATACAGACGTCCAGAACTTACCCTGAAAAGGGAAGGCAAAGCCAATATCCACCTCTTCAAAGCTATTGCCCCCAAGACTAAGTAAAAGACCCTTGATGATCTCAAGCTTCAGCGCGTAGCGGCCTCCTGTCTCTCCTTCTCCTGCAAACTCGAGATCGTCTGAGGTCGTGAACGCCAGTGCATACTCGCCCTCAGCTTCGATAGGCAGACGTAAGCTCGGCCACGGATCCTCTCCATTATCGGTATACTCGGCTACCAATTGGACCTCTAGGGGCTGTTCTCTATCATCTCGTTGTACTCGGAAGAGTCCAAGTCGGGAACCCAAGTATCCGACAGGCACGTCAATAACTAATGTAGACAAAGCTGGAACATCAAAGACATACCAATCAATATCCCCCATATTTGGACCTAACTCCGAGAAGTTGTCAGGAGCTTCGGTACTAAAAGGCAGCTCTATAAGTCTAGCTTCAGCAAGGCTATTGTTGGGCTCAAAAGCATCTGAAAAGCTTGGTGTACCATCAAATTCCAAAACCAAACCCGAGAGATCCAGTGCATTATCTGGGGAATAAACCTCGTAGAGTGCCACACTGCCATCGGCCCTGATCGGCTGATCCAAGGAGCTCAGGTCGATGGCTGGCTCTACACTCGCAGCCACTGGCTCCCCACAACTAAAGCCAACCAAACCATTGTAAGATTCTGAGGCCTGATGCTCGATTCGAAATATGTTTCCTCCCCTAGAAGAAAGTTTATCACTCAAGGTTATGGAAAAAGAGGCTGTTTCAAGTCCTCTGTTGGCTAGCAGGTTATTGAAGATAACCTCGATCTCACCACCTGACTCATCAAACATGATAGATCCACCTAATACGGTGTTGAAGTCTTTCCATAAGCCCGCGATGCGAGGCAAACCAAACAGATGGTCAGCAACAGATGTCAATCGAACATCCCCAGCACCAAAAGTGATGTTTCCGTTTGAATTGATGTGGAAGCTCTCGTACGTTTCGCCGCAAAACGTAAAAGTAAATGGAAGCTCTACTTCTATGGAATCGTTATCTGTAAAGTATAAAGGCTGCCCTGGAGCAGGTAAGTTAAAGATGATATCTATAGAGCTAAGCTCTGTGCCAGCAATTGCCGTCACCGGCGTTGCTTCATCCGGAGGGTCAAGTGAGGTTATGTTATTAGATTCCGCAGACCCACTATAAAATTCCTCGGGCCAAAGTAAAGGTATGAACGGTGTACTAAATCCACCCAGCAGAATTTCATCAGTATATACGACATAGTTTGCATCGGGTTTCAGGCCATGAATTGTATAGTCACCGGGCTTACCACGATCTCCAGAAATCGCAGATACTGCATCCTCGAATGGATTGTCGATATTGCGCGCAATAACATTGACTCCAGTCAATGGAACTCCATTAGGATCCAGAATTTCCCCCTTTATAGTACCTGTTGTCGAAAAGTAGTCCTTTGCTGGATACAAAAATGAAAAGAAAGCTATATCATCACGGTGAAGGCTCCCCGCTGGTCCGCCACGTACAATGAAGGGGTACATAGTTTCAAGCATGCTGCGAGGTGACCTTTCAAATGTGTTATATGGAGTGGGGCCGCTTGTGTCCCTTTGGGTGAGATTTTGTCCGTTGACCACCGAATGCGCAAGTCCACTGTAGTGGCCAAACTCATGTACAAAGACCCATCTAAAATCGTTGATATCAAAACCTGATAACAGAACTCGCCCGTTGAGAAATGCTACCCCTTCAAGAGGGTTGCCTTCATCATCACGAGTGTCAACAGATGCAAATCCTAATATGCTGGCAAAGCCAAAAAGTTCAGAAAAGATTGCCCCGTCTTGATCAAATACAATTGGACTATAACCATCTGCTTCGTTTTTTTCTGAAAAAAGATTTTCCACGAAAGGAAAATAGTTAGTTACATCGATATCAAAGGGCATAGGTCCAGCGTTGTGGTAGGTTGCCGAAGAACTTGGTACCGACTGCCAAAGCGTAAACGCATCTTCCACCTCTGTTAGGGCCTGAGAATATCTAATGTAACCAAGTGCAAAATCATTTTCGCCTCCGGCCGGAGGTCCGTCGGGATTATATGGGATGTTGCGCCCCCCGTTAGGCCAACGCTCAACGCCGTTCGGGTCATTCGAATTGAGATAGAGTGGACCACCCGCAAGTGCAAGCCCCCAACCGAACGCTAGACATACCACAACTACAACTGCACGAAGTATAGTATGTCTTCCTATTCCACAAATCATTTATTCTCTCCCAAAATTTGTCGAATCATCGATCGTAATTGCGAATAGGAAAGTTGTGTCGGTGATTCCGGCCTAGATTGAGTGCTCATTTGGCGATAAAGTCCGACGTTATTAGCGCCATTGACCGCGGTTTCATTTCCATCTAATTTATCTATTGCAAATAGCCCCGCATTAAACCCCATGGTGGTAGTGAGTCCGGTACGACCCGGCTGTGCCACCATCAATAGATATTTTTTCCCTCTTTCTAAGACCGGAAAATTTGCGATTGGGTGCTGACCACTCAATGCTTGTTTCAAAGTACCGAGCATCTTGACATTCGCGAAACTCTTGCCCTCATTCTCTTCAAATTGACCCTTGAACGCCTCCAGAACTTGAATGCGATAGATGACTGCGGGCAAGTTCCCGCCGCCGGCTTGCACCGAGCTTTCTGTTATATCAACCACTCGTCCAGAAAAGATTCGTTCGGCTTGATCAACCATTTGTCCTAGGTTCATTTGTCCAACAGTGGTTGCTGTCGCCACTCGACCCGTCATAATCAAGCCGGTGATCAAGAAACCACACATCAAAAATCCAAACCAATTCTCTCGTATTTTCATAATTTCACTGCTTATATTTCCCTTACTTCAAGAAGATAATTAAAACCCAACGGGATATCAAGATCTTGTGGCTACCGCTCAGCTTGACGGGGGACGGCCAAAAGGCTGACAAGTGAAGACAGTCAACCATTGCCTTACAGCTGCTTATAGGCCTTAATGTGGAGGCTCTCAAATCGTGTGGCTGATCACGAAGACTGAGACACTTGTTGTAAGCTTGTAGGGTCCCTAGCAGGCCATCGGAAAAGTGAGTTAGGCGCTTCGCGGGTCCTTTTTCCGTAGAACGTCTGGACCGGCTTCGCCTTTCATCGGTTACATACGCCCGGTATGCGCCCTCTTCATCCGGAGCGTTGCACGGAAAAGATACTTCGCGGATCACCCATCCCACTTTTCCGATGGCCTGCTAGATCTCTATGGCATTGGTCGTGCGCGGAAGTAGATGTTTCTTTTTGCTTACGTGGGGTTGACGCTCACTTTAGTTCTGTGTGTGGGTCGGCACTAGCTTTAGCCAAGTTCGGAATGGGTGCTCACTTTAGCTCTGTGTGTGGGTCGGCACTTGCTTTAGCCATGAATGGGTTGATACTTGATGATACCGGCCATTTTATTGTAGGTTTCGTGCGCAGGACTTGCTTTGGGCCCGGAAGAGACTTTCACATTTGAACGGCGCAATCGTACCGTAGGGGCATGGAGCAGGTTTTGAACAATTCGGTATCGACGGACGCAGCAGCGCCCACTAAGGTGCTTCTGGATCCGTCTCAGGTCGTCAGCGAAAAGCCCCGTTCCGTGGCGGAAATGCTTCTTCGCCGGATAGAGCGGTCTGCAGCATTGACTGCCTTTCAGTTCCCAGATGAGTCGCGTGAGTCAGGTTGGCAAACGATGACTTGGCGTCAAGTTGGGGATCAGGTTCGATATGTAGCGGCGGCACTCCATTCTCTGGGGCTTGAGCTGGAAGACCGGGTAGGAATTCTATGCTCAACCAGAATAGAATGGATCCTAGCCGACTTTGGCGCCACTTGTGCTGGTGGGGCGACAACAACTATTTATCCCAATAGTACTCCCGATGATTGCCAATATATTCTTTCTGATTCTAACGCCCGAGTAGTCTTTGCCGAAACGGCAGAGCATGTGGATTTTCTGCTTAAAAAACGAACTGAGATGAGCACGTTGGAGCTTGTCGTCACCATAGATGGACAGCGGACTGACGATGGCTGGGTAGTAACGCTAGACGATTTTCTGGCCTTGGGCCAAGCTTATGATCAGGAGCATCCAAATGTTTTTTTTCAGCGTATCCAGGCGATTGAGTCCCATCATTTGGCCACCCTTATATATACGTCGGGAACCACAGGACGACCGAAGGGTGTAGAGCTAATACATGATTGTTGGGTCTTTAAAGGGAAGACCATGGCGGAGCTTGGTCTGGCGGATATGAATGATCATCATTACTTGTGGTTGCCGCTGTCACATTCCTTTGGAAAAGTACTACAAGTTTATCAGCTGGAGGTCGGCTTTCCAACGACGGTTGATGGCCGCGTGCACAAACTTGTGGAGAACCTGGCTGTGGTCCGCCCGACAATTTTGGCAGCGGCACCTCGTATTTTCGAAAAAGTTTATAACCGGGTGTTAAGTGGGGCGACGGAAACATGGATAAAGAAACAGATTTTCGGATGGGCCACAGGGGTGGGAAGAGAAGTGTCTTACCGTCGCCAACAGAAGAGAAAGTTAGGAGTGCGACTATCCTTGGCCTATTCCTTAGCAACCCGCCTGGTCTTTTCTAAACTCCAGGCTCGCTTTGGTGGTCGGTTGCGCTTTTTTGTATCCGGAAGTGCCGCGTTGTCAAAAGAGATCGGTGAGTTTTTTCACGGGGCAGGTCTGATGATTTTGGAGGGGTATGGGTTGACAGAAACGAGTGCTGCTAGCCTCGTCAATCGTCCGGAGTCTTTGGCCTTTGGCACCGTGGGGATGCCTCTCTCTGGCGTGGAAGTGAAGATAGATCCTCACGACGGAGAAATATTGATCCGAGGTCGAGGGGTAATGCGTGCCTATCACAACTTACCGGAGACAACAGCAGAAGTTCTTGGTGCGGATGGCTGGTTTCGAACTGGAGATATTGGAGAGTTTGACGGGGCTGGTCGTCTAAAAATCACCGATCGGAAAAAAGATCTCATTAAAACCTCTGGGGGCAAATATGTTGCTCCGCAAAAGATTGAAGGCCTGTTTAAGGCGGTATGTCCCTATGTCAGCCAAATTGTTGTGCATGGCAATGGTCGGAATTTTTGCTCCGCCTTGGTGACATTGGATGAAGATACAATAAGTACCTGGGCTACTGAACATGGTTTATCGGGGCTAACAGTGGCTGAATTGGCTAAAACGGACCAGGTACAGGCCTTGATTCAGAAAGATTTTGACGAGCTCAATGGGCGTCTAGCACGCCATGAGACCGTGAAAAAATTTGCGATCTTATCCCAAGACTTTTCTGAATTGACCGGTGAGCTCACTGCCAGTCTCAAGGTAAAGCGCAAGTTTGTAGCCGATAAGCACCGCGATATCCTCCAGTCATTCTACGTGGATGCCATCCACAAGGCCTAGCAGCCGGTTGATTCGGTCTAGCAGCCTGTTGATGTAGCCATGTGTGTAGCTATCGAGCCTGGCTTTTCGTGAAACGCCTTTGTCTTTACCCTCCGGACCGTGTTCTGCCTTGTATTCAGCGTTTGTGAGGGTTTGGTCTATAGAATATCGCTCGGCTAAACCAATCGGCTTGCTTGAGCCGGGCTCCTAAGGTGTGTGATTTAATGGGGTTGTTAGTGCGGAGGATGTGGGTTGTCGGTGATGGCTCCGGTCGAAGCATCTGATACCAAGCAAGCATACTTAGCGAGGACACCTCTTGTGACTCTAGGCGGTGGCGGAGTCCAAGCCGCGCGACGAGCGGCCAGCGTGTCACTGTCTACGTGAAGCTCAATCGTATTAGTTTGGGCATTAATACTGATGGCGTCCCCATTTTTGATGAGGGCAATAGGGCCTCCACGGGCCGCTTCTGGACAAATATGCCCGACGACGAAGCCGTGACTTCCCCCGGAAAATCTTC
The DNA here is from genome assembly GCA_019634385.1 of Myxococcales bacterium. Classification (GTDB taxonomy): domain Bacteria; phylum Myxococcota; class Kuafuiibacteriia; order Kuafuiibacteriales; family Kuafuiibacteriaceae; genus JAHQVK01. The sequence goes on along the minus strand of JAHQVK010000173.1, from coordinate 17,484 downwards.
CATCGGTAATGAGTGCCACATCTTTGCCTAAACCTTTGCCCATTACTGCGGAGGTGGGAGAAAGCATTTCACGCATGCCAGGCCCGCCCACGGGACCCTCATTGCGAATGACCACCACATGACCGGCTTGAACAGCTCCCTCGAGAATGCCTTTGAGGGCGGTTTCCTCGTCTTCGAAGACGATGGCCTTCCCCTCGAACATCAAACCTTCTTTGCCAGAGATCTTGGCCACCCCACCGTCGGGGGCCAGATTACCGTAGAGAATCCGGAGGTGACTATCGGGCTTGACCGGGTTGTCAAAGCTTCGAATCACTGGGGGCTCAGCGGGGTATGGCTTTACGTCAGCGAGGTTCTCTCGGAGTGTTTTTCCGGTGATAGTCATACAGTCGCCGTGAAGAAGACCGCGATCGAGGAGTTCCTTGAGCATCGGAGATAAGCCCCCGGCTTTGGCCAAATGGGCCATGTGGAATCGACCGCTGGGTTTCAGATCACCGAGAACCGGAACTCTCTTGCCAATCTGGGTGAAGTCGTCCAGATGTAAACGGACCTGAGCAGTATGGGCGATAGCGAGTAAGTGCAAGATGGCGTTTGTAGACCCGCCGAGGGCAATCACTGTAGTGATCGCGTTCTCTAAGGACTTGCGAGTGACAATTTGCTGGGGGCTGATCTGTTTCTTAAGTAGCTCTACGGTCAGAGGGCCAACGCGCAGACATTCTTGTTTTTTTTGGTCAGATACGGCGGTGGCTGTGGAGCTGTTCGGTAGGCTTAGGCCCATGGCCTCGATCGCTGAAGCCATAGTATTAGCGGTGTACATGCCACCGCAGCTTCCGGGTCCAGGTATGGCGGCAGATTCTATAACTTTGAGTTGATCCGAGGAAATACTTCCAGCGGCGTGTTGGCCAATGCCTTCGAAGATATCGACCAAATCTATATCCATGTCCTGGAGGCGCCCAGGTAGAATGGTTCCGCCGTATACAAATATAGATGGACGGTTGAGTCTCAACATCCCCATAACGCAGCCGGGCATGTTCTTGTCACATCCCCCTAAGGTGATGATTCCGTCAAAACCTTGTGCTCCAGTGACGGTTTCTATGGAATCAGCAATCACCTCTCTGGAGACCAGAGAGTACCGCATACCTGGGGTGCCCATCGAAATGCCATCAGATACCGTAATGGTGCCGAAGCGGATGGGACGGATGCCGCTTTTACGCAAACCCTCCTCGAGGTATTTGGCGAGCTCATCAAGGTGGGCGTTGCAAGGAGTTAGGTTGCTGGACAAAGAAGCAACACCAATCTGTGGTTGAGCGAAGTCATCGTCTGTGAAGCCAACCGCTCGCAGCATGCCGCGGGCTGCAGCGCGCTCCGGGCCATCAACAACTGGTGATGAATAGGGTCTGGGGGTGGTCTCTTTCATTGGTTAACAACCTCGCCGAGAAAACTTTCCCGCAGACCAGACTTGCCACGGGTCAGGGCGACTACGCCACTACGGGCGGTTTCAATAATGGTGGACTCCTCCTGTAATACAGTGAGGAAGTTGGAGAGCTTATTCTCTTTGCCCACAATCTCGAAGGTGATGGTTGATGGGGTCATGTCCACGCTTTTGGCTTTAAAGATAGATGCGATCTGAAGTAAATCGGTCCGAGATGTTGGTTTGTGACGGACCTTTACGAGCATGAGCTCCCGAGAGATATGAGCTTGGCGTTCGGTAAATTTTTCGATCACAATGACTTCAGCAAACTTATCCAGCTGTCTCTGCAACTGGCTTATGACTGAACTGTCACCATGGACGGCGATAGTCATGCGGCTCATCGTTGAGTCCTCGGTCGCGGAAACGGTGAGAGAATCAATGTTAAATCCCCGGGTGGCGAACATTCCTGCTATGCGGGATAAGACCCCATATTGATTCTCAACCAAGATGGAAAGAACGTGGCGATGAGCATGGTCTGGAGAAATCGTTTCTAACTTATTAGCCATAGTCAACTCGGAGTGTGTAGATGTAGATCATCGCAGCTGAGCTCTGCAGGTATGTTGTGACCAACAAATGCGTAGCGGGACCTGTGATGTGTCTTGTTATAATAATTACTGTTCTTAGAACAAGTCTGCTTTGGTTTTCCCGTCGAGTTCATTTGAGACGGTTGAGTTGCGGGGTTGAATCCAGTCTCCCACAACCATTTCACTATAACCTTTGCCTGGTCCCACCATGGGCATTACCAGAGCGTCCGGATCAATGAGCACTTCCAAAAATGCTGGACTGTCGTGGTCAATGAAACGTTGGAGCGTATCGACCAAACACTCTTTGTGAGCTAGTTGCTCAGAAAATGTAAACCCATAGGCCTTCGCAGCGTTTACGAATTTACACGAATGTTGAGTCTTATCGGAACCACTAAAACGTTGGCCAAACATCAAACGTTGCCATTGCCTGACCATTCCATCTCCGTAGTTGTTAAGTAAGAGAACCTTTACGTTATTTGCCCCGTAAGTTACCAAGGTTTCAAGTTCACCAAGGTTCATCCGAATGCTACCATCTCCGTCCACGACGACTACCGTTTTGTCCGGATGGGCAATGGCTGCGCCCATACCCGCTGGAACGCCAAATCCCATAGTTCCCATTGAGCCCGAAGTCAGCCAGGTGCGAGGCTCTGTGAAATCGAAATATTGGGCGGACCACATTTGGTGTTGGCCGACGCCGGTGGTGACAATAGCCTCCCCCCTGGTGATTCGATTCAACTCGGTGATCACGTGGTGGGGCTGAATTCGGTCACTCTCCCGATCCCAGTCGAGTTTGTGCGTGGCTCTCAGATCTGCACAGTGCGCTTGCCAATGATCGAAGTTTTTTGCGAAGCCAGTTTTTAAGCCGTACTTTGTGAGATCTTCCAGACATCGTCCGGCATCACCTACATGACTCCAAGTGACGGCCTTAACTTTGCCGATCTCCGCGGCATCCAAATCTATGTGTGCAACCTCACGAGCGTTGGGCGCAAATGCGGATACTTTCCCTGCTACACGGTCGTCAAAACGAGCGCCGACGGCAATGAGGTAGTCACAGTCCTCTACAGAATAGTTAGCGTAGGCTGTGCCGTGCATACCAAGCATGTGCATGCAATGAGGATCCTTCGTATCAAAGGCTCCTATGCCCATAAGGGTTGTAACGCCCGGAATGCCAAAAGTATGGGAGAAGCGGCGTAAGGCATCAGAGGCTTCGGAGTGTACAACTCCGCCGCCTACGTACAGCAGAGGCCGTTGGCTACGATTGAGAATATCAAAAAACGAACGCTGCTTGTCCTCACTCACTCTGCTCGCACGCAGACGTCCCCAACGTTTCTCGTATCCTCGAAGATGCAGGATACCCTCGCCGCGGAATGTGCCTGTCCAGTTCTGTACATCTTTGGGAATGTCGATCACAACCGGTCCGGGGCGGCCGGTAGTGGCAATACGAAATGCAGTACGAATTGTCGCTTCCAGCTCTTGGGGGTCGAGAACAAGGAATGTATGTTTCGCGCAGGAGGACATGATGTTGTAGACCGGAGCCTCCTGGAATGCATCCGTGCCCATAGCAGCTCGTGGTACCTGGCCACAGATCAATACGCAGGGGACGCTATCGGCCATGCAGTCCCGGATAGGGGTGACGGCATTAGTCGCGCCAGGACCACTTGTCACCATAAAAACCCCAGGTCTACCGGTGGCTCGTGCATAACCGGCGGCCATAAAACCTGCGCCTTGCTCATTGGCAGGGACGACCAGTCGCAACGGCGTTTCTTGATGGGTTTGATTGTATCGATAAATAGCGTCGAAGGCAGGCAGAATTGCTCCGCCGCTGTAACCGAAAATGGTGTCCACGCCCGAATCTACGAGGGTTTGAATGACCATATCTGCACCGGACATCATGTGTCCGGCGAGTGGGTGACCAACGGATTGGTCGCCAGCAGGGGTTATGATCAAGTGTGATGTGTCCGTTGCAGTGCTCATTATCCAGGCTTTCGGTAAGGAGAGTTATAAGAATTAACCACCAGCAAACACAGAAGGCTCAAAGATGTCACCCTTAGTTCGTTGATGTCAGAGGAGGGGCAAGTCGATTTTGTGGGGCTGCGAGGCGCACATTTCGGGATTGGGTAGAAAGAAAAAGCTGATGGTCACAAATTTTTAAACCCATTTCCTTTGTCATTCGTCTTCACAAATATGAACTTTGGGTTCTCTCGTAGTAGAGTGTCAGGCCTCACGCTTAGTGGGGGACTTGGTCTGGTGTCTTTGGGCATTGTACTTGGTTCCAATCCGGTTGAGGCTGGCTTTGTGTGGCCAACCAAACCACCCAGTCCTCCGCGCTTTGAGTTAGACAATCCGAGCGAATTACCCCTTCAAGCTACCGAGCACTACGTGGAAGTTGTTGGACCGGTGGCCTATGTCCGTCTGGTACAAGTGTATAAGAATACCGGTTCTCAGGCTCTTGATGCTAACTATGTGTTCCCTGGTTCCACTCGCTCCGCGGTGTCTTCGTTGGTCATGCGGGTCGGCAAACGCACCATTCATGCTGAGTTAAAACAAAAGGACGAGGCTCGAGAAACGTTCGAACAAGCCAAACGGGATGGCTATAGGGCCTCATTGCTTGAGCAGAAGCGGCCCAATGTGTTCGCGATGGCCCTGACCAATCTTGGGCCAGGGGAAACCGTGGAGGTTGAGCTTGGCTACACGGAGCTTCTTGAACCGGAAGAGGGTCGATATGAACTGGTTCTCCCTGGTGTGGTTGCTCCTCGCTTCGGTGGGGAGCCTGAGGGGATTGGAGCCGAGCGGCTCACTGTGTCGGTGGCAAAAGCGGCTAAATGGACGGCGGAGGTAAAGATCCAGGATGGGCTCAATATTTCAGAAGTCAGCTCTCCAACCTACACCGGGATTGAGCCGGCGGTGGATGCGAGCGGAGGGATATCTGTCAAGGTACAGTCGAAGGGTGACAAGGATTTTGTTCTTCGATGGCGAGTGATTGCGGATCGTCAAGCGGAGGCGGGACTTGTTCTGTACGAAGGGGAAGACGAGCGTTTTTTCATGATGACCGTGGCCCCGCCGAAGGTGGTGCCGGAGGCGGCGGCACCAGCTCGAGAAATTGTATTTATCTTAGATGTATCAGGCTCGATGAGAGGGTATCCACTTGATGTGGCTAAGGGGGTTATGAAAACGAGCTTAGAGGCCCTCAGACCGGAGGATCGGTTTAACATCTTGTTTTTTGCAGGGGGTGGGTGGCGTTTGAGCGAAAAGCCATTGCCAGCTACACCTGAGAACGTCAAAACTGCCCTCGGGACGGTATCTGAGCAAAGGGGTGGAGGAGGAACCCAGTTGGTGGAGGCACTCAATTCGGTGGCCTCTTTACCTCGAGCTGAAGGTTTGGCGCGCACCATTGTAGTGGTCACTGACGGGCTCGTTTCCTTTGAGAAATCCGCTTTTGCCAAAGTGCGTAAGAAACTAAGTGACTCTACCTTATTCACGTTGGGCATTGGCTTCAACGTCAACCGGATGTTGGTAGAAGGACTTGCTCGAGCGGGCGGAGGGACATCCCATGTTGCGTACGATCGATCGTCAGCAAACGAGGAGGCGAAGCGCCTAGGTGAGGCGATTCGTCAACCGGTGCTCACTGATATTCAGCTCAAGATCGAGGGCCTGGATGCTTATGACTTGGAACCTCCGACCATTCCGGATCTTTATGCGGATCGACCAATAGTTGTTGTCGGTAAGTATCGCGGCGCAGCCAAGGGACAATTGAAGCTCAGCGCTCAAGCTCGGAATCATCCGTTTGAAAATATTCTGAAAGTAGCGGCGGTAAATGTGCGGAAAGTCGGTTCTTCATCAACGGGAGTAAAAGAAGAACGAGGGGAGGATTCAACGGCGACAGATGCCTCCTATTTGGCTACAGTTAATCCCCTGCGAATACTTTGGGCCCGAAGAAAGTTGCAACGGGTGGCGGATGATCGCGCATTGGTTGATGGCGGTGCTGATCAGAAGACGATTACCAAAATTGGCTTACGCTATGGTCTACTGACGGAATACACCTCATTTGTGGCGGTTGACTCTAAAGGAGGTAAGGTCGCTGGTCCCAAACAAGTTATTGAGCAACCAGGCCCCATGCCCCATGGTATGAGCCACTTTAAGGAGTATTCTAGGTTATCATCGGGATCGAAGCGAAAGCTGGTACCCTCGGTGGGCAGAGGTCGTCGAGGGGGGCGGCCTCCGCAACCAATGGTAATGGTAGAGGCAGAAGCCGCACGAGATGATGTTGCTGCACCTCGAGCGGAAGCGGCAGGTGCTGTCGCAAAAAAGGACAATGTGCTGGCGGATGTTTCGAAAAAACACCAGCACCCGGCGGTTGTAGAGGTCCTCCCACCTCTGGTCCAAGGTCAGCTCACAAGTGGCGAAGTGAAGCTAGCGGTAGAGAAGATACTACCTGAGCTCCAGAAGCTTGCCGATAGTCTACTTGTCGCTGAGCTCGATACCATCGCTGATCGGCGTATCACCTTTGGTCTCAAGCTGGGGGCTCAAGGACAAGTGGTAGAGGTTGTTGTGATTAGCGATGCTTTAGGGAGCGCTACGCTTCGGGATGCTTGGAAAAAAGTATTCATTGGCCTCAAGCTTTCTAGAGGGGGTGCGACGGACGTGGTTAGGGTGCCGTTAGCTATTAAGCCATCGATTAAGTAGGTGTGGGGGGCGGCCGTTAAGCTCCTGATAAGCAGCCGCGAACTCGGTTCTCAGCTGCTCTATTCGCTCTTCAACACTGGTGGTAGCACGGACAGATCCAATACCCTGTCCGGCACCCCAAATATCCTTCCAGGCTTTTGAACCATCGAGAGTGCCAAAATCCATATGGCTAGGTTCCTTGGTAGCAAGCTGCTCTGGGTCGAGACCAGCTCGTACGATTGATGGTATGAGATAGTTTCCATGCACACCGCTGAAGATATTGGAGTAGATAATGTCGTCAGCCATGGAGTCGACGATCATCTGCTTATATTCGGGAACGGCGTTGGCTTCATTGGTGGCAATAAATGCCGAACCGATATACACTAAGTCCGCACCGAGAGCCAATGCGGCAAGGATAGAGCGACCGTGGGCGATGGCCCCCGCTAGCAATATTGGGCCATCGAACCATGAACGGGTTTCCTGGACCAAAGCAAATGGGGATATCCCACCCGCATGACCTCCGGCGCCAGCGGCGACCAAAATGAGGCCATCTGCCCCTTTGTCGATCGCCTTGTGGGCAAAGCGTTGGGTGGTTACGTCATGAAAGACGAGCCCTCCGTAGCTATGAGCGGCTTCAAAAACCTCCTTGCGAGCTCCTAAGGAAGTGATCATCAGAGGGACCTTGTGTTTTACGCAGATCTGAAGGTCTTGCTCCAGCCGGTTGTTAGACTTATGGACAATCTGGTTTACGGCAAAAGGTGCGGCAGGACGATCGGGATGCTGGGCATCATGGTGAGCCAAAGCTTCCTTGATGCGGGCTAACCACTCGTCGAGCATTGAGGCGGGGCGGGCGTTGAGGGCGGGTAACGAGCCGACGATGCCCGCTTTGCACTGCGCGATGACCAAGTCGGGGGTTGATACGATAAACATAGGGGCACCCACGACTGGCAAGGAGAGATTTTGAAGATTGTCCGGAAGAGCCATGGCCTATGCTGATGCAGTCGGCGGCGAGGTTCAAGGATACCACAGTTCTACCGGCTTTTTCTTTGTGATGGCGAGGATGCTGCTTTGCAGAAGGGAGGGATAGGCGCGATCGGCCAACAGTGATAATGCGATGTTCGTGTCCGACGTTTTTTCCTTAGAGAATCTAGGCCACTTGGTGGTACTCTTATTCCTACAAGCGGTCTTGGGATTCGACAATCTTCTGTACATCTCGATCGAGTCAAAACGGGCCCCTGAGGAATCTCAGGCATCGGTGCGTCGCAATGGCATCCTGATCGCTATTGCACTTCGGGTGGTTTTGCTCCTAACGATCATGAAGCTCATTTCTATGTTGGAAGCGCCTTTTTTTGAAGTCAGCATTCCGGGGGTTATCGAAGGCGCCTTCACGTTCTCCGTTATTGTCTTTTTGTTTGGCGGGGTTTTTCTTATGTATACCGCAGTCAAAGAGATCTCACATCTATTGTCATTGCATGATCTTGAGGTCCATTCCGACAAAGATTCGAGCACCAAAAGTGCTGGGCAGGTTATAGCCACAATTGTCCTTATGAACCTGATATTCAGCTTTGACTCGATATTATCTGCTCTGGCGATCACCGACGTGTTTGTGGTGTTGGCGACGGCGATTATTGTTTCTGGCTTGATGATGTTGTTATTGGCGGATATGGTGTCCGAATTTATTAAGAAGAACCGTAAGTATGAAGTGCTTGGATTGTTTATACTATTGATCGTTGGGGTTGTTCTTCTTGGTGAGGGAGGACATGCGGCGCATCTTAGCTTATTTGGGTTTCATATCGAGCCATTGGCGAAGTCCACCTTCTATTTCTCAATCGCGGTGTTGGTGTTGGTTGATGTCCTGCAAAGTGGCTATCAGCGTAAGCTCGATGTAATGCGTGCTCATAACCAAGGACCACATTCTTAATATCTTAAGCGTACTCCTCGGTGGAGTACGTAGGTACAGCAACCCAGCAGAGCGGTCAGTATCGTAAGGACCACGAATGCCGCGGGTAGAACCGCTATGTCTGAGGTGCCAAGAAGACCGAATCGAAGGCCATTGACGGTATATAGAATGGGATTCAACCGAGAGACCATGGACCATGGCTCGGGAAGCATATCCACGGAGTAAAACACGCCTCCAAGGAAGGTGAGGGGCGTAAGAATGAAGTTGGGGAGAATTGCGAGTTGATCAAATTTTTCAGAATAAATAGCAGCAAGGAGTCCCAGACAAGCAAACGCGGCACTTACCGTGATGGCAAAATATAGGGTCCAAGCCAAACTATGGATGGTAAAGCCTATAAAAAAGACCGAAACCAGCCATACAAGGAATCCAACGCCCAAAGCTCGGATGATGGAAGCACCAACGTATGCGAGCACGAGTTCGATACCCCCGATGGGAGCGGTGAGAAGATCGTGGTGAGTACCGTGGATTTTAGATTGGAATAGGCTTGATGATGCGTTGAGAAATGCGGCGTTGATCATCGATAACATCATGAGTCCAGGCACCACAAACTCGATGTAGGGAGTAGTGCCGACTGTTTTGAGACGACTACCCAAGGCAACTCCAAAGACCACAAAATATAAACTCGTAGTGACGATAGGGGATAATACAGTTTGTAACCATACTTTGGTAAATCGCCGAAGTTCTTTTATAAATAAGGTCTTCAAAGCTATTCGGTTGATCACAAACATGCTCATATGGAGGTCTCCTTATCTTCAGAGTGAGGCTTTATGAGCCGCACAAATATTTCCTCGAGAGATGTGTGCCGGACCTGACAATCTTCGATAAGGACGTGGGCTTGTACCTTGTTGATAGCGGCAGATAATTCTTCCGGAGTATTCCAGGGAATCAAGAGTTCCTGGGCTGTCTGGAGGGTTGCTCCGGCAGGAAGCCCAGGAGGAATATTCTCAAGTGCTCTTCCCAAACGGAAGAGGACTTGTGATTGAGAAAAGCGTTGCATCAACTGTTCGGTATTTTCCACTAACTTAAGCTCACCGTGGTCGATAACACCCACTCGGTCGGCGAGATGCTCTGCTTCCTCCAGGTAGTGGGTAGTGAGTATGATCGTGGTGCCCTCTTGATTCCGGAGGCGCTTAACTTCTGACCACAGTTCCTGACGAAGTTCTACGTCAACGCCTGCGGTTGGCTCATCTAAGAAAAGCAGTTTTGGCTTATGTACCAATGCCTTAGCGACCAGTAGCCGACGCTTCATACCTCCGGATAGATTTCGAGTATAGGCATCCCGTTTGGAGGAGAGGGAGAACAATTCTAGGAGCTCATCTGCTCTTTTGGCGTTAGGAGGGACACCCATTATGCCCATTTGGATCATCAGTGCTTGATGAGGGGTAAAAAACGGGTCAAACGAAACCTCCTGAGGTACCACCCCAACAAGCGCTCGGGTTGTTCGAAACTGTTTCACTACATCGTAGCCGAACACCTGGATATGACCGCTGGTGGGCCGAGATAGACCAGAAATGCAACCGATGAGTGTTGTTTTTCCTGCTCCATTGGGACCGAGCAGAGCAAAAATTTCTCCGGCTTTCACCTCGAGGTTGATGTCGTGAACCGCGGTGAAGTCGCCAAAGTGCTTGGTAGTGGCGTGACATTGGAGTGCAGGTGCATCCACAAGATAGCCATACCACGTACACAAGGCTTCGCCATCATGATCGTCGGGTATGGATTCTTGCTACCTTCAATCTACTTTCGTTCCATACGTGTAACCATTGTTGGTTGAATACCGTTCGTGGCCTTTGTGGTCGGTGGTTGCAGTGAAGAGGTTGGCAGCAGCTTCAGCATGAGGGAATAGCTTTCAGAGGCTTCATGGAAACAGATTTACCCTCTCTTGTTCTATCCATTCTTAGCACTGTGATCGCGGTTGCCTCCGCGTACTTAGCTCAGTTCAAGAAAGGAGACCTTTCATTACCACCTCTTCGCACTTACCGCGTAGAGCCGCTCAACTATCGGGTTGAAAAAGCGTCATACCGAGCTCTTAGGCTCTATCTCATCGTAACGCTGCTGAACACTGGCGCAATAACCAAAGCGGTTAGTCACATGCGGGTACGTCTACGAAGTCCGGATGGGAGTGAAGGCTTGCTGTTTTGGGAGAATGAATACGAGGAATTGTGGGGTGATGAAGGGACCTACGCAAAGCAGCCGACGCTTGAACCCTATGGGAGTCGTAGCGCGATCTACTCATTTAAAAGCGTGTTGGATGTTCCCACTGGTTTATTTGTGTCAGCACTAGAGGAGTCCGGGAAGACCTCACCCGAAAAGGCTTATTCAGCTGAAATTCAGGTGCTCCGGGGGAAGTCTTGGAAAACCTATAGGAAATTCTTACTGCACTACGATGGTAGCAACCGACAAGAATATGATTTTATGCGCATTAATGGGCGATGAACGCTCGCCATGATCCTCACGTTTTTGGCGGTGCTCGCTCACAGAAGATCGTGGGGTGCGCCGGATGAATAATATCGCTCGGAAAGTCATACCCGGAGGCGAGATAGTCCATAGCGTAACAATTCCAGACCGTAGTCTTGCGACGAGGTCATGATCGATTCTGGGTGAAACTGAACCGCAGCTATCGGAAGATAACGGTGTTCTATTTGCATCACGACCTCATCCTTGGTCCAAGCAGTAGCTACAAATACGTCGGGCAGATTGGCCTTGGTCACATAGATAGAGTGGTAGCGCCCAGCTTTGAAGGTGGATGGATGCTGAGAAAAATATCGACCGCCCTGGTTGTGGACTACAGACATTTTGCCGTGCATGGGTTCATCAAGGAGACTTAATTTTCCGCCAAAGTATTCTACCAATGCTTGAAGGCCCAGACACACGCCAAATATTGGAAGCTTGCGCTCCTGAGCTAGTTGGATGAATCCATGCAGTCCAAAATCCTCTGGTCGACCTGGTCCTGGTGAAAGAAAGAGGAGATTCGGTTCAAAACTATTCAAGAAGGGCTCTAGCTCTTCGGGAGTTTTGGGTATTCGTACTACCTGCACCACTGCGCCTAGTTGCTGAAGGTAATCACCAAGGGTTAAGACAAACGAATCTTCGCAGTCTAGTAGGAGGATTTTGTAGTTATTGAGGGTGGTGTTGTGCTCGTCACGGCGAGTGGTGGATGGGCGTGGTGCATCCTTTTCTAGGGCGTCCAAAAAAGCGGCGGCTTTGAGTCGAGCCTCAGCTTCTTCTTCCTTGGGGACGGAATCATGAAGCAGTGTACTTCCAGCACGGATTTCGGCGAGACCGTCTTTAATACGTACCGTCCGGAGAGTTAGGCCTGTATTTATATCACCACTAGCTGCGAAATACCCAAAGGCGCCTCCGTACCAAGTGCGTGCATCCGCTTCGTGGTCTTCGATGAAGCGCATAGCCCAGAGTTTGGGAGCTCCAGTGACAGTGACTGCCCACATGTGGGTCAAAAAGGCATCAATCGCATCGAACTCGGGACGTAGACGACCCTCTATATGATCCACGGTGTGGATGACTCGAGAGTAGGTTTCGATCTGGCGGCGACCAATGACTCGGACCGAACCAGGGATACAAACCCGGGCTTTGTCGTTGCGATCCACGTCGGTGCACATGGTCAGTTCCGACTCATCCTTGAGAGAGTTCAGGAGGGCAATGGCTCGCTCCGAATCTTCCAGGGCATTTTGACCTCGTGGAGCGGTCCCCGAAATGGGGCAGGTTTCGACGCGATCCCCTGTAACTCGCACAAACATTTCGGGTGAGCCACTTACCAGGTACTCTCCTTGGCCGAGATTCAAGAGCGCTCCGTACGGGGCTGGGTTGGTGTGACGAAGCCTACCGAAGATGGCGGATGGAAGCTCTTCAGTGTGTTTCCGGAAGGTCATCGTGAGCACAACCTCAAAAAGATCTCCTCGTTTAAAGGCTTCTTTTGCCTCCTCAACGCGCTCGGCATAGGGAAAATGAGGGGTGTTTACCGATGTAGCTGCCGGGTAGCGGTTCTCCTCTGGATACGGAGTGCTGGATAGGTTGGTGGTAGACTGACCGCGGTACTCGAAGTTGTATCGATAGCGATGCCCCGCATTTTGTCCGTGCTCAAACACGACTATATCATCGGGAACATAGAGGACCATATCCGGCTGAGCTGAGCTCCGCGGGTGTTTCATGGTCATGGTGTCGAACTGGAAGACAAGGTCGTAGCCAAAGGATCCGTATAGCCCAAGGATGTCGTCCGGCCCCGCAAGACCAGCCATCAAGGCCCTTACGATAGTGAATACTGAGGGCTGTCGCATGCGTAAGGCTTCGGTGAACGAGTTGTTATCCTTCGTGACCACAAATCGGGCCCGCCGAGCTTCTAGAGCGATGCGAGAAACGTGGGGCGTGTCTTCAAGCATGTGAACGGCAGCATTGAGCAGCACAAGACCGCGTTCGTTTAAGGCAGTGATATCCAATTGTAGCCCTCGGGCAACAATCGCGAGAGGTGGGGAACAAAAGCCTCGAAAAACTCGAATGTACCGGTCCGGATATTCAAAATCGGAAGTGAGAAGCACCCCGCGTTCTTGATCCAGGCGCTGGGCAATATCGTTAATGATGCGGGTTGAAGACAAGGTTTCTGCCTGTCGGTGAACCACTATCCCCCCGGCGGTGGAATAGACGTCAGAGTCAGACTCGGGCTTACTGTTCATGGGCGACTCCACTCGCTTGAGCACGAGAACACGAAGACTGTTTGTAGCGCATGGTGGGCATGAGGAGGCAAGTACTGCTCTATTGTAGAAGTTCGTTACCAAAACACTTGGCTTGTCTCAGCGCTTCTTTGAGCACTCGCCCTTTAGCATGGCACTCTTCGTACTCAGCTTTGGAGGAGCTGCTTGCAACAATGCCTGCGCCTGCTTGGTAACGGTAGGTTCCCTCGTGAAACCACATGGTTCGGATCGCAATGGCCTGGTCCATGTGATCGTTGTGACCTATGAGACCGACGGTACCCGCGTAGATTTCTCGCGGACAAGGCTCTAGCTGTTTGAGAAGTGCTCGGGCGGTGGTTTTGGGTGCTCCCACTGTAGTCCCCGCCGGAAATACCGCTTGGAGGGCATCGATAGCATCATAGCTAGGGGCGAGGTCTCCTTCTACGCCGCTGACCATGTGCATCACATGACTATGCCGTTCAATGGTACGGTAGGGATGAACTTTGATGGTGTCTGATTCAGCAACATTTTTAAGTGCTTGGCGCGCGACTTCAACCAACATATCGTGCTCAGCGGCTTCTTTTGCATCAGCCAGTAGTTCTGCTTCGAGTTGAACGTCTTCGGCGAGTGTTTTGCCCCGAGGTCGAGTGCCGGCAATCGGTCGGAGCGAGACCTTACGCTCATTCACTCGAATGAGCGCCTGTGGGGAAGAGCCAACGATCTGCACCCCAGCGAGATCAATGTAGTACAGGTAAGGAGAAGGGTTCAGGGTACGAAGAGCTCGGTATACGGTGAATGGGTCCCCAGTGGCCTCTCCGGTGAAGGTGACGCTGAGGCCTAACTGTTCTAGCTCCCCAGCAGAAATGTGTCGTTGGGCTTGGGTAACAAGGGTGCTGTAGGCGTCGGCGGTGATATTGGGTTGGGGTTCGGAGCTGATGAGGGGATCGGTTGGTGGCGGTGATCTGCGCAGCGCCGTAAGAACGTCGTCTCGAACCCGAGTGGCTTCGGTCTGTGAGCCATGATGAAGAAGGGTGATCGAACGCCGGACGTTATCGAAGACCAGGACCGATGACGTGGCTACATAACCGGCAAGGGGTAGCGTTCCTGTGGCCTGGCCATCTGCATAGTCGTAGCCGGTGTACCCCACCAAACCCCCGGGAAAAGGGGCGTACGTACCGTTTGAACTGTGATTGCTCCAACGCGGAGCCATCGCCAATGCTTTACGCAGCGCGGCGTTGTCTCGTTCATATAGAATGGTCTCGCGAGCTTCACCAAAGCCTAGAAATGAGTAGCGTCCCTGGGTCACACCACCCTCTACACTCTCTAGTAGGTAATATGGACGAAGTGGTCGAAGCTTCATAAATACGGACACAGGGGTGTCCAAGTCAGCAGTAATTTCGAACATAAGCGGGGCTTTTGGACCCTATGGTACTTTCTTCTACTTACACTCGGCAAACACGAACTGTGGGCAGCTGAGGATGGTTAGCTTATCCCGGCGGGATGACTGCCGTAGGATGACGAACTATGAGGCCTGGAGGCATGGAGGAGCGGCGGTGACCAGATGGTTCCTCGCTGTGGACTGAGAGCGTTGCCCGCTAGTGGGCTTACATCCAAAAGGGGGATCGAGAACCACCTGTAGCTGAGCTTGGATGCGATGCCAGACCCATCGCGCTCGATGGATCACGCGGGTGCGAGCGTGGGGAGGTTCGACGATATAGTTGAGCGTGAGCATCATATCTACAAATGCTGATTCTTTGAGCACCCACGCTGGGTAGGCGCGCAACGAGCCATCAAGCTCGTCCTTCTCAAGATCTACCAGCACTGCCATTGTGTCCGGAAGCTCTTCCGTTTTTGCGAGCATAGATAGGTTGTCACGGGTAATTACCATCATGGTGATGATGGTTTGTAATCCGCAAGGGGGTTCGTCGTCATAGGTGGGTGAAGGAGCGATTTGCACGGGCCACGGCCGAATCGGGGGTAGAACAGCAGATAGCCAGCGACTGAGTGCAATGGCCACTAATCGGCTCTGTTCCCCGCTCCAACACACAAGTATCCGCATAGTCTCACCAATAAAGAAAAGCCTTGACCATCCTGGCCTATGGCGTTCCAACCCCGTGCCCATCCTCAGGGATGCCAAGCTGTGGAAGCGGATAAGTCGATGCTTGCGCAATGACAGTCAAGCATAGTCCCGATTCTTGTCCAAAAAACCAAATTTCGTAGTTAATCCAAACACCATAGCAGGCTGCGCTTTTGAAGCAAGAGGAGAAGATACATAACGTTCGTTTTCGGGTCTTCGCGTTCACGAACGTAGTTAAGGAAGATCCCTTCTCTGGTGGCTGCGATTTGGTTGGCGGATTTACTCCTTCGAATAGGCCCGTGTGCTGAGCTGAAGGAGCAAGGTTCCACAAAAATGGGTGATAAGCCATAGTTGAGCCAATATTCATTGAGACTTTGTGTTTCGCCTGAGGATTAACTGAGGCTCCATCAGCGGTTGAACATAGTGTGTTGAAGGGACATCGTTCTATACAGTTTTTTGACTGCCAAGAATGGGAGCAAAGATTGGAACATAAGTTTGAACTATTCAGTTTTTAGGTCCGTGTGCGGTGCAGAAGCCAGAATAACTATCCCTAAGCTTTGCTCGCCGAGCAAAACAAATACCTCTTGATCACCACTTTAACAGCCTGTTGATTTAGCCCAGTGTGTAGCTATCGAGCCCGGCTTTTCGTGAAACGTTCTGACGACGAGGCGAGCGTACCTGTCGGTACGTGACCGAGGAGAGACTTCTTGTGGTCAGGGCGTTTCACGGAAAGACCGGCCGATAGATGCGTGCAGGGCTAGATCAACAGGCTGTTAGGATGTCCGTGGTCACTGGTGTCCGGTGTGAGCTCTTTCGTTTGGGGGTTCAGGCTTATAATACAGCAAAGCCCGGCGTAGAAGCAGGAAATTGGGTTCAACCCAAGGGATTTCTGCTGTATCGGTAGTCGGTTGGTCCGGTAGCCATGGCTAGCTGTTCTCCGAGTCTGCGTATTTAGTCTAAACAGAAACCTCGTCATAGTTTCTACACTGACTTCGAAGTTAGCCGTAGTTATGGATGGCTTTGTTGTTGGTTCGCGCATTTAGTCCCACCAGGTGTGGCGACAAATTTACCGAGCTCCGGAGCAGGATCCGGCTGATTCTCCCCGGATGTATTGATAGTAAGCTGCTCAGAACCATCTACGTGTGGATCGCAAGAGCGATACATAGCTTTCACCGAATGTCTCTAGCAGGTATTTTTCTTCCGGATAGATCACAAGGCGTTGGACAATGAGTATGGAAATTCCGGTAAGGAAAAATATCCAAAGGTTGTCAAAGAGGCATCCAATGCCAGCTTGGATGAGTGCCATCCCTAGATACATCGGATTTCTGGTGAACCGGTATGGGCCATGAGTGATAAGGCTGGGACTGGGAGTCCAAGGTCTTAGATCTTGGCCAGAGTTCCGAAAACTAATGGTAGCGGTTGCTAACAGCAAAATACCAGTGCATAGAAACAAAAGTCCGATTGTACTACGTATCCAGAATCCGGATATCTTCAGTGGGTACAGCTGGTTGATAAATAGACCGAGGAGGAGACTGAGGCCGAAGATGATCGGCGGGGGAAACTTCACAAGAGGGGAGCTGTTGGCATGAGGTTTTTCATCCGGATGGGGGGCTTTGGCGTTCGTTGCGATCATGTCCGAACACTGTATCTGGACAACAAGTTTCGTGCAAAGTCTCAAGAGTACACAAGGTGGGATAGACGAACGTGTCGATATCTATGGCAACCTATGGTAAGGTGGTTTTGGGTTGTAAATAGATCAGTTGAGGCTCCTCTAATTGTCAAAGTCTCCTATTGATTGCGCACAGAGACAAAGCGGAATGTAACTGCTACAAGCTTGGTGGCTATTCCAGCGAGCTCGGCTGTATGATAAGTGTAAACTCGCCTATGAGGGGTCCGAAAGGGTGGTGAAGCGACCGACTTCTCACAAGCGCGGGATACAAGCTATCTCCGCAGCCGGAGTGCAAAGACACCCCTAGCAGCCTGTTGATCTAGCCCTGCAGGCATCTCTCGGCCGGTCTTTCCGTGAAACATCCTGACCACAAGAAGTCTCTCCTCGGTCGCGTACCGCCAGGTACGCTCGCCTCGTCGTCAGAACGTTTCACGAAAAGCCT
>JAHQVK010000172.1 GCA_019634385.1 Myxococcales bacterium | reverse complement strand
CTTCTTTGGCGCCGGAGGCTTCTTTGGCGCCGGAGCCTCGGGAAGTAGGGGGCCATCAGAGATGGTGTCCGAGAGCTGGCTTGGTGTTCCGGAATTGTACTCCGACTCGCGAACCCGCAAGAGCCATTGTTCAAACGTGCGAACCGTAGAGTCAGTGAGTTCGATGGTGAGTTGACTGTCCGCGCACTGGCCTGAGGCTATAAACGTTATGGTTACAGCACCGAGTAGAATGATATCCCCCAGTGAGAGTGGGACGGTGTCAACCCGTTGCCCATTGACGTACGTTCCTTCTCCATCTCGGTTGCCCCTAAGGTCATCAATCCACCACCCATCATCGCGTTTGTATATCCGCGCGTGGGTAGTCGAAACCGTTGGATGGTCCAATACGATGTTTGCTGATGCGCTTTTTCCCAGCAACAGGTCCTGGCTTGCTTCAAGAGAAACCTGTTCTTCATGTCCGTCCCAGCGAATGATGAGTATTGGCTCTTCCTCAGTCAAAAAAGTCCCTCGGTCCAGGCTCGTATGATAAGTGAATTGAAGAGAACGAGAAACACTGCAGCAAAAATAAACATCAACGGGGCCAATATTTTAACACTGGCTTCACTGGCGAGCTTCTCTGCGCGTTGACTGCGGCGATTTTGAATAACAGTGACCTGATCTCGCAAAACTCCGGAAAGCGGGCTTCCCATTTCTTCCGCTTGATTGACGGCTACCACCAGGGTGCGGAGCATTTCGCTCGGCATTCGTTCGAACATAGATTGAAGTGCTTCGCGCATAGTGCGGTTAATGTCCATTTCCGCTAGGACAAGCGAGAGTTCTTCTCGGACGACAGACTGCCCTTGAGTAGCAAGCTCTACGTACCGACGGACCGCCAGAGGAAACGTGAGACCCGCTTCCATGGATAACACAACCAAATAGATGGCGTAGGGTAATTCTCGATCAAATTGAACAAGACGCTGACCGGCTGACTCCATGAGCCAAAAATGGGGCCAGATGAAGCCAGCAAGAGCCAAAATTGTAATCAAAACGAGTTGTGGTTCTCCACTCAGACCAGAGAGATAGACACCCACGAAGATCCCTCCGATGGCTGTTATCAGGCAGAATGCAATGAACTCTTGGGGGCTAAAACCCATAGGATAGCCGGCATGTACAAGTTTTTTTTTGACCCAATCAACATACTTGGAAGATTTGTCTAGCGGACTTTGGGCGGCAAATAGTCGAACCCACGGGTCGATTATCCGGAGGATAAGGGATGAGTCGAGAGTCGTCTGCCGCATTCGGGCTTGATACCCATGAGGCTCGGGTAATGCACGGCCTCCAATTAAGAGCGCGTGGACCAACACGAAGACTGCAAAAAAACCAATAACAAGAGAGGCTACGAAGTACGTCATAGTATTCACACATTTATCGCCGCTACACGATACATCAGATAAACGCCAACAAGCTCAAGGAGGATAATAACACTCAGTATCGCGATGCCTAAGTTGGTGGTGAAAAGGGGCGTTATCATCTTGGGCTCGATCATGTATATGGCCCCTCCCAAGAAGACCGGAAGCATGCCCATCACTTTGCCTTGCATCTTTCCTTCTGCGGTACTGGTGTCGATAACACCTTGTAGACGTTGGACCTCCCGGAGTGTTTTCGCGATTTCATCCAGCATCTCGGCAACGTTGGAGCCGACCTTGCGGGCGACCGCAGTCGAGGCAAGGATCATGTCCAAGTCTTTGCTACGCATTCTGGCTCCCAGGCGCTCGAGGGCTTCATCTATGGTTGCACCCAGCCTTACATCGCTTAGAACTAGGCTAAGTTCCTCTGCGCATGGGGCAGTCATAGCTTCTTGGGCGGACCGAATGGCTTCCAGCATGGAGGGTTTTGCTTTAAGCGCATTGCTCATGATTACCAGCATCTCATCAAGCTGCTTTTCAAAGAGTTTGCGTCGTTGCACAGCATCTCTCCGTAGTAATATGATCGGAATGAAGTAGATCAATAGGCAGATGATGGCGGTCCTCACTGGACCTAGTCCGAGTACAAGACCAACAACCATTCCGACAAATACAAGCAGCCAATTGTTTCGATAGACGATGTTAACATCTTGCTTAGAGAAATTGGTAATAAGTAGCGCTTGAACATCTTCAAAATAGGTCCTTTTGTACGAGCTATAGTAAGAAATGAATTGATCGCGTACAGCGTAGATCAGAACCAGCGCTGCTCCACTGAACAATAGAATGGCACCGAGCCATAAGGGATCGATAAACGTCTTCCAAGTCATAGAAAGTCACCCGATTTAACGAAGCCGTTGACCAAGAACTCGCCGTAGAAAGATGGAATATAACCAGTTCGCTTGAACGTCCCTACTATGTGATCCGGCTGACTGCCTGCTTGGGTACGAAATCTATAAAGATCTCTAACAACAACTTCGCCACTATCCTCCGTATCAATAACTTCGCTGATGTGTGAAATGCGGCGAGAACCATCACTATAGCGGGTCTGCTGAACAATGACATGGATGGCTTCTTGGATCTGCTGTCGTATACTCAAAACAGGAAGATCCCCTCCCGAAAACATCATCACCATGGACTCAAGGCGGGTAATGGATTCCTGTGGAGAATTGGCATGTAAGGTAGTTAGTGAACCACTATGTCCAGTGTTCATAGCTTGGAGCATATCTATGGCCTCACCACCACGGCACTCACCTACCACAATCCGGTCGGGTCGCATGCGCAAGGCATTTTTGACTAAATCTCGAATAGTAAATGCCCCCCGGCCCTCCAAATTAGGCGGCCGAGTTTCGAGCGAAACGACATGTTCTTGATCGAGCTGTAGTTCGGCAGCGTCTTCGACGGTTATGATTCGCTCGGAGTCATCGATAAATGAGGACAAGATGTTGAGTAACGTAGTTTTGCCTGAGCCGGTTCCCCCGGATACTATGATGTTCTTTTTGCACTTCACCGCTAGTTCTAAAAAGCGAGCCATTTCGGGAGAGGCACCCTCGCGAGTCACCAAATCTTGCATGGTGATGCGCTTTTTGGAGAACTTTCGGATGGTGATACAAGGTCCTTTGAGTGCTAGAGGCTTGATAACCGCATTTACGCGCGAGCCGTCTTTAAGACGAGCATCAACTAATGGTTGAGCTTCATCGATTCGGCGTCCAAGTGGGCTCACAATGCGTTCGATAATTGCTTTGATCGCATCATCGGAAGTAAAGAAAGTATCAAGCTTGACTATTCTACCACTTTTCTCCACATATACATGCTCTCGGTCCACAACCATAATTTCACTGACCGCAGGGTCTGCGAGAGCGCTTTCCAGCGGACCTAGTCCCACCGCTTCATCGAGCACCTCTTTGATTAGTTTTCGGCGAAATTCGGGGTTAGGGAACTGAGTTTGATCTACAGCATCAACTATTTCCTCAATCGTTTGTTGCACCTGCTGCTTGAGCTCATCGTCGGAGACGGCTAACTCTCGCCCTCTACGGAGGTCAAGTCGCTCCAACAATTCTTTATGGACTTGGCGCATAAGTTGAAGATATCTCTGTCCGCTTTTCTCCGTATCTGGCTTTACGCCCGATGTGTTGATAGTTTGTTCGTCCTCAGCAGTTGTCGAAGATCTGGCTGATGGAGGAGTTTTTTTGGTTGGCGAGGGACTGGGTGTAGGTTCAACTGCCTCCTTGATAGGTAGTTGTCGTTGGTCAAGAATATATACGCGGATACTACCAACGAGAATGCCCATACCATCACCAATACCGAACTCAGCGGAGCTAAGCTGTGTTCCATCTGAAAGAAAGGTACCGGTGCTACTTCCAAGATCTTCGACAATCACACAATCGGTATCCGCCTTGAGGCGGAGATGTCTTCGCGATACCCCGCGATCTTGGACAACGATGGTACTTTTGCGAGGGTCACGGCCAAGGATATAGGGGACGTCGGGCTTGAGCGAGAAATATCTGGGAGATTTACCAGGCTCTTCTAGTCGGAGACAAAATGGAACAGGCGATCGGCTCATAACAACTCCAAAACGTGACGCGAGCTTAGTAGGATTTGGCAGACTACTAGCCTAAGGATAAGGGTTGATGATACAAAGGCTATTCATCTTGGTACCTTAGAACTCTTGATAGCACCCGATCCACCTGTTGTTTATGATGACTACTTCCATATTCGACCACCCTTGGGGTAACAAAAAGAACCGCATCGGTTCGGCGATTCCGGAAATTGTCTGACCGGAAAAAATAGCCAAGAATAGGAATACGATTGAGGCCAATAATGCCGTTGATTGCATTAGCATCCTCGCGCCGTACGAGGCCACTGATTGCAACTGTTTGACCCAACTTTACAATCACGCTCGTTTGGACCCGATTGGTCAGTAGTGCAGGAATTCCGCTAACAATATTCGAATTGTCGAGGGCGCTCACTTCCCCGTTGATGTTGAGTTCTAGGGTCCCAGTTCGACCGATCCTGGGCCTAACCTTGAGCAAGGTACCAAAGGGAATCGCTCGTAGTTCACCAGCATTGAGACCGGCAGCCACAACGTTGAGCTGTCCACCAGCTTCATAAATAGCCTCTTGGGAATCACCAACTAGGACTCGGTGGGTATCATAGATAGTTGCGTGACCTCGTGCAGTCAGGTAGTTGATGGCAACTGGGAATATTCCCTGAAACCGAAGTTCAAGCGAATTGGTTGTGGTGGGGGCTGAGTTTTGCCGAATGATAAGACCGTCAGCGCTCGCGTCACCTCCAATTTGCCCATTTGCCCAATTGATGCCCCAATTGCCGTCATTGTTCTTTCGAACCTCAGCAAAGTTAAACACCACCTCAATCATTTTGGCCGACTTGACATAGAGGGGATCTAGTTCAACCAAGTTAAGTACATTGGGGGCATAGAACTCAGTGATTCTCTGGACTCGCGTTAGGTCCCGCTGAGAGTAGACAGAGCCATCGATACGCACCCGGTCTCGGTCCAGGGCCTGTACAACGACCCCTTCGATGCCCTGGGTCATGGTCTCGATCTCCGTAACTAGCTTTTGCAGGTCAATACCGTGGACGACAATGCGATAAACTGTGCGACTGCCGCCTGTCTTTATTAGAGTGAGAGTTGTGCTTCCGGGTGATAGCCCCCCTATAATGACGGCGTGGGGAGACGAAGATATCTTAACCTGGGCAATGCTACTATTTCCAATAGAAACACTTTGCACGCGCCGACCGGGGAGATACATCTCTTCATTGATATTTAGATGTATTTCCTTGTCCGGCTTGATTTGAACCTGTGCAAAGGCGTGAGGAGCTGACAGAGCATCTAAGAATCCAGAGATAAGTATGAGTAGGGTAAGGGTGGGCAACGCCGTGTGGGACCTCATTTTTGTGCTCCTGCGCGGAGAATTTTTATTCTCTTATCGCGTCTGGCTTGAATTTGTTTGCGCTCTTCGCCAAAGATCGCTGTGTATCCAACGGGTTCCGGCTGGCTGGATTCAATATCGTTCGGATTTCGGACAACAAGAGTAAGATTTCCCTTGTGGTGAGCAAAGGAGAGTAGTTGAGCCTCTTCTGCAGTATGTAGGAGTAATGTTACTGTTTCATGAGATCCCTTTTTTCGGGATCCTACATTTGGAGCTCGAGAGTTACCAATTCTCCGACCGGTGGCTAAAACGGTCACATTCTGCAGTAGAGATACCATTACTTCTTCGCCTGTGCGTGGTTTGGATAGAGTAGCGAGAACATCTACTCGGTCGTTGGGACGCAAGTTACCGCCCGCCGAGGAAATTGAGTCTGCCCTAATGGTTAGAGCTCGTTCTGAGTCTTTTAGGTAGTCGCCGAGGCTGCGGCTTTGATCTGTATTTCCTTCGATATCTGACCATAGTAAGGGTTGACCCACAACCAATCCGTTGGCTAAGACTTGATTTTCTACGTCCAAAAACTCTCCCTGACGAATTGCGGTAGGGTGGACATAGTTTTCAGGTATGGATCGTACGATGAGATCACCCTTCTTGAGGCGGGCGCGAGGTTGTAAACTCCGATTAGCTACAAGTACCGAAATTGGCTGTCCCGGTTGATATTGTTGTTCGAGACTTCTCCCAAACATCCACATAAGATAACCAGCTAAGCCGGCCATTACCAACGAAAGAATCATTAGCGGCATTTTCATTGGTTAATCCTTCTGATCCCATTGCAACATAGAGATAAAACTATAAGCAGGTGAGTCTGGGTCTTCTCTGATGGCCAACTGAATCTCTTGGTTTTGTTCATTTGAAAAAGACCTAAGGAAAGTAGACTTCACTAGGCTTGGGGTCTGCGACCAACCCATGTTCTCCAGATCTCGAGTGAATACGACCCCAGCCTGTTTATGGCTCATCGGTGCATGTACCACTGTCAAAGCGCCCGGTTGATCCTCATCTGGGAGCCGGAAATTTAGGACAAGCTCCGCATTCTTCGGTCTTGGCAGCTTAGGATCTATGAAGGAAGGATTTGTCAGAGCTTTGTGCAGGGTTTTGATATTGAAGTCTGCTGAGGTCCAAATAGAGACAACCCGTGAGCCGAACTCATCCACTGGAAATATATGTATGATCCGGCCGACCCACAGCTCACCGAGCTTACCCGTCTGGTGAAATTTGGCGAGCCGATTCAAAAGCTGTTTCTTGGTGGCTTGACGGTCCACGGGATCCAGAACACCTAGAAAACGTTGTCCATCACCCCGAACTATCAGGCCCTTCTCAAGCGTATCTAAATGGTCTTGAGACAGAGCATCAGTACCTTGGATGGACTCGGAGACGACTTTGTCGAGAAAGTGGGTCGTTGCCCCCCTATATTTGTCGAGGTAGAAATTAAGGACGTGGTCAGGAGACTGATCAACAGTTTGAACTCTGTAAAATAACTCCTGGTCACCAAAGTAGGCTCTTCGAGGCTCGCTGACATCACTTACTCGATGGAGGAAGGTTGGAATAGGCTCAACTGCTCGCAAAGCACGCAACCAGGTGGGCACCGGCTCTGCGGAAGCTCTTCGAGGACGTCGAAAGTTAGGAAATATGAGTACGCAAAATAAAACTATAGAAATACTGATCAGAATCCACCGAACAGCAGCGCGTCGTTTCTTAGCCCTTCTTTGAGATAAAATAGATCTATTCTTAGCCATTGCACTACACAATCCTTGACTATTTGTACCACCTTATGGGTTGGTCGGCTCACCAACTGAGTCGCGCACTGTTGCAACATCCGGCTCGGTCTCGCCAACTTGATTGTTCAACAGAACAACTTTTGCCGCAGATCGGCTATCTCTATTGTTGAATAGGAAATTGTCGGTCCAGCTGTACTCCACGTTGGCCGTGTGAATCTCAAATGATAAACCTG
>JAHQVK010000171.1 GCA_019634385.1 Myxococcales bacterium | reverse complement strand
CGTTCGCTCTGAGCCAGGATCAAACTCTCCAATTAAATTAGAGATACTTGTATCCTATGCGGGTGGACTAGACCCGCTTAGTTATTCATCGACTCGAGACCAACTTATCTCAAGATGCTATTCAGTTTTCAAAGTTCGAACACGCCTACAAAGCGCACAACAGACGACGCATTGAAGTCTACTCAATGGTTCGCTACGTTCATTGTAGCGTTGTCATTTGTTGCTCGTTTCTTAGGCCGCCTATGCGTTGGCGAAACGTGATGGGGCTTATAGGGATCTCTGCTGGTGTCGTCAATAGCAAAGGAAGAAAAATTTCTCTCAGGTTGATATTTCCTCTAAGTATTCAAAAGCACTTGAACTAACGAGTTTGGTCGACAGTTATGGATCCGCTCTGCGCGAATGATCGCCCGGAGATCTGCGGCCGCTTGTTCAAAATCATCATTCACAATGAGAACGTCGTACTGTTGGCCCTGATCGATTTCTTTTCGCGCCTCTGCAAGACGTTGTTCCACCGCCTCTTCCGCTTCCGTCGCCCGGTTGAGCAGTCGGCGCCGAAGTTCGTCCATCGAAGGTGGCAGCAAGAAGATCGTCAAAGCATGTGGCCAACGTTCTTTAATCTGAATACCTCCCTGAACATCAATATCCAGTAGAACATCTACCCCGCCCGCAAGCTGCTGATCCACCGCGAGAAATCCGGTACCATAGCGTCGATCAAATACCGAAGCCCACTCGAGAAACTCATTATCTTCGATCATGCGATCAAAACGGGCATCATCAACAAAGTGATAGTCCCTCCCATTCACCTCATCTCCCCTGGGCTGCCGGGTTGTATAAGAAATACTTCGCGCAGCATGAGATAAGGTTTCTAAAAGTCTGAGGCACAGAGAAGTTTTGCCAGTGCCTGAAGCCGCTGAGACAACAATAGGTATGCCTTTGGTTTGGTACATAACTTAGATTCCTACTCCACGTTCTGAACCTGCTCCCGAAACCGCTCCAGCTCCGCCTTCATCTCTACAACTGCGTGAGCGATAGTAGCATCGGCACATTTTGACCCGATGGTATTCACCTCTCGATTCATCTCCTGAACGATGAAGTCCAGCTTCCGTCCAACGGGTTCTCGCTCGTCAAGAATACTTACAATATGCTGAATGTGAGCGTTTATCCGCTCAATTTCCTCTGTGATATCTATTTTATCAATCAATAAGGCCGCTTCTTGGGCCAAACGCTCAGAATCAATGCTAGAGCCAGAGTTTAGCTCGCAAATCCGGGATTCCAAGCGCCGTTTTTTCTGTTCAATTGACTCCGGAATGCGTGCCGATACCTCACCGATGAGACTTTTCATCCGTTCTACACGTTCACCTATGAAGCTACGTAACTGAGTGCCTTCGGCTAAGCGCATCTGCTCCAGCTCGACAAGAGCCAGCTCCAGAGCTTCCAACAAAAGGGCCTGAAGTCCTTCGGCTTCCAGTTCATCATCCTGAGGGATGACAACAACTCCTGGTGCATTCAACACCATCTGGAGTCCAACCTCATCCACCATACCCAACTCAGTCGCCAGACGACGGTACGCCAAGAAATACGATCGCGCCAGCTCAACATTAAGTTGTGGGGCAGCCCCAGCGGTAGGCGCTCTTAGCAGCGAAACATTTCCTTCCAACCGCCCTCGAGAAAATCGCCCTCTTATCTGACGCTCCATCACGCCTCCGGAACGCATCAGCTGGGGGGGTAAACTGGTCCGAATGTCACAGTATCGATGGTTAAGCGAACGAATCTCTACTGTGATTTTGTAGCCCTCCTTTTCAGCATCACCACGGCCGAATCCCGTCATACTCTGTAGCATCTGTCGCCGGAGCCTTCATCCGACCAAGGAAGGAGTCAACCGGGCTTCTTCCTCAGTCTTCGAACCCATCAAAGACCATAAGCCCCGGCACAGCCCCTAGCAGGCCATCGGAAAAGTGGTATGGGTGATCCGCGAAGTATCTTTTCCGTGCAACGCTCCGGATGAAGAGGGCGCATACCGGGCGTAGGCAACCGATGAAAGGCGAAGCCGGTCCGGACGTTCCACGGAAAAAGGACCCGCGAAGCGCCTAACTCACTTTTCCGATGGCCTGCTAAGGCGTGTCTTTAACCTCCGGTCCGCGTTCTGACTTGTTTCCTGCGTTAGTGAGAGGTCGGTGGCTTCGTCACGCTTTCGGGCCCCTCGGCCGGGTACATCCCGTACTCTCCAGGGCCGACCTCTCACACCAGCGGGATACTACGGCATCATCTCCCCAGCCGGAGGGCAAAGACAGGCCCTGATGGCGCACATCTCCTAAGGAATTAGAAGAGTAAAGAGTTTGTGAGATATTAAGTGGTGGAGCGTAGGAGTTGGGCAGCTCGTAATGCAGCCACCTCAATCCGCGCATTCGCCCTCTCAGCCGCTCCTTCCAACTCGGCTATGAGGCTGGCCATCGATGGACCCGAGGCCTCCAACGACCATGGGTCCCGCGTGCCCGATTTCTTCAGACGCCCCCAAAGAGGACGTAAATCTTCTTCATGGGCCTCGAACCAAGCCGAAACCGCCCGCAGCAGACTATCGTGCGCAGTCACCACCGCGGCGGTGCTTTGTCCGCATGCCACTAAGGCATCCAGTGCTTCTCGGTTCAGTCCGATCCACTCCGCGGGGGTCAGTTTGGGAGCATGTCGGAGCTCTGCCACCAGTCGCCGTAGTTCACGAGCCGTAGTCTCTAGGTTGGCCGCCCAAGTACGCAGCGGTGGCGGCTCCAGCGGGGGCCCCTGCTCACCCCGAGCCAGACGAGCCTCCCGAGCGACTTCCTGGGCCGCCTTATCGGTCGCTCGGGAGGCTTGTGCCGCCAAACTGTCCGACTGGGAAGCCAAACGCTCCACACCAGAACGAAACCTATCCGTCGCAGACAAAAAAGCATCCAAGCGCTCTCGCTCTCTCGAACATCTCTCGACCAGCTCCGGACCTATGCTGGCGAGACCGGTTTCTGCCCGGCGAGCAGCCTCAAGAACCACACCCCACGTTTCTTCTTCCTTCTTGATTCGCCGCTTAAGCTCAAAGCTCACCTCCCGCGCAGCCTCGTGGGACCGAACTAAGCGATTGATATCCTCTGCAAACAACCGCCGATGCTCATCCCGTGCAAGGAGAAGGTCTTCAAGCAGCACCCGCATTTCCGAAGATTGTCCCTCAAGGGAACGATCGTTCACCAGGTCAGTAATTCCCCGCTGCCACTTCTCATCCGTTTCTCGGCGCATGACTTCCTGTCGCTGACGTTCTGCTTGCAGCCGATAGTACAGCACACGAATCAAACCAGGTCCGAACGCTTGATGATCCTCACCCTGACTGAACGAGGCGATAACAAATGTTAGTGGGCGACTCCATCGAAAGTAGACACCCACGCCCACCCCAACCGCACACAAACCTATCGCAACAAGAGCCCCTATATAGCTACCCGTCAGCGCATAGACACTAAGCCCTCCGCCACCACAGACAAAACTGAGCATACCTGCGGCCACACTCGGCCCCAGAAGGGTTAGGGGTGAGGACAATGACCCACTCTCCATTCTCTCAGCTCATAACAATTTCAGGCCCCAGTACCAACCGCGATAACCTCGGCTTTGTCTAACCCTGGACCGGCAATTCCACCATCTGTAACGCAGCATCTACCACCGTGGTGCCTCGGCTACTCATAGGCCTCCAAGCCGACATATCCGGCAAAACATCCATAGCGATCGCGTATGCGCGAAAACGCTGCAGGGCAGCCGCCACTTCCTGGAAGTCATGAAGATTTTCGTCAACCGGTCCTTCCGGTAGCCGCTCGAGTCCATCCACTTCCCGTATCCATAGAGGATACCCCACCCTACTAATAGCCATCATGCGACCATTGCTCGCCACAAAAGAGGCACGCAATTCCGGAACCCCAGCCTCGGGAGCTAATCGTAGTAGGGTGGTCGCCGTTTTCTCCAAAGCCTGACCCAGCAACACTGGTTCAGCAAGAACGTCTTCGAGCACGCCCGCCCGGTGTAACTCAGCAAGAAACATGGCATGAGCAAGACGCCCCCCATGATCATCACCCAATACATCGTGCGAAAAATCAGGGAGCTTGGGCATTATCTTTGTTTGCAGTCGCCCCAAGGCATCCAAGTCTCCAACATAGCCAAAAAGCCAATGCCGAAATCGGTAGGGTGGAACCTCCGTCCGGCTATAAGCCTGATGCGCGCACAAGATCATCATGCGGCTTCGCAGCTCCGATGCTATGCTGTAAGAATTTCGCTCATCGAGGGAGCTAGCCGGCTTGCGTACAATAAGTCCCCGATCGTCGAGAAAATAGCCCACACCCCACATTTCCTGCTCTGATAAGATATCAGGCACTGCCACCTGACCTCGGAGAGAAAAGAGCAGGGCCGGCATCAGCTCTGCGTTGTTGGCAACCGTAGCAACGAGATAAACCATGAACGTACTTCCTCCACACAACCCCGCTGTGCTCGTCCTCATTTCAGCGCTGGAGTCGTTCGCGGAGTCTGCTTAAGAGGGGGCCTCAACAAGAGGTCTTACGCAAGACCCTCACGGTGTTGAGACACTCCACACCGGCGAGGCCCCTCGGGTCCACCAGATGGTGGCAGGTACCAGCCGCCTGCGCTACTATTGTATCCAAGAAGACACGAGACCGTAAACATATTGGTCTTTGTCCTCGGGAGGTACGGCACTTGTCGGAGTTAGCCATGGGAATCGATCTCGGCACGAGCTACAGCTGCGTCTCGATCGTCGAGAATGGCGTTCCAATTGTGATCCCAAATGAGTGGGGGGAGCGCACACACGCATCCGCCATATCTTTTACGCAAAATGGGAAGGTCATTGTTGGCAACGATGCCAAAAAATTGATGGTGACCAACCCGCTGAACACCATCTTTGCGATCAAACGTCTCATCGGACGGTTCTTCTTTGCGGAGGAAGTTCAAAAGGCTCGCGGTTCTATGCCTTATCGCATCACTGAAGGGAGCAACCATTCCGTGGAGATACGTGTCGGTTCGGGAAGATTTTCTTGTCCCGAAATTTCGGCGCTGGTCCTTCAGGAGATGAAAAACATCGTTGAAAGATATGTAGGCCAAAAAGTCACCCGAGCGGTCATCACCGTCCCTGCCTACTTCAACGACAATCAGCGCCAAGCCACCAAAGATGCCGGCCAAATCGCGGGCCTAGATGTGCTACGGATCATAAATGAGCCAACCGCTGCCGCCCTCTCCTATGGATTCGGTCAGGGGTATCATCAACGGGTGGTTCTATATGACTTGGGCGGAGGCACCTTCGACGTATCCATTTTAGATATTGGTGATGATGTCTTTGAGGTCATGAGTACTGCTGGTGATACATACCTCGGTGGCGAAGACTTTGATGATCGAATCATCGACTGGCTGACAGATACTGTTGAGCAACAACAGGTTGTAGAACTACGAGGCAACCCTACTGCCCAGCAAAAACTGAGAGATGCCGCAGAGAAAGCCAAAATAGCTCTATCAACGCAGGAAACCGTCGATATTCATGTTCCTTTACTCTACACAGACAGTCTAGGTTACTCTCACGACTTCGATACTACCTTGTCCCGTACAGAGTTCAGTCAAATGGTCATGGATCTGGTGCAACGCTCGTTCAAAGTCTGCGACGAAGCCCTACAAAGCGCCCAACTGACCGCCTCAGACATCGATTGTGTCATTCTGGTCGGTGGTCCAACCCGGCTTCCTATTATTCAAAGCTCCGTTCAGCACTATTTTCAGCGACCTCCCCTCACGACTATCCACCCGGATGAAGTGGTAGCTATGGGCGCAGCCATCCAGGCCCACGCCCTGATCAACCATCAACAGGCCACATATCTGTTAGATGTTACCCCACTTACACTACGACTAGGCACCGTCGGTGGTTATACAGAGAAAATCATCGACAAAAATACACCCGTGCCGGTTGATCGCACAAAGTGCTTCTCTACAGCCTCTGATAACCAAGAGCGAGTCCGCATTCGAGTCTATCAGGGAGAGTCCAATCTCGCCTCTGAAAATGTTCTACTCGGTGAACTCGAATTCACTGGCTTTCGCGTGGCCCAACGAGGAGACGTAACCATCGAGGTTACGTTTGAGATTGATAACGACGGTATTGTTAATGTCTCTGCTGTTGATACCGAGACTGGGGCACGCGCCTGCCTCACGGTTAACCTAGGTTCCAGTATGTCAGAACATGACGTGAAAATAGCTCAACAGCGTAATGTTCAACTCAGTTCCGGAGCAATATAGGACACCACATGACTGAGGATCCCAATGTGCACCCACACTGGGCAGCGGAAACCAAAGCCATCGCCCGCAACCTAGCGAGACTTGACTACTTTCAGGTGCTTGGCGTGACGACCGAAGCTTCTCACGATGAGCTCAAATGTAAGTACCATCAACTCCTACGGAACTATCATCCGGATAGCTTCTTTATCTCTCCCGATCAAGAGCTCAAAGAGGCGGTCAAAGCCATCGCCAAACGCGTCACTGAAGCGTATGTTACGCTTCGTAATCCGCAAAAACGCCGACAATATACGGAAGATATCCAAGGTCCCTACCGACAGCAGCGCTTAAGATATACCGAGCAACGTGAGAGCGAAATTCGTCGAGATTCAACCGTTGGAGAAACAACTCAAGGTCGTCAGCTTTGGTTAAAAGCGCTCGCCGCTATCCGTGCGGGCAATTATGCGGATGCGGAACGAGACCTCCAGACCGCCCTCATCTTCGAACACTCGAATACTTCCTTCCAAGCAAAGTTGAATGAAATTCGTACGCTCCGTATGAGTCAGCCTCCACAGCAATGAGCCATACACGTCAACCAGCGGGTTACACCCTGGGCGGCATTGCTAGGGCATATCTTCAGACACCGGCTGCAGAGATGACGCCGTATCCCGCGTTTGTGAGGGATCTTTGCTGTAGCCCCCGATCGATATTGAAACCAGCCCCAGGTTCAGCCTCCTCCGGTTACGCATGGTTTTGTTGTGGTCCGCAACCATTTGAAACGGCTGTTGATGCGACAACAAGCTCACTTCAGGTGAGCTCAGCTGTACGGCACCAAGAGCTGCTCGTTTTGGTGTCACTCAGCTGGGATAATAGATATTGGTAGCTAGCATCTATCTGTACCGCCTGGCGAAGGTTCTCGAGAGCATCCTGCTCATCGCCCAAAGCCATTGCTGCCGCACCCGCGCGGATATATGCTTGGGCACCACATTCTGGAATTTGCTTCGCTAGTGATGCATACTTCACCGCTTCTTGGTATGCCCCTCGTTCAAAAGCCAACAGCGAGCACTCTACATAAGATTGCCACCGAGAAGGGTTAAGTTCGAGCGCTTTCATGAGGACTGGTTCTGCCCATTGAGGTTTTCCCATGCGCCGATAGCACCAGGCTAAATTGACCAGAGGTAGATCGGTGTGAGGATGAAGCTCGCTCGCCCTAGACAACATGGTTATCGCCGCCGAGAATTCTCCTATTTCAACATAAGCCACACCCAGATTGACATAGGCTCGGTATGCAAAAGGTTGGTTTTGAACCACATCCCGCAGAAGCGAAATAGCTTCCCGATAGTTTTCTCGCTTGGTTTCTGCCAAGCCTACCAACTCTTGTAGTGTAGACTTTCCACAACTCATCCTGGATATACAGGGTTTGAGGTATTCAACAACACTATCCCACTGCTTCATTCGCACCAGCACCACCCCGAAATGCCGGACGAGGTTCAAATGATCCGGATGCTGAAGAAATAGAGGCAGAAGCACATCCCTAGCTTCTTCAAGGCAGCCGCTATTCATGGCTATAGCAGCCAATTCCAGGCCAGCCTGGGGACAGTTTGGATGCTGACGATACTTTTCTCTGCTCAACGTCAAGTACAAGACATTCTTCTCCGCCTGACGCGAAAGGCTTTGCTCCGCGCGGAGGTGATGGATAACGGATTGACTATCTCGGACAACAAACCCCGCTCTCAGTGCGCTAGGTTTTAGTCGCTCATGAATAATCCCCTCAAAGACCAGCGACGGATCCCGCGGAAAACATCGTACCAACCGCACATCATAATAGCCCATCGCCTGAGACCTAGACCGACTGATTTGGTCACAGGGTTGCCAATCTAGTTGTTCAGGATCGTCACAATAGGTCCGCTGAATCAACGTCCACACTTCCCGCGCATCGGACCTCAACAAGGGGCGCATTTCCCGTAGATCTTGGGGCTCTAGACGTTCATCCGCGTCGAGCATCAATATCCAGTCGCCCGTACACCGGCTTATAGCTCGATTGCGTGCTTCAGCAAAACTTTCTGGCCATGTTATGCTTTCCACCCGAGCACCTAAGGATCGGGCTATCTGTGGCCCATCATCAGAAGACCCCGTATCCACCACAACCACCTCATCCACTTCATCCCGGTGAGTATCTATAAATCCCTGAAGCATTGCTGCTTCGTTCTTCACTATGGCTACCAGACTTAACTTCACCGTAGTCAAACAGCGGTAAGTGGAGACCAATTTTCAGATATTATTTTTTTTCGCTCAGAAAACTCAAGCTCTGAGCATGAGTTGCGCCACATATATCAGCTCAGCAGAAATGAACCGACCTTAGCTGACTAGCAGGCCATCGGAAAAGTGGGATGGGTGATCCGCGTAGTATCTCTTCCGTGCAACGCTCCGGATGAAGAGGGCGCATACCGGGCGTATGCAACCGATGAAAGGCGAAGCCGGTCCAGACCTTCCCCGGAAAAAGGACCCGCGAAGCGCCTAACTCACTTTTCCGATGGCCTGCTAGCAGCCTGTTGATTTAGCCCAGTGTGTAGCTATCGAGCCAGGCTTTTCGTGAAACGTTCTGACGACGAGGCGAGCGTACCTGGCGGTACG
>JAHQVK010000170.1 GCA_019634385.1 Myxococcales bacterium | reverse complement strand
TTGAGCAGTGCGTGCGCACGTTGTAACACCACCTGACGGACAAAATACGTATCAGCAGGAGTATGCGGGGTGGTGGCGGTCACTGAGTGGTCTTCAGTGGCCTCGATTGGACCATCCTCCGAACTCTGCCTACGGAGCACTTCTATTTCTGCGATCAGCTCGTCTCGATTGAGGGCCATTGTATCCGCTAGGGTCTTTGCCGTCGTAGCATCTTCGATCGCGATCTCTTCCAACACGAGATTTCCACTGCGTAAGCTAGCTGCAAGTGCGGATACGTAACCACGCTGCAAAGCAAACGCCAGAGCTAGGCTCACTAGCGATACGGTGACCGCGGCTATTAGGGTGAACGGCACCACCGCTTGAGGGACAAAGGCGATCGCCAACACCGCTAGCCCCGCCGCCGCGATATCACCCAACCGGTCGGCGCCCACGTCGATGATAGTCTTGGCCGCTCGCTTTTCCCGTCGTTGAACCGGGATGTACAACAATTCGTAGCCGGATCGAAACGCAGAGCTCCGCACGCTCGTCTCCAGGCCTTTGGCCACAACGACGGACCAGAGTCGGGTGAATACCGCCCCTAAGGAGGCTCCGAGTACAACAGCTCCTGGCAACAGCGCCAATGTTGCCCCGAGTCCCGCTCTTTTGAGCAGTTTACCACTGACGCAAGACTGAACAGCAAACCCTAGGAGCCCCAGCATCGCGTGTAAGTAGGCAAAGAAGGCTGCAAGCTCCTTGGGTTCGGTAATACTACTGGCGGCTTGCGCCTTGACTGCGTAGTCAATGAGCCCCGCCGCTGTTGATGTGAGCACCATAACTGCGGCTACTTTCTTGAGATAACCAGAGATACGCAGCGGCCCGGCGCTTGACGAATCTACGGCCGTCGCCGGACTAGCCCCTCGTACCAGCGCGGGCACGATGAACGCGCACAGCAGATTGAGCACCGCCAGAACCGGCAGCATTGTCAGCAAAGAGAGGGAAGCGGTGATGCGTTCTGCTAGTAGTCCCCCGAGGGCTCCACCTCCTGCTGCACTGGCCGCTATCCTAGTGACGTGCCGTTTGGCAGCGTGCGGATCGAAGCGCTCATTGACAACCGACCAGAAGCCACTGATGACGATCGGGCTCAACGCCCCCAGGTGCAGGTAAAACACCATGGAAACAACCTTCGGCCAGCGGCTAGCAAAGAACCACTCACCAAGCAGAAGTCCTGCGCTCGCGGCGAAGGCCCACATGACCGATCGGCCTGGCCCTACCGACAGCAAGGTTTTTGCCATGCATCCTGCGATCAGCAGTGATAACAACGCACTGGCGACCATCATTTGGGGCAGATATGCCGAGCCATGCTCAGACAGGAAGAACGCGTCGCGGGTCGCTTTGGCGCCGACCTGCTGGGCAATCATTAGCACCGCTACCGTAACGCCCGCCAACAGCGAACGGCGTTCGTATTTGTTGTCTTGACCATCCACGCGTACACCCAAAGCTCAAACCTTAGCTTAACGCCTGGAGGAGCGCTGGCTCAGAAGGAACACAACCAGGGGCCTGTCGAAGTCGTTCATCACCAGCGAATAAGCATCACACAATAGTTTCCCACAAGACCTCAAACACTACTACCAAGTGCGTTCTCTCACGGACTTCTAAATATCATCCCTTTCTTGCTCAAGCCCCAGGGCGTGTCTTTAACCTCCCGCTGCGGAGATGACGCCGTAGCCCGCGTTTGTGAAGGGTCGGCCCCGGAGGGAGGGTACCGGATGTACCGGACCGAAGGACGCGAAAGGGAGGCGAGGCCACCGGCCCATCATAAATGTGGAATACAAGTCAGAACGCGGTCCGGAGCTTAAAGACACGCCCTAATGAGACTTGGGGAATCTTCTTGATCGGGCGCTGCGAAGAGCTACTTCCAGGGAGTGAAGGCCGCGAGTGTCCGGGCTCGAATCGGGCAGCCAGAGCAGCGAGAGAAACGGTGCTGGTCGACGTAACAGCGAGCTAACCGGGGGCCGGGCAGGCCGGCAACAGCTCGCTGCGTGCGAAGCATACATCGGGGGGCCACGTCGTGGACCTCCTCATGGGCTTCGCACAGCGCTGAGCGTAGGAGTAGGGCTTGAGTGCCCGCGTACCATGGGTGGGGAACGTACACAGGTCGATAGCGAACCAGAGATTGAACTCTGGGCTGCTCGAGTGGTGCCGCTAGATGCTGGGAGAGTGGTGTCGAACGGAGGGCTCAACGGACACGGCGGAAGCGGGCAACTGGCCCGTCGCACTCGGCAGGCATGAAGGTGTGATGGCTTGTGCACATGGTCGCTGGCTAACCGGAGGTCTTCGGGGAAGGGATGAATGTACCGATGTTGCTACGGTCCACGAGTAGTTTATGGACTAAGTAGTAGCTGCCTTTGCATTTCCTAGCCCCGACGCCACTCGTCGGACCAAGTTCTGATACAAACCATACAGCAGAAATCACTTGGGTTGAACCCAAGTGCCTGCCTCTACGCCGGGCTAGGCGCTGCGCGACCATTTGTTGATTCTTACAGAATCAATTCAAGTGGTCTTTGCTGTATACCTACTTTAGGCGGTCGTCTCGGGATGGTTATCTAACCCACAATCCAGCTGGTACCAGTCAGTAATTCCCTCAACCGCCCTCTCGTTAGTTAGCACCCACGTTAAAGACACTCCCTAGTTATGTAAACTCGGGAGTGTCTTTAAACTCCGGACCGCGTTCTAACTTGTTTCCCGCATTTGTGAGAGGTCGGTGGCCTCACCACCCCTTCGGGCCCCTCGACCCCGTACATCCAGCACCCTCACCCCGAGGCCGAACCCCACAAACGCGGGCTACGGCGTCATCTCCCCAGCCGGAGTTCAAAGACACGCTCTAGCTAGGTCCGGCCAGGTGCCCGGGGCGGGCCTAACTAAGCCTTACTTGACTGACAGGCAAGTATCAGGGAATCGAAGCACATATCGGTTGGCGTTGAACCCGTAACCATCATTATGCACGGATTTCTTCGACGGTCTGAAGAAAGGCATCCCAATCGAAGGGCTTAAGTAGCTTAGGTTGCTGACTATTCTCTAAGAACTTACGTTCTTCTTCGTTTAATCCTCCTCCAGTCACAAAAATAAGCCGGGCTGCCAACGCGGGATACCGTGCAGAAAGAATTTCTTCAAACTCACGTCCGTTGGTTTCCGGCATCATCAGATCACAGCAGATAACATCCCACCGCTCTCCCCTATCGATCCGAGACAACGCTTCGATAGCCGAGGCGCAAACATCAACATCATGATCCCGGCTCAACCGTCGCTGAAACGCGCGAAGCAAACTCACATCATCATCTATCCACAGAATCTTCGCACGATGACCTGAGTTCCGGTCCTGTCTCGTTCGACTGGTGACAGACATAGAACGAACCTCTGCTTTCGGGACTCTAAATTCGAATCGGACACCACCCTGTTTACTATTCATGATTTCCAACCCTCCGCCGTGCTCTCGGGCAACGTCTCGCACTGCAGCTAGTACTAGCCCTGTGGTTCTCCCCATCGAAACCATTCGATCGGTGCCATAAGGCTCCAAAAGTTTGTTTGGGTGGCCCGATGACATTACCGGCCCTTCATCTTCGATAGCCACCACCACTATTCCTGACCGTTCGTAGGCCTTTAGCCACACTCGAGTCGGCTGATTGATCCTTCTGCGAGATACCTCACTCACATGAGTGAGGAGATCTAGAATTGCCTGTGTATACCGACCTTGGTCCCCGCGGACTCGCGGTAGGTGCTGAATATCTTCCCTGACGTCCGTCACATAACGAAAAGATATATCTGCAAGCCTTCGAGCCCGCTGTACCGCTTTAGTCGCATCAAAGTACTCTTTTCGCGGGCTATGGGATGTCGAAAACAAATGGAGTGACCGCACCGTTTGCCCTATATGCTCAACCCTCTCAAGGGTTCGATCCACGCTCTTCATCAGCCTGTAGTGCCTATCGTTGCCCACCAACCCAAGCCGTAGCTCACCGGGTTCGGTCATAATGTGGGCAAGTGGCGAATTAAGCTCGTGAGCCACTCCCGCGGACAATTGCCTAACCAAAGCCAGACGCTCGTTGCGTTTTATCATTCCCAACAGACAGTGACGCTCGACCGCAAAAAGCATTGTCCGCAACAAAACCTGCGGAGATAGATCATCTTTCGAAAGATAGTCTTGGGCCCCATAACGAAACACCTGGGTCGCCAGCGTATCCGAGCTAGCCTCAGTGAGTACAACCAGCGGCACATGGGGCGCTAACTTGTGAAGCTTGTCGACTATTTCTAAACAACAGGAATCAGTGAGCTCACTATATACAAGCACCACATCATGATGCTTATTAGCGATCTTGGCCCGGGCCATCTTGATCGACGTAGCCCAGTCGATAGCGAATCGATCGCACTCGATTCCTTCAAAGGTCCTCTTCAACAGGGGCATGTCCTGCTCGGTGTCTTCGACGAGCAGAACACGGAGCTCTTCAAGACCGGACATGGGAAGTAGCCTAGAGGACGAAACTCCTCCGTTCAGCTAGTCCGTCGACTATCTACGTAATAAAGCATCACCAGCGCGACAGGCGCGTATCAAACCCTACTTTATGCGCGGTCATGCAAACCATGCGACGTCAAACACCTACTTCACCACTGCGGACCCGTAGCCCGCTCAACGTCCGTACCCCACCTCTATGGGGGCAATCGGCCACGGCTCCAAAACTTCAAGCGATCGAGTGATGGACTGACCTATTTTTTGCTTAAGGAGCTCATCTTCCGTTTCGGTCCACCATCCCGAATCCAGCAAAAATGTGTACAGCCTTACAAGTGGATCCCGCTGCTTCCAGGATGCCACTTCCTGGTTGTCCCGATAAAGTTGAGGATCATCCGCGCTGGAATGGGCACCCATACGATAGGTTTCCATCTCCAAAAAAACCGGTCCTTTGTCCGCTCGTACATATTCTGCGGCCTCCCCTACACCTTGATACACCGCCACGGCATCATTTCCATCTATGCGCACAAAAGGTATTCCGTACGCATAGGCTCGTTCCGCCAGTGTGCGAGAGCGGGTTTGGCTGCGCATCGGCTGCGATATGGCCCAATAATTATTCTGGCAAATAAGTATGCATCTCGAGCGAAAGTGAGCAGCTGCCCACAAACCACGGTGCACATCAGCGGTTGATGTGGCTCCATCCCCCATAAAACCAACGGCAATGCTACCATCTCCCCGGCGAGACATCGCAATGCCTACGCCCACCGCATGAGGTACTTGGGTGCCGATACAGCTCGACCATGAAAACTGCCTCACTGCTCGAGCAGCTTGGTGAGACGGCATTTGGCGGCCCCGCATTGGATCCAACCCATTGCCAAAAACCTGAGCCAGATACAATTCCAGCGGATAGCCTCGATACAACATCGCCGCCCCCTCCCGCAGCCCAGGGATGATCCAGTCTTCTTCCTGGAGTGCTGCAGCGGTGGCCACTGGGGGCGCTTCCTGGCCAGTACACGCCCCATAAAACCCTACTCTCCCTTGCCGATGCAGAATAAGCATTCGCTCATCCACAAGTCGCACCGTCATCATGACCCGATAGATACGTAGTAAGATCGCTCGACTGACTTTAGGGATGTCTCTCAAAACTTTTCCTTGGAAGTCAATGATCCGCATCGTCTCAGTGGGGGGTAGCATTGACGGCTCCAACATCGGCATCGAGACCTAACTCATTTCCAAATATAGTTGATTGGGTTCACTTAGTAACTCAATCACACGATACGCAAAGCGGGCAGCAATATGCCCGTCAACGAGCCTATGATCACAAGATAGGGAGAGGTTAATAAAGCGGTTGGTGATCAATTGCCCATCTCCATCCTGGGCTAAACGTTCCTGAAGACGATGTACACCCAAGATTCCCACCTCTGGATGATTCAGTATCGGGGTAGCAAATAGCCCGCCCTCTCGACCGAGTGACGTGACGGTAAAAGTTGAGCCACCGAGGTCACTCGACGTGACCCCCCCCGTGCGAACCGCTTCACCAAAACGCCGAATTTGGGCAGCCAATGCCTTGAGTGATAGTCTGTCCGCATACCGGATGACCGGCACTGTAAGTCCCTGCTCCGCCGCTACTGCTAATCCGACATGGATGTTTCCCCGACGGATAAATGCTTGCTGAGCTTCATCAACATGTCCGTTGAGTTCTGGGAAATCACGGAGAGCAACACACACCGCTTTCACAATAAACGGGAGGAAGGTGAGTCGTGGTTCGTCCTCAGCGATAAACACGTTGAGTGCCTGCCTAGCAGTGAGCAACTTTGAGACTTCACATTCTTCTACAAAGGTGAAGTGCGGAGCACTAAACGCGGACCGAGTCATCCCGTCCCAAATCCTACGACGCACCCCCCGTACGGGAAAAACCTTGTCTGAAGCATCTAGCCCCACCAACGCTGGTCCAGAGCGCAAATTGGGATCCCGATCCAAGGACCGGACCATAGCCGTTTTGGGAGCTATCGCGGACAGGCGCTCCCCATCGGTTTTCCCTCCATGCTCATGATATCGACGGATGTCCTCAGAGGTCACCCTACCCGCAGGACCGGTCCCCGAAACCACCTCGATAGCCACATCCAGCTCCCGAGCGAGTCGTCGAGTCGCCGGTGCTGCCAACACCCGAGTACATGCTCCGCCTGGAGCCAATGAATCCCACTCCTCCGTAGGAATTGTAGGTGTTCCCTTAAGGATGTCTCGGTCAGCGGGGATTGGATCCGTTCCCAACAGCGGTTGTGGTTGGGAATGCTCACCATTACCGATTTCGAGAAGAACCGCCCCAACCGCTACAAAATCACCTTCATCACCGTACAGCCTGGTGACAATCCCCGCCACTGGAGACGGGATGACCACAGTGGCCTTGTCGGTCATTATCTCCACCAGCGGTTGATCCACCGCAACCACATCACCCACCGTGACCAGCCATTTGACGATCTCCCCCTCAACAACACCCTCGCCGATGTCCGGGAGCTTAAACTCGAACGTCATATGGTAAGGACGGTACCGCAGACCGCACGAAGTTAAAGAGGATTTGTGCGAACTTGCCTATTTCCGACTTCGAAGCCGTTTGTAGTGTCCAATCAAAGCGTTGGTTGACCCATCATGGGTGGTGACCGGGGCATCACCTTCAAGTTCCGGGAGAATACTTTTAGCAAGCTGCTTGCCTAATTCGACCCCCCACTGATCGAAGGAATTGATATTCCAAATAACACCCTGAACAAAAATCTTGTGCTCATAGAAGGCAATCAGCCGACCGAGCGTGCGAGGATCAAGCTTCTCAAACAGCATGCTACTCGACGGCCGATTTCCATCAAATGCTCGGTGGGACGCCAAACGTCGGATGGTATCTGCATCCATCCCCGCGTCCCTCATTTCTGCCTGCACAACCTCCAAAGATTTCCCGTTCATCAACGCTTCCGATTGGGCAAAGAAATTGGCCAACAAAATACGGTGATGATCCCCGAGCGGATTATGACTCTTCGCAGGAGCAATAAAGTCAGCCGGAAC
This sequence comes from Myxococcales bacterium, assembly GCA_019634385.1. GTDB lineage: Bacteria > Myxococcota > Kuafuiibacteriia > Kuafuiibacteriales > Kuafuiibacteriaceae > JAHQVK01. Next base: position 70,632 of record JAHQVK010000170.1, on the reverse strand, counting down.
CATCCGGGTCCCCTGATGAAGCAACTGATAGAAAGCATGTTGCCCATTGGTACCCGGCTCACCCCAAATCACTGGTCCGGTATGATAATTAGTGATCTTAGCACCTTCTGCATCAACCCCTTTTCCATTGCTCTCCATATCCCCCTGCTGAAAATATGCCGCAAACCGGTGAAGATATTGGTCGTATGGTAAAATAGCGTGGGATTCAGCTCCCAAGAAATTTGCATTCCAAACGCCGAGCAATGCCATGAGCACTGGGATGTTCTTCTCGAGTGGGGTTCGCCGGAAGTGCTGATCAACATCATGAGCTCCCGCAAGAAGCTCATCAAAATTATCCATGCCAATCACCAACGCGATCGGCAAACCAATCGCCGAACAGAGGGAGTAACGTCCACCCACCCAGTCCCAGAAACCAAGCATGTTCTGGGTATCAATCCCGAACGCACTCACTGCGGCTTCATTCGTAGATAGGGCCACGAAATGTGAAGGGACCGCGGCCTCACCAAGCGCACCCACCAACCATTTACGTGCTGAACGAGCATTGGTTAGGGTCTCCTGAGTCGTGAAGGTTTTTGACGCTACTGTAAATAAGGTCCGCTCCGGTTGAACATTTTTCAACGTTTCCGCAAGGTGAGTACCGTCCACATTCGATACAAAGTGCACCCGCATCCCATCTTTCCAATAAGGCTTTAGAGCTTCGGTCACCATGACCGGACCTAGATCCGACCCCCCGATACCTATATTCACAATATCGGTGATGGTCTGGCCAGTGTGGCCTTTCCAGTCCCCATTACGGATACGCTCCGATAGTTCTCGCATTCGGTCACGTACCCGGAGAACCTCAGGCACTATATTCTTTCCATCAACTTCAATGACATCGCTTCGTGCCGCTCGCAAAGCCACGTGGAGAACCGCTCTTTGCTCGGTGAAGTTTATTTTTTCACCTAGAAACATACGATCACGCGCCTGAACTAGCCCCTGAGCCTGGGCCAGTTTGAGGAGCAGCTGGATCGTTTCAGAAGTCACTCGCTGTTTCGAGTAATCGAACAGGAGATCATCTAAATACAGATTAAATTTATCAAAACGTGCCGGATCCTCAATGAACAACGATTGGATGGTACGGCTGTCCATCTGTTGACGGTGCGCTTCAAGCGCGCCCCAGGCATCAGTAGTAATGGGTGAAGGCATAAGGAGAAAATGGCACGAGCGATGCCAGTGATAAAGCCGCGAACTTCCACAACCCTCGCTAGGGCGTGTCTTTAAACTCCGGCTGCGGAAATGACGCCTTAGCCTGCGTTTGTGAGGGGTCGGCCCCGGAGGAGGGTACTGGATGTACCCTACCGCAGACCCCGAAAGGCTCGCGAAGCCACCGACCCCTCACAAACGCAGGAAACAAGTCAGAACGCGGTCCGGAGTTTAAAGCCTAGCAGGCCATCGGAAAAGTGGGATGGGTGATCCGCGAAGTATCTTTTCCGTGGAACGCTCCTGATGAAGAGGGCGCATACCGGGCGTATGCAACCGATGAAAGGCGAAGCCGGTCCGGACGTTCCACGGAAAAAGACCCGCGAAGCGCCTAACTCACTTTTCCGATGGCTTGCTAGTGCCAAGATCAGGAACACGTTCGCCAAACCGAGCGTGCAAGACATCCACAAACCGACTAACAACCTGTTTTATCGGTGGTGATCTCTCAAGCTCCAAAGCCAAAGAGGTCACTGGTTTATCAACTATCCCACAGGGCACAATGAGACCGAAATGCCCCATATTGGGACAAACGTTGAATGCAAATCCATGTGATGTCACCCATTTCGAAATGCGTACCCCTATCGCCCCAATCTTTCGATCTCCGTCTACCCAGCAACCAATCTCCCCCTCCGAGCGCTGAGCATGAAGTCCATAACTCAGACATAGGTCGATCATAACGTCCTCAAGATCGGCCACGTATCGCTTTACGTTCTTTCGTTCCGGAGCCAAGGAGAGCACAGGATATCCCACCACTTGGCCTGGGCCATGATACGTAACATCACCGCCTCGACCAGTTTCCACCATTTCCACCCCGAGCTCGGCTAAAACCGATGCATCAGCGAGAATATGTCCTACGTCAGCGCGGCGTCCCAGCGTAATAACTGGGTTGTGCTCGAGCAGCAGAATTTGGTCCGGACATGCGCCCGCCACTCGCTGCTTAACGCGATCTTCCATCCAACGGAGGCCGTCACTATAAGAAAGGCGACCAGCATGTACAATCTCCAGAGCTCTGGGCATCATCTCCGGCTGATCACTTGTATCGAGCAACATTAATTCCCGCTAACTAGGCTAGCGACGACGATTCACAATGTGAAGGGCTTCGCCTCGAGCCGCCTTCGCCGCCTCCATAACCCCTTCGGATAAGGTCGGATGCACGTGGACGGTAAGCGATAGATCTTCGGCAAGTGCACCCATCTCTAGGGCCAAGCAGGCTTCCGCAATCAGATCACAAGCATTATATGCCGTGATCCCAACCCCAAGAATAAGATCACTGTTTGTGTCAATGACCACCTTAACCACCCCTTCGGGCTGATTCATGGCTCCCGCACGACCAAGGGCTGAGATTGGGAACAAGCCGCTTCGAACCGCGTATCCCTTCTCCTTAGCCTCTGACTCGGTCAGGCCAGCCTGCGCAACTTCCGGATCCGTAAACACACCGAGCGGCATCGCAACCGCATCAGAGGCCGCAGAATGTCCGGCGATCACATCCGCAGCCACCTCTCCCATATGCGAGGCTCGGTGAGCCAACAGTGGAGGACCGGTAACATCACCTATAGCATACACATGAGCCACATTGGTTCGGCACTGCTCATTCACTGGCACCCATCCCCGTTCGCTAAGCTCAACCCCCGCAGCTTCGAGATTGAGCTCCTCAGTATTGGGACGAAAACCGACTGCAACCAACACATGATCCGCTGGCACCTTCTCTATGCCCCCATTATCAAGCTCTATTTCTACGACCAGCTCTTTGCGGTTTGAAGTATATCCCTTGGCTTTTGCCTTAGTCAGGACGTTGATGCCAGCCTTCCGCATGGACTTTTGTACTGGCCGCAACAAATCTTTATCCATCCCCGGAAGAATGGTGTCGAGCATCTCGACAATCGTCACTTCTGAACCCATCTTTCGATAGGCCATCCCCAACTCACATCCAATGACACCCCCTCCGATGATCACCAACCGACCGGGCACCGAATCATAGTTCACCGCGTCCTTAGCATAGCCGATATTAGGTTCGGAGAATGGAAACGATGGAATCTCCATAACTTTCGCACCTGTGGCCAGTACCAACTGATCGAATTCAATGGATTGCTTCCGACCATCTTTGTTTGTCAGCTGCAGTTGTTTGGGGCCGGTCAAGCGTGCTGTGCCCTGCACATGATCACAAGCATTTGACTTCAGTAGGCTGGCCACCCCCCCCCGTTGCTTCTGAATGATACCGTTTTTCCAATTCTGCAACTGACCGGCATCAACTTCGGGCACCTCGCCCGCAAATACCTTTCCCATAGCCGACATCTCATGGCGGAGATTAGCGGCGTGAATGAGTGCTTTTGAAGGTATACATCCCCAGTTTAAACACACCCCACCGAGGTGCTCACGTTCAATCACGAGACTCTTTTTGCCATGTTGCCCAAGCTTGATGCCCGCGACATATCCTCCGGGGCCGCCACCGATGACCACCACCTCATATCTTTCATTCACCATGGGCTCGGGCCTAGCATGCGGCCCAATGAGAGTCATCTGAGGCTCAGGGTAGGGCCTCTCCACAATGGGCTCTTTTGCATGAGTGAACCCCAAAAAGCGGACAAACCGCCACCAAAACGCATCCATAAGCTTTGCATCAGCGCTCTAGTAGTTGCCCAACCACCACCCGCCACAATACCAGGGTACCGACGAAGAGGAACCCAACGGATGCATGCCCCCGCAGCACGTGCCCTATAGATGTATTGTCACAGAACAAGGCCAAAGCACCGTTGGCCGCAAGCGCTGCGGACGCGGCCGCCAAGAAAGCCGCAATTGGACGCCCCCCGCGGTCGAGCAGTCTCAGAACGAGGTACACAGGCAGACCAAACAACGTACCCATAAATAGACATGGTACGGCATGGCCCCAATCATCAGGTTTGCTCGGCATAGGGATCGCAAGCGGCCAATAAGCCAACACCACCAAACTAACCAAAGAAACCACCACTAAGAGCTTATCGTACCCCCGTGGCAACGGCGGGCGATGGAGGGGATGAAGTCCGTACCAAACACTCGCTCCAAGTAAAATCCCCAACACCCCCAGAATGATTAACAAGCGTGCCAAGAAAACCTCCGAAAGGTCGGTCCTCGGCAACCAAATACTCACTACCGCTACAACCAAGGCGGACACCCCTAATCCTAGTCCCACTCTCAGCGAACTAGGTAAGCAGCGGAGATACGAGAATCCCCCTCGTTCTTGGCGAAGTTCGGATTCGACATCCGAAATGAGGGTTTGCAGCTCATCCTCACTAAGGGGAATTTGTTCTGGATAAGGAGCCTCAAATTCCGGGTCCTTACCACCTATTGCTGCCTCCTTATTCGGACTCATCGACACCTCAGAGATATAGATATGCCGCTCAAGCCGCCCGGTGACCACCTCATCCGGCACGTTCCTCATCGATCAAGGTTCGGAGTTTCCGGTATCCCCGATGAGCTCGAACTTTGACGGCCGAAACACTCGCGCCAACCATTTGTGCTACTTCAGCGAAGGGATACCCCTGGATCCAGTGGAGCTCGATCACCAAGCGCTGACTCTCGGGCAACTTGACTAACGCGTCATTCAACCGCTGGACTTCGAGAGCCCGCGATTGGATACCTGCAAAATCTACGGGCTCAACCATCGGTTCAACGGAAGGATATTCTGCGTTTAGAGCCTCATAGGACGTTTCGGGACGCCGCTTTGTCCGCCTGAAATGCTCACGTATCAGATTGGTGGCAATGGTCAGTACCCAAGGCTTTAGTTGAGCCCCAACCCTAAAGTCATTACGAGCTCGATGAACCTGAAGAAAGGTCTGCTGAACTATATCTCGGGCAAGCTCTGGTAAGCGCACCTGCCTCCGCGCCATTCCTGACAAAATTGGACCGTACCGCCTGACGAGCTCCGAAAAGGCCTTCTTGTCGCCAGCAATGTGAGCGATCATCAAATGCTCGTCGGTGAGATCCGACACCACTGCTCTGTTCCTACGGTTTATGCTCAAGGGTCAACCATTTACCGGGGTACTATGCCTGCTAGATCCCTACGCTATCTGCTGTCGAAGCTCCCGAAGACGGCTCTGAAGCGCGGTTACAGTTAGCTCCTGAAAGCGCTTCGGCAACAGCCGGCGACTGGTACTCTCAGCCACAGCCAGAAGCTCCATATACTCCATCAACGCCCCCTCTCGCGAGGGTAAGTAATCATCCAAAGCTTCTTCCATATGTTTGGTGCTCACTTGATCCTTGTCCGCCAGACGCCCTGCTTCAAGGACCACCGCTTCCACCTCTGCATTGGAATACCCCACTAAACGCTGTGAAATCCGCTCTCGGTCCGCAGGAAAATGGATCTGGTGTTGCACTTGATGACGACGTAGCTGCGCGAGGAGTATCGGCTCCACCTCCTCTGGTATTGCTGCATAAAAGAAAGGTAGTTTCCGATCTAAACGACCGGCTCGTTTAATATCCGCATCTAACTTGTCCGAACGATTTGTCATCAATATAAATAACACCCGGCCACGATTGTTGGTATCACTCATGAACTCCTTCATCCGAGCGATCACTCGGCTGGAAGCACCTCCGTCATGGTCCGTAGATGCGGAACCAAACACGCGATCACCTTCGTCAATGATAATCAACACATTGCCGATCGCTTTCACGACGCTCAAGATTTTATCTAAGTTGGCCTCAGTTGAACCGACCCACTTGCTCCGAAAGTTCTTGAGCTTGATCGCAGTTAGCCCCGAGCTTTTTGCAAACGCTTCCGCCACAAAAGTCTTCCCGGTACCCATCGGCCCAGTAAACAATAGGCCCATCGGCACTCTATGATGTTGTCCTTCCCGGATGTTATGGGCGATCTCCATCAACTCTCGCTTGATCGCATCCATCCCCCCAACTGCGGAGAAATCATGGGCCGGAGAGACAAACTCCACCAAACCAAACGTTTCTTTCTGCAGAATTTCTTTTTTTCGTTGGACAAGAAGAGACAGTACCTCGTCATAGCGATCCGTCTCTTGTTCTTGGCGGGTGGTATTGTTTCCTTCAGCGTTGAGATAATTCAACACTTGATGACGGCTCATTCCTGAAGTCATGCGAGCGAGCTTGCTCGCCCGCTTGGTCATCTCTGTCGGAGCTCCTAGCACCTCTCGAATCAACTCATAACGAGACGCAAAATCACCCTCTGAATCCTCTCCTGGAGTCAAAATGCCCCGAATTTGAATATTCTTGAGTCCGGCTGAGTGATGCGCAAGCCTCTCTACTTCCCGAGCACTCGCATCTGGCTCCAGCTGCTGGATAAGTAATGAACGCTCGTCCTTGTCCGGAAGAGGTACCTCCACCAACTGTACCCGGGGGTTGGAAAGAATATGATGCGACATACTCGATGGATTTTGGGATATGAGCAAAACGACATTGTCTGAGTTCTCGAGCCGACGATCGAGGCTCCACTGATGAACCGTCACAATCGCCCTTCGATCCCCTTCGCTAAGTAGACTTAAATCACCGGCGGGCATCAGCATCTCCGCATAGTCGATGATCAGTCCCACCCCATCGGCGACTCGGAGCGTCCGTTGCAGAGAGGATAGAGCACTCAGCATATCCGTTGCTGAGTCCAGCGCGTCCACGTGGGGTGCTCCCGGCTCTCTACGGAGGGTCTTTACTCGGCTAGATGCATTCACATGACAGATAATTACCTTCCTCCGCAGGAGCACATTGCTCAAAAACTCGACCATGCGGAGCAGGTCACCGGAGTGAGGAATGAGATCAAAGACGTTACCGTGCAGTAAAAATACGGATGCTTCCCCCCTAAGGTACGTAGAACGGATTTCTTTCGCCCAACCGGGGAGCGCTCGGTCAACCATAGTAGTGCTGGTCAAGGGTAGAGCATTTGAAGCCATAAAGCCTTTTGTTTCATTCAAGAATTGCTAGTGACTGTGCGCGGTCCCCCAGCATTCTTTACCGCCTTTGAACTTCTGAGCAACGAAGCCTTGCGTTGTGCGCCAAGGCTGGTTATGTCAGACGCCCTGACGGGCTTTACGGAGCAGTGGCCGAGCGGTTGAAGGCAGCGGTTTTGAAAACCGCCGTGCGTGTGAGCGTACCGGGGGTTCGAATCCCTCCTGCTCCGCACCGAGTTTCGTCAGCGACAACAACGGTGGACGGATGGCCGAGTGGCTTAAGGCGCTGGTTTGCTAAACCAGTGTACTCGCAAGGGTACCGAGGGTTCGAATCCCTCTCCGTCCGCTCTAGCCGTGCACTCGGGTAGCTAGGGCTTGTCTTCAAACTCCAGACCGCGTTGGGACTTGTTTCCCACATGTGTGAGGGTTCGGTGGCTTCGCCACCATTTTGGGCCCCTCGGTCCGGTACATCCGGTACCCTCCCTCTGGGGCCGCACCTTCACAAACGCGGGATACGGCGCAATCTCCGCCGCCGGAGTTTAAAGACACGCCCTAGCCAATACCTGAAGCACCCCATCGAGAAGGGTTCCGCAAGAGCTACCCTCAAAACAAAACATCAGTATGCGCATCGGATAACGTAAGAAGAGGACTTAAGACTCTATTTTATGGCTGTATCGCTACCTGTATCGCTACCGACTCTTTTTTCAGCTCGCAAAAAGTGCCTTTGGTATCACACAATACGAATGTGGCTTGTACTCGCACCTGGTCCTGGCTCGTCTTTCGCGCCAAAAAATTTGAACTAAACACCGGTCTGTCTGATGTCCCTTCTGCATCCGCACGTCCCATCTTCGTTCGATCAACAATAATATTGGGTGTTCCCACAAAAACCACCGCCAATGGACCTTTATCGTTTACTTTATAGCCTTTTTTGGGTCGAATCTGCAACCGTACCTGTCCCTTTGTCCCCAGCTTCACTTGCTGGGTGGAGCCAGAGGTATCAAGCCAGAAATGTTCCACCGACGCAGAGACATCCCCGGCAATGGCAGAAGAGGTCGGTGTAGCGCTGACCCCACTACTGATAAGCACCAGTGTAAGAACAGTTTTCATGAACCTATTTTACCATAAGCAGCCCCGTATCGGTTTCACATTGCGTCCTGCCATCGAAGACTTGAACCCATGCTGCACTTGTGAAAGCTGACCACCAAGTATGCTTCGGACTGGCCGCGACCCCGCTTGTCCTTATTTCTCTCGACAACCGGCCCCTCACTTCGCCTTGCCTTCACTCCAAAAGCCGACCTTCATTCATTTAACCCCACAACGACAGACTGCCTGGTGTATGATCGTACGAATTTTCGGAGAACCTCGAATGCCAACCAGTTTGAAGCACCCTGCTTTCACGGAGATATTTGATTTTCTGGTGTATCACCCTACATCAGCTCCGGAGAACAGTGATGCCTGACGGTGGCTTCCCGGTTTTTCTCGCCTTCATCCTCTTCCCTCTTGTCACCCGCTTTCTGTTCCGACAATACAGCCTCCCAGCGGCCACTATTCTTTCGGTGGTTATCGCTGAAATGTATCTACCCTCCGGTGAAGACGCTTTGTTCGACTTTCCGATGGTTCCCCCGCTCGGCAAAGCTCAGTGGTCAGCGGTAATCATCATATATTTCATCTATCAAAGACACTGGAAATCACTAAGGAAAATCCGACCACTGCGAGGGCTAGAACTTCTGCCGATGGTCCTCTTAGTCGGATGGTTTGGGACATGGAAGGAAAACACCGAGCCACTAATATACGGGCTCTATGCTTATGAAACACCGGATATATCCTTAACGGTCCTTCCTGCCATCACCCTCTATGATATCATTTCAGAGTGGATACGTGAAATCATCCATCTAATTATCCCCTTTCTCATTGGGCGTGCCGCATTTCAACGAAAGTCGGACATAACAGCCATGTGTACAATCATAGTCGCAGCCGGTCTTGTCTACATTCCCATAATGTTTCTTGACATGCGACTAGGTCCTATCGTCCATTCCTCTGTTTATGGTTATTATCCTCATGAAGATATTTCCCAAACAATTCGATGGGGAGGCTTTCGTCCTCAGGGTTTTATGCTCCACGGTCTGGTCCTTGCTCGATATCAATTGGTAGCATTTATCTGCGCCGTTGCACTCTACAACTCTGGCCTCCGAACTATCTGGAGTCTCAATGCCAACATGGTTCTACGCACCATGATGGTTGTGGTCGTTTTCGGAAAGTCCATGGGGGCTATTATTTTTCTCATTGTGCTTGGGCCTTTACTGTTTTTCACATCTATCAAAACTCAGGCGAAAACCATTTTGGTTACTGCCATACTGGTACTAGGTTACCCCTATGTCCGAGCTTTTAAATTGTTAGATATTGATACAGTAGTGGGCGTCGTCGCAAAGTATTCTCCGCAGAGGGCGCAATCACTGGGCTACCGTTTCCGAAATGAGAATGAACTATCTTCGAGAGCTAGAGAAAAGATATGGTTCGGTTGGGGAGGTTACGCTCGTGGCCACATTTGGGACAAGTGGCTCGGCGTCAACTTGTCCACCGTCGACGGCTATTGGGTAGGACGATTTAATATGACGGGCATTTTTGGTTTGGTCGCACCATTTGTCCTAATGCTCTTCCCAGTCATTCGAATCGCTCGAAACTATAAAAAACTACCCAACCGAAACGATCAGCGCTTTATGATCGCATTTAGCGTTGTACCGCTAATTTACGCAGTAGAGTGTATCCCAAATGCCATTTTTACTAATCTTCCGTTTATTACCGCTGGAGCAGCCTGGCAGGTATTCAGCAATATGACGAATCCAAAAATCATTGCTGCCGAGAAACATCAACAGCAAATGGGGCCAAACTACTATCCACCTCCCTTACATCCACCGCATCCTCCATCTCTTCCTCATCCCAAAATACCAACCCGAGGCAGACGCTCATAGCCCTAAGCTAGGGCGGGTCTTTAACCTCCGAACCGCGTTCTGACTTGTTTCCTTCGTTTGTAAGGGGTCGGTGGCTTCGCCGCCCTTTCGGACCCCTCAGCCCGGTACAGCCCGTACTAATGAAAAGGCGAAGCCACTCGAAAGGTTCGCCGGGTAAGCCATCCGAGGGATAATTAACCAATAAGGTCCATAGTCTTTGATACCGTTATCGACAATCAGTCAAAGAGAAGATCACATGAGGTTTGCTGCGAGTTCCGCCAACTCGGACCGCTCACCTTTGAACAACGTTACATGCCCAAAAATCTTTTCCGGTCGGAACCGGTTCACTACATGAACCAACCCATTATTGGTGGAATCCATGTAGGGGTTGTCGATCTGGTATGGGTCACCGGTCAGCACAATTTTTGTCCCTTCACCGGCTCGAGACACAATTGTTTTTACTTCATGTGGAGTTAGATTCTGCGCTTCATCAACAACCATAAATTGGTTCGGAATGGAGCGACCGCGGATATATGTCAGAGGCTCTATTTCGAGAATACCTAGATCAACAAGCTCTCGATAACTACGTCCACCCTTTTTTTCATCGTTCGACAATCCCATAAGAAACTCCACGTTATCGAAGATTGGCTGCATCCACGGAGATAGTTTCTCTTCCACCGTTCCAGGTAGATAACCGAGATCCCGCCCTAAAGGAAAGATGGGACGGGACACAAGAACTCGCTGATACTTACCTTCTTCGGTGGCCTTGTGAAGTCCAGCAGCAATAGCCAAAAGCGTTTTGCCCGTACCGGCTTTTCCGACTAATGTCACCAACTTGACCTCGTCATCCATAAGCAAGTCGATCGCGAACGATTGCTCTTTGTTGCGAGGCCGAATGCCCCACAGACCATCTTTGAGACGAGTTATTGGTACTATACCTTGAAGATCTTTAGATATTTTCCCTAGAGCTGAGTGACTTGGATTGTCACGATTTTTTATGTGTACGAACTCATTAGCCACGAGCTCATACTGATAGTCCTCGACTCCACGAAACCCAGTTTTGTAGAAGTCATCAACACCCTCGCCATCAAGCTCATACTCGTTCATGCCGGTATAGAGCTCGTTGATCTCCATGCGATCGCTGTTGTCATAATCAACCGCTTCCAGACCGAGCACATCCGCACGAATGCGTAAATTAATGTCTTTGGAGACCAGGATGACCCGCTCACCAGGGTTATTCTCCGCAATATCGAGTGCTACCGCCAGTATCCGATTATCGATAGCATGGTTGCTTTGAACGACTTCCACCGGAATCATTCGGTCGGTGAAGTACACCTGTATACTTCCCCCACTAGCCTTTTCGATACCCTTAGAGATCTCCCCCTGTTTGCGCAGCTCATCCAGCGATCGGCTAACCTCTCGAGCTGATCTTCCCAGTTCATTTAGGTCACGTTTGAACTGATCAATCTCTTCGATCACATAGATGGGTACAACAACCGCATTGTCGGCAAATGCATACAATGCCCCAGGATCATGTAAGAGCACATTGGTGTCGAGGACGAAATACTTTCTCAACGGTGCACTCGTTTTAGCACACTTCTGTTCCAGAGAAATTCCGCTCGAAAAGTGATCTTACTTCCGCGAGGGCACCGATGGTGCCTCGAGCATGAGCACCATCTCATGCGGTCGGACCCAGCCTAGCTCTTGGCGGATGATCCACTCTACATATGCCGGTTGTTGGCTCAATGCCCGCTCTTCTGCCTGAAGCTGGTGGTGTTTGAGCTCTTCTTGTTTCCAACGATGGACCAGTTCCGCTAGGTCACGGCGAAGCATCTGGTGGTGTCTCATCCCACTTTCGCCAAACAACCCCTCCCAGAGTAACACCAGGGTTACAAGACCACAGACCAAAGCTAGCCCGATCAAAAACCTTGTATCTGCGTTTTCGTCCATATGAGCCGGTTACCGTCCTTGTGTTAGCTACTGGCAGACCCACATTTTATAGCCCTAACAACAGTCTATGGCGTCCCTAGCGCCCGTAGACTCTGCTCTAACGATCCCGGTGGCCATGGTCCATCACTACGTACGGCAATGCGTCCCTCCACATCGAGCAGTATACTTGTTGGTAGGGTGCCAATAGGTCCAAAAGGCCCTTCATCCATAACTAAGTCATCCGTTGATTCTACCCATCCGATCACATCAGTCAGCTCAAACTTCTCTGCGAAAATCCCAGCCATCTCGGGTTCTTCGTCAACAACCAAAACAACCAGGTCAAAAGCATCCTTAAACTCATCTTGAACCGCCCGAATCCGTTGGACCTCAACCAGAGCGGGACCTGCCCATGTAGCCATAATCAGTACAACCACCGGTTTTCCCCGGAATGACTTTATATTTTGCTGGGCACCGCTATAGGCGACATACAGAAAGTCTACGGTCCCCTTAGGGAGTCCAGGGTTTCGTGTCCCCCCCGCGCACCCGCTCCAAACCAGCGCGACGAAAACAAGAGCTATCCATCCCCGCCGTAAAACTCGTTGGGATAGGAGCCTCCACTGATCTGCCGTCGGGCAAGTCGATGCGAGCAGCGTGCAGCATAAGTCGACTACCATCCCTTCCCCCATATTGGATATCGCCGTGAATTGCCGCTCCTAGTTCCGCCAAATGGGCCCGGACCTGGTGTCGGCGACCATAAAACGTTCGAATACAAACCACCCAAGCGTCAGCAGACTGCGCCACCAGCTCAAAATCACTGCGAGCCTTCAACGCACCGGGACCATCCCCCACCCTTACCCGCCTTGTACCGGGGCGAATCGCTTTGTCGGAGAAAGCCGGTAGCGGGCTGGCAGGTATTTCAACGACCGCGATATAAGTCTTAGAGATGGTATGCTCAGAAAACCACCGGCGTAATTGTTCTCGCGCGCGGGTGTTTCGGCCAAACAACACGACCCCCGATGTACCTATATCCAAACGATGAGCTAAGCCCCCCTCAAGTGAGGGTCCTGCATCCGCCACGGCCGAATCGTAGGCTACCGCAGCCCCAAGGAGGGTACCGGTTTCATCGGGTCGAAGCGGTGCACACGCCCACCCTGCAGGCTTTCCGAGGGCTAAAATATCTAACCAATCAGCCAAAACAGGTGCGTTCGGGCAAAGATCCGCTTCACCCTTCACCTGCGCTGCCCCCCTAGGCTGAAACTGAGCCAGGTAGATTTCTTCGCCGCCGACAACCCGACAACCAGCAGCCACGCGTTGCTGATTCACCCGAATAGCACCTTCGCGTAGGGCTTTCCTGACTTCTCTTATACTGCAACTGACCCCGTTGTGGGTCAAAGCCTGACAAATAGCCCTATCGAACCGTTCACCTCGGGCTCTATGAGGCAGCTTCATGCTAACGCGGTATACTACTTTCCATGGTGAAGTGGCGTCCTCAGAGTTTTTCCCTCTATCTGCTGATCGCGCTCCTCCAACCATTGTATATTGGCTGCGCCAGTTCGATCGCAGGGGGGAAACTCAGCCCTCCCCCTAAGCCCAAGAACTACCATCGCTCAGCTCTACGGCTATTTCGGAGTTTACTCAGTATCGATACCACCCCTCAACTGGGGAAGAAAATTGCTCTTCATCGACTCTCCCAAGAGCTTGAGAATTATCCTCCTATTGAAGTGTACGAGAAGGATTTAGCCCTCGTTGCCCACCTCCCAGGGCAAACCCGCGAAACTATTCTTCTCCTTAGTCACATTGACACGATCTCTTGGGAAGAAACTCAGTGGTCCGAAGACGCAGGCCCAATATCCGCTGCTCTTGTGGAAGACAGGATTGTTGGTCGGGGAGCACTCGGCGGCAAAGGCGCAGCAAGTCTAATGACTTCCGTCCTAGCGCAGGCCAGTACCGCTAAAAACCTGCAGCGATCGATCTACCTGGTGGTAACCACCGAAGGTGCAGATCCAGAAGCCCGCCAGCTCAAGCGTATCTTTGCTCGTTATCCCAGACTCGCTACAACTTACCTGGCTCTCAACCCAGGTGGTGTCATTCTCCGAGAGTCTCGAAAAACCGCAAAACCTCGTTATCTCGTCACCCACGGGGAACAAGGATTCGCAAGGATCCTTGTTACTGCCAACGGATTCAGTGCTGGAACCCAGCTAGCTAAGGCCATAAGTCGTGCTCACCAAGTGCTCACCAAACCCTCATATACAGGGTCTGCTGCACGCTATCTGTCTGATCTCGCTCAAACTTCGTCCCCACTTGTTCGATGGCTCATCGGCATCAAACCACTTGCTCAAGCATTGTACATGACGGAGCTCGAAAACACCCCGTGGACCTCGGGCATGGTAATTTGCCTGGAGCATGTATCCTATTGGGGACGACGTCATGAGCCCTTTGTACAGAACGACGCTCGAGCTCAGGCTTGGTTAGATGTTTCTCTGCCGGAAGCACAAACACCGGTACAAAAACGGGCCGAGCTACGTAAAGCTCTGAATCCATTGGTGCATGTTGACCTCTATAACGGAGAACCAGCGATCCTGGATGTTGCCCATGATCACGCGCGCCTGCCGGTTTTGGCTGAAGCCTTCGGCCATAAACACTGGCTCCGCATTCTCGGAGCGCCCTCACAAGCTCGATTCTTGCTTGGGATTCAGATACCTACTTTTGGATTCATGCCTTTTGAAGTGAGTCCTCAAACATTCGCTACCCGCGGGCGACCCCGAGAACACCTTCCAACCCAGAGTTTGTACCGCGCTTTAGATGTTTTACACCGCGCCCTGTTGCATCTAACACAATCTGGCGCCAAAACTTCCCCTACTTCAGCAGTTGCACGTTGATATTAGACATGGCAGTACGCTGAGAGTAGGTTTCGATGACTACCGCCAAGTCTTCGCGCGCAACGCGCAACAAAGCCTCCACACGAAAAGTCAGCAGCCGAGCTGCTCGGGGTGCTGGCTCAAGGAGTTCATCCCAAGAAACCAGTGCTACCGAACCCAGTGAATCCACATCCACATCCACGTCAACATCCAAGGCGACCCAAAAGAGCCCAGAGGCCTATCCAACCCCCGAAGAAGATCCAATTCCTGAAGGGGTTAAAAAGCTTGTAGACCTGTTTCAAGGTCCACTCCAGTCCGTGAACTTTCCCGACGTCGACCGCGAGATTCTCGAAGAGAGATGTGATGCCCTCCGAGACGCAGATGCGGACGTTCGTCGTTTGTTCTCAGATCTCGAGGCTGCACAAGATCGGCTCAATGGCGAACGCAGCGCCCTCGAAAAGTGCGCTGAGCGGGGACTTGCCTATGCTCAGGTTTTCGCCGTTGGTGACGAAGAGCTCATAGCCAAACTTGGCGAAATTTCGTTAGGTTCGGGTAAGAAAGGTGTTCGTAAGCAAAAAGCTCGAGTGCCCAAAGCACAGAAAGCAGCCACCCCGCCTCCCTCACCCACCGAAGAAGCTAAGGTCGAGAACACCGAAATGTCCGCTGACGAGCTGGTCGAGACGGAGTTTGTTATCGACGAAGACTCCACCAAGATCAGCGCTTAAGCGTCCAGCTGACCGTTGCTGGTGCCGAGGCGCCAGTAACTAAGCCTGTGGTTGACAGGCGTCCGACTTCCCCTCGCCATCAATCCAGGCTAGTTGCACAGCCAATCCGTGATTTTCTAGTATTTATGACCAATCGTGAAGCCAATGCGCGTCTATTTATGGGCCTCTTCATGGGCTCGTGGGCCATAGGATTCATCGCGCTCTTTGCCGCCCAATGGTACCTGCGGCTCAACGCAATCCAATGGCCTCCTATAGGCGCAGCTTCGCCACCACGAATCCTAACGGGCCTAAGCACAATGGTCACGATTCTCTCCAGTCTGCTCTACCATTGGGGGCTTATTGGTATCGAAAAGAGCAATAAGACCCAGCTCTTTAGGGGACTGGCTGCCGCCTCCGTTCTCTCTTTCATCTTTTTAGTCATGCAAGTCTGCGCCGCGTTTATCGCCATAGCCACTGGGCTTCGGTGGGACCAAAGCGCGTATGCTGGACTCTTCTGGATCTTCGCCGGGTACCATTTTGCTCACGCCCTCCTCGGATGCCTAGCAGGCGCGTGGTTGTCGGCTCGGGCCTGGGATGGTTTTTTTTCTGAGAGCCACCACCTTCCGATCCGTTTGTGGGGCTACTATTGGCACTCCGTTGGGGGCTTGTGGGTCCTGATCTACCTTTTTGTATTTCTCATCTAAAAGACGAAGGCGGCGCAGACTAGGTCCCAAAAGCGGCTGGAGATCTGCTGCAGAGTATCGACTCAAGATAATTAGCCGAGCCGGTACTTTGACGGCCGTCTGTCCTTTCGCTAACGCTACCCGTCCATGAGCCGTACGCACCCGCCCACCTTGTTCATCGCGGGGAACTGTTCCGGCGTTGGCAAAACCACGATGTGCGTGGCGCTGATGCGCCGGGCGATCGAGCTCGGTGGCCACCCAGCAGCTATCAAGCCGATCGACGTAGACTGTCATCATGGTGAGGATCATGACCTCATATCTGATGATGGTCTACGACTAGCCAAAGCTCGGGGACATCCCATGCCCCCGCTAGTGATGGTGCCCTATCGATTCGTCCAGCGAGACAGCAGCCCACTCGAAGCGACCCGCGCGTCAGGACTAAGCCTCCGTTTGGATCACTTAGAGCAGGCCATTCGGGTGGCTGGTGAGCATGGGGATGTTCTATTTGTTGAGCTTCCAGGGCCCGTCGACGGCCCGATCACTGAAGACGGGACCGGGCCCGACCTCGTAGCGCGAATAAATGCCCCACTACTTCTAATGCATGGGAACACCTCCACCCTCCCCTTACCCCCGTTTTCGGTACAAGCAATCATTGTCAATGAAGGCAGTGCGGATCCGCACGCGAAGAAGTCTCCACCTAGTGATTCATCCGCACGCGAGCATTTCTCGCACGCCAACGAATATCCTCCATTCCCACGTATCTCGACAAACGTGGGAGATGCTGCACTTCAATATGTGCAAAAACACCGACTGTTGGAGCAACTCTTCGCTCCAGCACGTTGAAACATGATCCGCCTCATTAGAACAGTAGTATGCTGACTGTCTGATGAATGGGCATCGCAGGACTCGTATTGCGGTGATCGGCTCCGGCAGCTGGGGCTCTGCCCTCGCAATCCATCTCTGTGATGCAGGCATGCAAGTACAGTTGTGGTCTCGGCGAGAAGAACTCGCTGAAACCATGCGACTTACTCGCGAAAACACCCCTTATCTCCCGAGCTACACCCTCCCCGCTTCCATTAATATAACGTCCGATCTGCAGGAGGCGTTGGACCACGTAGACTGGGTATTCTCAGTGCTGCCGTCCCAAGCCACAAGGGTCATCTGGCAAACCGCGCGTCCCCACCTTCGTCCCGGAACACCGGTCGTATGCGCTTCCAAGGGGATAGAACTGGGATCGCTGCAGCTAATGTCGGAGGTACTCGCGAGCACTGTACCTGGTCACCCAATCTGCTTCCTCGGCGGCCCTTCGTTTGCTCGAGAAGTTGCCGCACATGTTCCAACCGCAGTCGTTGTCGGGTCCCAGAACACCGATCTCGCCACCGAAGTGCAGTATCTCCTCTCCACTGATTGGTTAAGGGCCTACATAACTCACGACGTAATTGGGTTAGAGATCGGTGGTGCTCTAAAGAACATCGTAGCTATTGCCTGCGGCTGTGCTGACGGACTTGGGTTGGGCAACAACACTCGCGCGGCTCTTATGACCCGCGGCCTCGCTGAAATGACTCGCCTTGCGGTCCAGCTCGGAGCCGATCCTATGACCTTGGCCGGACTGGGTGGTATGGGTGACTTGGTTCTGACGTGTACTGGTGACCTCTCTCGCAACCGCCGAGTAGGACTGGCTCTCGGTCAGGGGAATAAGCTCTCCGTCATTCTGCAAGAGATGGGTCAGGTCGCAGAGGGGGTCGAAACATGCACCGCCACTCGGGCCCTCGCAGAACACCATGCCGTGGAAATGCCTATCACTGAGCAGGTGAGCCGTATTCTCCATCATGATAAGCCTGTACCCGATGCAGTGCGGGACCTGATGCGCAGAAACCTCAAACACGAGCAGCACTAGAGCATGCCGTATCCCGCGTCAGAACGCGGTCCGGAGGTTAAAGACACACACCCTAATGTACTGAATCTGTGACTACTCGAGAGGCCCACGCACCGAGAGGACGACGTAGGCCTTTGAAGTGGGGGGCGGGCAAAAAGACCACAGCCAACCTTAAAAACACGCTCTAGCGCCGCGTGATCCCCATTCTTCAGGCACATTCCCCTGCCACTAGACCGTAGAGCAGCACCTTTTGCGTAGCAATGAGGATCAGTGCTGGTCTCTCCGTGCATTACCGTCGAGGATACTCACGTGGTCTATGCGCCTGCCACCGGCGAGGTGCACGTACCCAAGGACAAGAAATCATGAATCGTTGGTTCGCCTTGATGGGGTTTGTCGTTTTACTCAATGCGCAATGTAGTCGGGAACCTCAACGTATCACCATCCATCTGACGGCCACCGCCGAAACCTCACCGAGCAATGTGAGTCCGAGGCCCCTCGGCGCTGATTGTACCACAGATCCCCAGCCGCTAATCTCGGAGCCCAAATTTATCTCGGAGCCCAACAACCCATCAGTATCCACAGCAAGGAGGTCAGGCACTCCATCCAAAGTCGCAAACATTTCTCTAGTAAGGCAGAAGCCAACTGCTAACCGCCCTGCGCCAGCCCAGACGAGAACAACAATCAAGACCGCACCAAACAAATCTAGAAACACCCTCGCATCGGTCAGCCTCGGCAAGCCTCCGGTCGCAGTGCCTGTGACTCCCAAGCCAGTTCTTGCTCAACCAGGTCGCCCAGCCGTACCACCTGAGATCCAGAAAGACTTCGCTGTCGATGCTCCTCCTGCCAACCTGCAGCTGAGGCTTCAACGCACCCGCAAATCACGTATGGCCTGGGAAAACCGACGAGCACTGATCGAGGACCAATTAAGTGGAGAAGTACGCTCCTATGCGATCGGCGATCTTCTACCCCGCGGCGCGGTCCTCGTAGGTATCCAACCTCGGGAGATTCGGGTTATGACCCGCAACTCGCTGGTCATCGCGATCAGAGTCGGCCGAAAGCCGAATGTTCTTAGTGACCTTCGTCAACACAAGAAGTCTGGAAACCGGGTCCGCCGTTCTACTCTCTCCGATGTACTCATCGCGACTGTGCAAGCCGCAGTAGAAAATCTTAAAGACAACGATGGTCACTTGGTCGTCCGAGCGGTGGAGAAACTTGTCGGTGAAGGACAGATGATCGCTCCCCTACTCGCGGAATACGCGGCCAGTACCGATGCCCTAGCCATTCGAAACACCCGTGTGGGTCAGCGAAGAATCATTTCCAACACTTTAGGACAACGAGTCATCGCCATTCTTGAGCACATCACCGGGCAAAGTTTTGGCAATCCCACTCGAGCCAATGCCCAAGCAGAGATCGCCCAAGCTTGGAGAGACTGGGCGGGTCTAGCTCCGGAATGACACCCCTCCCACCGTCTCCATGCCCATTGGTTCTCGAAGTCACCGGACTTCACTGGTCGGCGCAAGCCCTTCGTTAGCAGCCGGAAACTTCGAGGTCTCATCCCCACCACCAAACGAAGTCTCATCCCCACCAAAGTGAGAAAGGCGGTTGCGATAAAGCCAATCACGAGCCGACTGTTCCGTGGGCGGCTGCACCTTTAGCCCCTCAAATAAGTGACGTTCGATCTGCTTCAGCAACAGATCAAAACCCTCTCGCTGAAGAGCACTCACCGCAACCCCTCGAGTCACCTTCTTCAGCGCAGACACCATCGGTTTTGGTGTCTCATCGATCTTGTTTACGACAACCAACCGGTCGAGACCCTCGAGGGCAAGCTCAGCCAAAATGCCTTCAACTGCTTGGCGCTTCTGATCAACCTGCGGGTCCGAAGCATCGATGACATGAAGAATCAGGTCCGATTCTTCCAGTTCTTCAAGGGTCGCCTTGAAGGCATTCAGCAAATCCTGCGGCAAATCACGAATAAAGCCAACGGTATCGGTCAGAACAATCTCCCGCTCTTCCGGAAACCGTAAGCGTCGGGTCGTAGTGTCCAAGGTGGCAAACAGCTTGTTCTCCGCTAGGACTTCGGAATGAGTCAGGGCGTTTAGTAAGGTCGATTTACCGGCATTGGTGTAGCCCACGATCGACACTACGGGTACTCTGAACGATTCTCGTCGTTTGCGACGCACTGAACGGTGGACACTCAGCTTGGCAATGTCTTGTTCCAGCCGATGAATACGTTCGCGCGCCCGACGTCGGTGGATTTCAAGTTTTGTTTCGCCCGGCCCAACCCCACCGATTCCCCCGGTCAACCGAGACATCGCGGTAGATCGGTCGATCAAGCGGGGCAAAGCGTACTTCAACTGGGCAAGCTCAACCTGAAGCTTCCCATCTCGACTCTTTGCGTGCTGGGCGAAAATATCGAGGATAAGTTGAGTACGATCAAGCACCTTGAGGTCCGTCTCGTTGGTGATCGCTCTCAGCTGAGATGGGGAGAGATTACGGTCAAAAATAAGGACTTCCGCCCCTAACTCCAGAGCCTGCAACGTGAGCTCTTCAAGCTTGCCCATCCCCAGGACGGTCTTGGGATCCACCTGCTTGCGGATTTGAATCACCTCATTCAACACCCGAACGTTGGCGGTGCGAGCTAACTCCGAAAGCTCCGCCATCGAGGCCTCAGCCTCCCGACGAGCTTTCGGTCCGGTTGGCCATACACCCACGAGCACCGCGGCATCCCGCTCAACATCAAGCGCATCCCCAGCAAACAGGCGCCCCATTTCTTGCTCAGCAGCACGAACCAGAGCCATCGCATCCGGTGGGAGTTCGTGTACGCTGCGGAAACTCTCTTGCGTGGGCGTGACCGTGCGCTCTCGGTTATTAGGCACCAAATGAGCCCAGTGGACGTAACCAGCGTGACCCACCGGATCGACCTCAAGGACTAACACCGCGTCTAAACGCAGCTTGTTAAGGTCCGCTAGATCCTCCCGTGTGAGGCCTTGAGCGCGAAGCTCCGTGCGGAGCAAGCGCAGGCCTCTAAAGCGGCTACGTCCCCCTCGGACGCGACCTATATCAGGGAGATAGAGCCGAGACGGCTCACCAACAACCACTCGTTGGATGAGCCCACTCCGATCGAGCAGCACACCGATCTGGCGATTGATTTCGCGACTCAGGTCACAGAGATGTCGGGTGAGCTCGGTCGTGACAAGCAGTTCCCCTTTGACACGACGGCGGAAAGTAGCCTCAAGGCGTTGAAGTTGGCGGGCTTTTAGGCCGTGGGTATTACCATCGATCGGTCGCATGAAGTGCTAGGTTTGCCACTCTTAACCTAGATAAGCCGAATGTCTAACCGCAACCCCTCAGATGATAAGTGTATCCCACTCAAACAGGTGACTAATCCGAGCACGCGCAAACTCTCGCCGCTCGTCCCTCCCGGAGACGGCCACCAATCATGGTCATCATCGTGTCCGTAGATTCATGATAGCTTCCTCCCGTGGTCCTCCGCGCGCGATCAACCGACCGGATATATCATCTACACCGTCTGATCGCCGCTGGAGGTATGGGTGAAGTGTACGAGGCCAGCGCCCCCGATATCAGCCGCACCGTAGCGGTCAAGCGGATGATGGAGCAAAACGCGACGGACGAAAACCTCCTTCCATTATTTCTCCGCGAGATGCTTGTTGCTTCCACCCTCGAGCACCACAACATCGTGGAGGTCATCGACGTCGGCAAAGCTAAAAACGAACTATTTCTCGTAATGGAATTGGTTGCCGGCCCCACCCTTGCGGAGATTCTGGAGGCATACAAAAGCCGATCTGCCCGACTACCGCTGAACGTGGCCTGCGGATTAGCGATGCAGATCGCGCAAGGGCTAGCGCACGCTCATGAGAGATGCCAGCCTGATGGTACACCGCTCGGTATTGTACATCGAGACGTCGCTCCTGAGAACGTACTGATTGGTCACGACGGAGTTCCCAAATTGGTAGACTTCGGACTCGCCAAGCTCAACGGACAAGATCTAACTCAGCCGGGCATTATACGCGGCCGACCCCGCTCGCTAGCACCGGAACAAGCCCGAGGAGATCCTACCGATGCTCGTGCTGACATCTTCGCCCTCGGCGCGACGCTCTTTGAGATGGTTTCTGGAGAGTGTCTCTACCCTCAAGAGACCATCGCCACCCTATTGTACCGGGTTGCATCGGGTGACTACGAGCCCATCGGACTGCGGATTCCCAACGCTGATCCCGGCCTGATTGCTATCATCGAGAAGGCCCTAAGTCCGAATGTCAGCGCTCGTCACCGCTCAGCCCGTCAATTCGAACGAGCCCTGGGCAGCTTCCGAGCAACGAGGGAGCTGCGACTGACGACCCAAGCCATTGCGGAGGTTGTTCACCAAACTTGGCCAACCATTGTAGAGCGTCGTCATGAGGTGATGCAACACAACGAAGGAGAGTTGTACGGCCAAACGATTGTCCTTCCCGCTGACGAACTGAAGCTTCTTGCTCGAGCACCAAGCCTCCAGGGCACCCTCCAAAAGCGTCGAAGAGCCACAACAAGCAATGGTCGTCCCCACTCCTTAAACGCACCACTAACCAGAGCGGCTCGGTCCCGGCCGCGATTCGAGGAGGCCCAATTCCCCCAACGTTCACCCTCCTCCATCCCATCTCGAGCACTTTTCGGCTGCCGCTGGAACCCAGCCGACAGACTATACACAACGGTCATCACCCTCACCGCAACCCTCTTCCTGGGCCTGCTCTGGTTTATCAGCCGAACCTACTAGCAGCCGGTTGATCTAGCGGGCGTGTTTTTTCATGTCGGGCGTGATCGTTAACTCATCCCTAAATTGACCCATACGTCTGGTGATCAAAGAAAGGTCCACCTTGATCGGTGATCTGTCAGCTTCAGCTACCCCCCACCGAACCTTCTAACAAAGCTCCGCCAGGAGTACCACGCGACTCAAAGCTGGTGTCTGGCCGGAACCTCTTTCAGTAAGAAGCTAGTTAGCCAGTACAACAAGGCGATCAAACTGCATTGGTGGTGCGGAGTAGGGCTGTCCGGGAAAGTCTCATAATCATCGCTCAGTCTTTGCAGCAAGCGGTCTCGTTAACGCAAAAAACCTTGTCTTTCGTGTATTTGAGCTCGCAATTGCTCAGAAAGGGATAGGTGTACGGCTCCCTACTGTTGAGTACCTGTCGTGGACACGAACATCCTAGTGGTGGACTTTGGAACCAAAGCTCTTGAGGCGCTTGATGACGCACTTCGCAGTCACCAGCTACAACCTCTGTTCGCAAGCAATCGCGAAGAAGTGGTCTATTGCTGCCGGAAGAACACCATCAGCGCGGTTCTACTCTCCGTGGACGGAAACGGTGAACCCCACCATGAAATTGTCCACATCCTACGCGCATCATCAGTTCATCAGGTACCCATATTGTTCTTTGGTTACGGTAAGGAAGGGTCGTCCATCCGATCCACAAGCGAGGCCCTAGCTCACGGTGGTGACTACTTTTTTCGACTCCCTTGCGACTTCCAATACCTCGCTGGCCGCGCGCAAGCTTGGGCCAAACATGGAACTCGTCGTCCACCTCACGCTTCTCCCCCCCCGCTATCTATGCCTGAACTGGAGGGATTCTTGGACAAGCATGAAGGTCCACAGGTACCCGAATTGGAACGACTCCGGGATCAGCAAACGGTTACCGACGACGCCAAGCTCTCAGACCTCCTTTTTGAATTTGCAGCTTCAGAACAGGACGATCCTCTTGACGACCTTCGCATTGATGAAGCGGCCAATGCTTTCGTTGCGGGGCCGGCCGATGAAGACACCTCGGAACTCACCCATTCGCGGCCTATCGGCCAAGAGCTAACACCAGACGGTATAACCGCGTCCGCCCCCCAATCACGCGATGTGCAATTTCCGATGGCGGCGGTGGAAACCGCCACCATCTCCGCCAGAATACCCACTTCCCAACCGATGCCATCAATCTCGGAAGAAAGTTACCAAGCTCTTAGAACCTTTATACAGGACGACAACTCCCTAGGGTCGAACCAGTTGTCGCCGCTACTCCCAGTGAGTAATTCTCCGGATGAAGTTGGGCTTTTTGAGGATGAAGAACCCACCCTTTGGCTGAAACACCCTCAAAATAAGAAAGCCGCTACTCCTCTGGCCTCCATACTCTCGCAAGCTTCAACAATGGTTCAACAAGCCGAAGAATACGAAGTCGCGGGAGCTCACCTCGCCGCGCAAGATGCTTACCGCATTGCCGCTGAGCTCTACCTAGCCAGCAATATGCCTGACGCAGCCAGAGCGCTCTATAGACACGTGTTGAGCTTCTCACCCCACGATCAGGAAGCCCAGCAACGACTTGAAGCACTGGCCTTTCAACCACCAGCGATCACCAATCGCAGACAAAGCGTTGCTAATTTATCTCCGCTCTCCAGCGAACCACCACCCACAGCGACTGATACCCCTGACTGGCCAGCACTGAACGAGGTATCGCAAAGCACCTCCTTCGAGAACGCCAGTACCGAGCAACCGGAAAAGCTCGGGTCCCCAGGACCCGACACCCCGCAAGCATCTAATTCAGATGAAGCGCCTGAAAACCCGCATCCGGAACAACTCAACACGCCGGTGTTTAAGACTCCAGTGTCCACGCCCAACTCTGAACAGCCGCACGCGAATCTGGAACCGGACGGACTCAACGCCGGAGCACCGGATGTTGCCCCCACGCCCAACTCAGAAGAGGTCTACGAAAGCCCGCTACCAGACCGCCCAGACGTATTTGTGCTCGAGTTTGTCGAAGACGCTCTCGTCACTCCCCATCAGACAGCTCCATCCCTTCCGCCAATGACAGGCGCCAACCGCTTTCACCCGAATGTAGCCTCTGATCTCGTGCTTGACGACCACGAGTTATCTGCGACCACTTCGACAATCGAGAAACCACCTCCTCGCCGACTCTCTACAACTCTCGCCCTGGGCATCCTCCGCCCCTCTCAACTGCTACCGAAAAGTGGTCAGGTTCACCATCTAAACAACCTCGTAGAGCTACTCCTTCGCAGCCGAGCCCAGCGCTCAACCGGCGTAATTCGGTTCGGTCGGAATACAGGAGTGCTCGTCGCTCACGGTGAACCCCGAGGCTTAGTCGGCAACACAGTCATGACCAGCTTCATCCGGTTTATGGCTGATATGGGGCGAATCTCGGAGAGTCAGGCACGGGACTTAACACTGGCTCCGTTTCGATCACCCCGCGCCCTTACCCGCAAACTGGCCGCTCGAAATATACTCAACACCGATGACGCCCAGATCCTACCAACTCGCCATCTAGAAGATGGCTTGGTCCGATTCTTACAACATCGGGGTGCCTGGCAATTTGAGTCGTCGAACAACAATCTCGGAGCAGATGACTTGGTCGCGCAACCACGCAACCTTCGTGAATGGTTGGTGGAGCTGCTACCTCGAGCCTCCAGTCAACCGGAGCTCGAACAAGCGCTCGCGTTAGGCTCAAATACAATCCGGGTCATCACCGGCAGTGAGCACTTTGTTCCGCCCTTAGCCGCTCCGATTCTCGAACTCCTCGACGGCGCCAGAAGTTTGGACGAGGCGGCTCGCTTGTCAGGCATCCCGGTTGCGAGAGCATTGGCTTGGGCCTTGGTTTGGGTTCATGAGGGCTTGGCTGAACGGGTGCGTCCTTTGGTCAAGAAAGAGTATCCATCTTCTATAAGTACCCAAGTCAGCCTGGACACCGTCGACCTACCTAAGCTCATTCGTCCGAGTCGCTCCCTCCCGTTGGCCCCCGCTCAACGCATCCGCCCCAAGGAATCATCAACACCTTCAACACCAGAGACGAAACGGCCCCCAGTCTCAGTGCGTGCGCAACCCTCACCAGCCTCCGCTAAGACCTCAGTTGCACCATCTTTAACTTCAACTGTCCCGCATGCTGCTTCCAACACACTTGCCGAGCCTCCAGCCGCTCAACCTACAACAGCTCCCACTCACCACCACAGCCATGGTCTCTTGGACTCAGAACTCGCTGAGCTCAACCAGCAGGAACGGGTGCGCTACCTTGCAGAAATGGTACGTACACGGGACTATTTTGGCATCCTCGGTATCGATGGCTCTGCCAACCGGCGAGCCATTGATGAAGCCCATCAGCGAGTTCGTAGTCTGATCCCAGATCAGGTACAGACTGAGCTCGAGTCCACAGTACGAGAAGTCCTACGCAGTGTAGACGAAGCGAGGGACATCCTGATTATACCCGAACTCCGGGCAGCCTATGAACACCACCTCACCCCCCGAACGGATGCCATCTTTTAGACGGAGCAGAATATCTGCACTGGAAACAAACGGCCGCAAAAAGCTAAATGTCAGCTTAAAGAGGAAGACTAGGAAACAAGTCAGCACGCGGTCCGGAGTTTAAAGACAGGCCTTAGGCCGAATGGAAGGCAGTGACGGTTGTAGCTCTAGAGATTTTTGGGACGACTGAGCCGAATGTGACGGTTACTGAAAAAAATTTTGGAATGACAACTGCTATCAGCGCGCTTCCTAGTTGCCGCTTGGCGCATTGGTGCTATTCTAGGGCATTAACATGGCGCTGCTAGACATACTGACCTACCCCGACCCGCGCCTGAAAAATCGAGCGGAAACGGTAGCCTCCGTCGACGATTCGGTACGACGCCTTATCGACGACATGTTCGAGACCATGTATCAGGCTGAGGGCGTGGGACTCGCTGCCCCCCAAGTGGGGGTACTCAAACGGGTGATTGTACTGGATTGCGGAGATCGCTCCGGCTCCGAAGGCATCGCGCCATTACCCCCAGTTCAGCCCATCGCCGTTGTTAATCCCGTGGTGGAATCTTCTGAAGGGTGCGTTGCCTGGCAGGAAGGCTGTCTTTCCGTCCCTGGGTACACTGACGAGGTAGAGCGTTCAGCCCGAGTGATTGTCACCGGTCTCAATCGCGAAGGGGAACCCTTAAGCATTGAGGCCGAACAATTACTGGCCGTCTGTTTACAACACGAGATTGACCATCTCGAAGGCACCTTGTTTGTAGATAGACTCTCTCGGCTCAAGCAGACCATGGTCAAAAAGCGCCTAAAGAGAAAATCTGTGGAGGCCCCAGCCTGAACACCCTAAGATTCCCCAAAAAATCCCTGCGTATTGCGTTTTTTGGAACTCCGGATATTGCCCGCGTTGTGCTGGAGCGGCTTATCAGCCACTCGGTAGACACACTCGTCAGAGTATACTGTCAGCCCGATCGACCAAAAGGACGGGGGAAAAAAGTTGGTTCGCCTCCGGTCAAACAGCTTGCGGAATCAGCGGGCATTCCAGTTTCTCAACCGCTGAAACTCAAAGACGGGGCGGTAGCCCAACAACTGACCGTAGATGGTATCGACCTTGCCGTAGTCGTGGCTTACGGGCGCATCTTACCCCCAGACATTTTTAACGCTCCAAAGCTGGACACGTGGAATGTCCATGCGTCCCTACTGCCAAAGTACCGGGGAGCGTCACCGATACAACACGCGATCCTGAACCAGGAGAAGTATACCGGAGTCACCATCATGCAGCTCCGAGCCGGCCTAGACGAAGGCCCGATGCTCCTCTCGAACACCACGGAAATTGGTCCGGATGAAACGACGGGCCAACTCATGGAACGTCTTGCTAACATGGGTGCTCACACCCTGATCGAAGGCATCCAACTGGCCAAAACCACCGGTTTAGAGATAGCCGAACAGGATCATCAAGCGGCCACCTACGCCCCCCTGATCCAAAAGTCAGATGGTAGCCTCCAGTTTGACCAACCGGCCGCTCTTCTTGCTGCGCGTATCCGTGGCCTATCTCCCTGGCCAGGAACCTTTATTCCAACGCCTACAGGCCCCTTAAAAATCCTTTCCGGCCGTGATGTACCTGATGGCGATGGACCGGTTGGTAAAGTGGGGCACGTGCATTGTCTAAACCCCCTACAGATTCAAACCACCTTCGGCCGGCTAGAGATCGATGCTTTACAAGCGCCGGGGCGAAAAGCGGTTTCCGCGGAAGACTACCTCCGCGGGAGCGGGCGGCATCTCAAGCCTGGTGCGTCATTCCCATAACCAAGATCACATAGCCATAATCTAGACCACATTAGGATGATCTAGTTTTTTGCCGCTCAGTAACCAGGCATTTAATGTAGGCACAAGATGCTATTGCATCCACGTTTCACTCCAGTCTTCCCACGACATAGCTCCCACGCAATCGCTACCACAAAAGGTAATGAACTGAAGACAATGAGACCGAACCTAAGGCATGTGTGCGCCACCACGATCCCTCCAGAATCATTTGCCCAACCGGCATAAATACTCGACAATAGTCTACAGGTGGCGAGGGATGGACATATTCACTTCACCGCCGTGTTGAGGCTCAAAATGGTCGTACAAGCTTCAATTTTGGGACTGTTTTTCTCACTGATACTGGCTTGTGGTGGCGTATCGGGCGAAACACCCAACGAGGACCCGGGCCCCTCCCCAGGTAGGAACATCCCGCAAAAACTGAATCTTGTTCCGTCTCTGACTCATAGCAACACTCTGGACGACAACGAGCTCAATCAACTCACGATAGCCCACCTGGCTGTAAGCCTTCATGAAGTTCGTCTAGTAGGTGAGGATCCTAAAATTCCTGCTGGTGGCGTTGAGCTACTTACCCATCCGCAAGTCATAACCTGGGACAACCAGTCAGATGTTGCTTCCGGCCTGGAACTTTCCCTACCTCTCGTAGCCGGTAAAGACGCCGCACTATTTGTACGCATCGGGCCTTCGGTACACCTCGATGGGGCTTCGGTAGAGATTAGCGCGGAGCTTTCAAAGAGTCCTGAGAGTCTTCTTGTGCCTCCGTCTCCATCCTTGGGTGCGGAATTTTCTCAGACGTCCTCCGTTTCGGACACAAGCGCTACCAGCTCACCACATGGTCGCCTGATCCGAGGCGCGGTTAATCTCGAAGAAAACCAAGTCAAGACACTACAATTAACCCTTCAAGAATATGAGGTTGTGGACATCATGCTTCCTATCGGTCTACGCCTCGGAGGATTAGACACCGAGCTCACTGTTCCCTTCGATCGTTGGTTCACTGCAGTGATATGGCAGTACCTTCAGCGCCCAGTAGGAGAACTTGAACTCACATTCGAGGATGGGGCATGGCGCTTTTTAGTGGGACCACTCCCAGAAGATGCTGAACGGCCCTATGAGCTTCGGCTGAAGCCCCAAGTTTCCATTACCGAGGATTAAGCCGTTTCCGCACCCTTGCCCGGTCTCGCTCAGCCTTTCTCTACTAAGGCAAGGAACGCTTGCGGATTTCCCAACAAACTGTCAGCAGACCAGTGTGTCACCTAGGTGGGGTCTCGTCCTTAGTGCTGTATTCGCAGGTATCGCAGTAGCTGCGGGTGCATTCGGCGCACATGGACTGAAGGACAAACTCGATGCCCAAAGCCTCAATGCCTTTGAGGTTAGCGTTCGTTATCAGATGTACCATGCACTTGGTCTGGGGTTGCTGTCATTGGTGGGATGGCTTCGTCCTCAAGTGCCGGTAAGCGGCCCTCTGTGGCTTATGCTGATTGGTATCGTACTCTTTTCCGGCAGCCTTTATGGACTGACCCTCACTTCCTGGCGATGGCTCGGTCCAATAACCCCACTGGGGGGACTCTTGTTGGTCACGAGTTGGCTCTGGTTTGCTCTCGCCGTCGCTCGTACTCAATAACACGCCATTATTCAGCCATCAGCCAGACTAACCGCGATGACCGGTGCAATTCGCTGAGCAAACCAAATAGCGCCGGGTCGGCTGAAATGAACGCCATCTTCCTGACGTAGAGGTAACTCTCGCTTACGTAGCGTCACCGATTCTCGAGGACGACCAAACCGGTCGTGGAACCAAGAGCCAGTATCGACGTAGCTGCCTCGCGGATGAGCATTGACCACCCGTTTCTGAATCGCCCGAATGGTCTCGAGTTTCCGTTCCAGACTCGGCAATGCCATCGTCGGTAGTCCCACCCACAGCAAGCGACGAAATTGCCCTTTAGTAAGAGTATCAATAAACTCTTGTACCCGCTTCGCGTAAGCGCCCTCCCACTGGCGGCTTCGCCAGCGAATCCGCCCTTTTTTGACCGCCGACTCCATAATCAAATCTTGTCCGTCATTGCCTCCGAGAATGACAATCACCATGTCTGGCCGGTGCCGGCGTACCTGGCGAGTCCCCTCAGACATCCAGTCAAAGTAGTCTGGCCGGGCTAAACCAGTTGAGCTCCGACCACGTCGACGAGCATCCACCGCAAATTCCTTATTCAACAAGCGCTGAAGGGCTAACCCAAAATCCGTCGCCACAAAGCTATCCCCGAGAATGAGTATTCGCGGCTTTTTCCTTAGAGCCTGAGGCCACTTGGCCACAGGGTTATCACCGAGTGGGAGTTCCAGTGAGGCAAGCAACCGGGTGCGCTGATCTGGGCAAGCAGTGTCATCCCATGAAGAAGTTGAACAAGGATCAGCTACTTGAGCTACTGAGCTCGCAGTAGCTCCCGCGGAGACAGCACCGCTCTGGCAGGCCCCGCCAATGGCAGCAAACAGGCAACCAACGACGAGTCTGCAGTCGTTTCCCACACCCACCACTGCGAAATCGCCTGACGGACCGCAAGGGTCAATGTTGACCGGCCCTCAAAGGCAGACGCTCACCATAAGAAGCCTAAAAGCGCGAGTTTATCGCCCACAAATACCGGGGAACACCTTCATTTTGCGCCGATGGTCTCAGATGCACCCCCCATTGACTCCCATCTAGCGCTAGCGAGGTGAATCAACTCGATGGTAGCCGGTTGGGGTGACGCATATGGAGAGCCTCGACCGAGTGCTTGTTCTTGATTTCGGGTCGCAGTACACCCAACTGATAGCCAGACGGGTCCGTGAGCAACGGGTGTATTCGGAGATTTGGCCGTGTACCACCCCTTTGGAGAAGATTAAATCCTTCAAACCTAAAGCACTCATATTGTCCGGGGGCCCGCGTAGTGTTCATGAAGAGGGAGCCCCCTTAGTTAATACTGAACTCTTCGCTCTCGGAGTACCCATTCTTGGCATCTGCTACGGCATGCAGCTAATGACCCACTCCCTAGGCGGTACAGTCCGCAGGGTTGAGCACCAGGAGTATGGTCGAGCACACTTAACCCTCTTCGGCGACGGAGGCGATCTGTTCATCGGCATCGATGCAACGAGCGACCTATCTGTCTGGATGAGCCATGGGGACAGTGTTGAAAGCTTACCTGAAGGCTTCACGGTCCAAGCAAAAAGCGAGACCTGCCCGTTTGCAGTTGTTGCTGACGCTCAGCGACAACTCTATGGCCTTCAATTTCATCCGGAGGTGGTACACAGCCACCCCGGGGTTCAAGTACTAGCGAACTTCTTATTTAGGATTGCAGGCCTTCAACCGCGTTGGACCATGGGTTCGTTTATCGATCGAGAGGTCGAACGTATACGCCAACACATCGGAGAAGATACAGTCATTTGTGGTCTCTCTGGAGGGGTGGATTCCTCTGTTGTCGCAACCCTGATACACCGCGCGATCGGCCCTCAGCTAGTTCCGGTATTCGTCAATAACGGCCTACTGCGAGCACAGGAAGCGGAACAAGTTCAGACGCTATTTCGCGATCGACTGGGGATGACCAATCTTCGGTACATCGACGCTTCTTCCGCATTTCTCAGCGCCTTGGACGGGATTACCAACCCCGAACAAAAGCGGAAAATCATTGGCAGAGTCTTTGTTGAAGTCTTCGAAAGAGCGGCCAAAGACGCCGGTCCAACCGCTCGTTGGTTGGCTCAAGGCACGCTCTATCCAGATGTGATCGAATCCGTGTCATTCAGAGGACCCAGCGCAACCATTAAGAGCCACCACAACGTTGGTGGCTTACCAGAACGCATGCATCTGAAACTGCTTGAACCATGCCGAGAACTATTCAAAGATGAAGTTCGAGTCCTAGGCAAAGAGCTAGGCCTGCCGGATGAGGTTGTAGGTCGCCACCCATTTCCCGGACCAGGCTTAGCAATACGGATCGTAGGCGAAATCACTGAAGAACGCCTCCACATCCTCCGGCAAGCAGATAGCATCTACATAGAGGAAATCAGGGAAGCGGGTCTCTACGACTCCATATGGCAGGCATACGCTGCGCTCCTGCCCGTAAAGTCGGTGGGGGTGATGGGGGACGCACGCACTTATGAAGCTACCTGCGCGCTACGTGCTGTCACCAGTGTGGACGGCATGACCGCCGATTGGTTTCGGTTCCCTCACGATACTCTCGCACGCGTCGCCAATCGCATTATCAACGAAGTCCGAGGTATCAATAGAGTAGTGTACGATATTAGCTCAAAGCCTCCATCAACCATCGAATGGGAGTAGAGGCCGGTCCGCCCATTGACGGTCTACAATGGAACCGGCGCAGACGCTTTGATAGTGCGTAGAGCAAAACTCGTATTTACCGACCGTACCATAGTGAGATTCAATAAGTGCCGGCGTAGAAAATACTCATAGGCGCTCATATCGGGGACCAGCACGGTCAGGATAAAATCTACGCTACCGGTTACGGCATGGGCTGAGATCACTTCCGGAGCCTTCTGGACCGCGGAATGAAATGCGGTGATCTCCTCCTCAACGTGCCGATCTAGGGAAACCATCGCAAAGGCGGTAATGGCAAGTCCGAGGCAAGCAGGGTTCACCAGCGCCACCCGCCCATAGACAACCCCTTCGTCCTCCAGACGTTTCACTCGCCGCCAACAAGGGGATGAAGAGAGACCTACTCGATCCGCTAGCTCAGCCATGGAGATGCTCGCGTCCAGCTGAAGCTCCCGAAGTATCGCTCGGTCTTTCTCATCTAGAGCGACTGATTTATTTCCTTCCACACGGATAATTTAGAACATTTCTCCAAACAAACAGCCATTTTCCCCTCAAAAAGGGCAATAATTCCCTTCATCCCTCGTTAGTATAAGCTCATGCTCTTCTCCAGCGGGTATGAGTCAAAAACGGCTGACCATCATGGATACTTCTCATATACATCTGCGGAGAATAGCGTCTGGGAAGATCTCATTGAGCGACAACAGCAGGTGCTCTTCGGTAGGGCTGCACCCGAGTTTCTGCGGGGTTTGGAGGCACTACAACTTCCCCTGGATCGAGTGCCTCAAGTTGATGATGTAAACGCCCGACTCAACGAGCTCACCGGGTTTGGCGTAGAACCTGTCGAGGCAATGATCTCTGATGAGGCCTTCTTCTACCTCCTAGCAAATCGAAAATTCCCCGTAGCCACCTTCGTTCGCAAGAGAGAGGAGATAGACTATCTACCCGAACCAGATATTTTTCATGAGATATATGGCCACTGCCCATTACTCACCATCCCGGAGTATGCAGACGCCGTTGAGAATTTTGGTCGGGTGGCCCTCGATCTGGGACCAGCATACTTTGAACCAATACATCGCATCTTTTGGTTCACAATCGAGTTCGGTTTAACCCACACTCCTGATGGTCTACGTCTGTATGGTGCAGGTATCGCATCATCAACCAAGGAAAGCTTAAGCTGTCTTGAGTTGGACCCAACAAAGCAGCGCCTATTTGATCTCGAGGAGATCATCAACCGAGACTATCTAATCAGCGAGCTTCAAACCACATACTATATTCTTCCATCTCTGAGTGAGCTGTATGACCTCGCATCCAATCTAAAAACAAAACTTTGGACACATAGTTACCCCGACAACCGGTACCTAGCAGATCGCTCATCTAGCTGAAAAAGTATTCTTCGGGCGGTCTTTCGGTGGAACATCTCTACCCAGTTTCGTCCCTTTCATCTGTTGAATACAGCAGAAATGACTTGGATTGAACCCAAGCTCCTGCTTCTACGCGGGGCATAGCCCGCTGCGCGACCCCTTGTTGATTCTTACAGAATCAATTCAAGTGGTCTTTGCTGTACTCTGGTTTGAACTCTCTCCAGCAAGACTTTCGATAGGAATACTACCCTCAGACTTATATTCAAGCAGTTACGTCAACCGCGAGCTGAGGCACAGTTCTAACATCGAAACTTCTGCTGTACATACTGATCCAAATCAATGGGCTGCTAGAGAACTCAAGAACATCCCACCGTCACAAGGCGGTCAGCAGACACGATATATATGTGTACGTACCATATAGGCACCATTAACATCAATGTCAGCTGGTGCAGAATACGTAGCTACTCGAGGAAACAGATCCTCTGAGATATACCCTCTTCCAGGGTCCGCGATCCACACAGTCACCTTTCGAGTCTGAAGAGTCCGGACCCACTGGACAATGTTAGCGGTTGTGACCGCGTCATAGGTCATGTCGGCAAGGAGTACTGTGTCCTCAAGAATAGGCTTATCGTAAGATATTTCGCCGATCTCGGGAAAAATATTCACGTCATTCAGCCGTGCATTTAATTGCACCGCGACCTTAGACCACGGGTCGTGATCCAGAGCCCGTACACTTCGGGCCCCACTTTTGGCTGCAGCCAATGCGGCAATACCACTTCCCGTTCCATAATCTAGTACTGCACGTCCCTCAAACCATACCCGCTGATCGAGAACAAACCGCGCCATCGCTTGACCACCTGGCCACGCAAACGCCCAAAATGGATCCTCAATACCCCATCGACGCAGATCGTCATCCGTCGCTCGCCACAAGCAAGAGGTCTCCGTAGCGAGATGCAATCGCAGTTCAGGTACCAACAACGGTGACTCAATGCGGGTATATTCATGGATCCATCTCTCCTTGGGACCCTCTTCATCGGTATCCACGCATCAACCTGCTACACTTCTCCCGTGCAACTCAACGCTGAACAGGAACGGATCGCTGAGCACGTTACTCAACAGATAGGGCCTATTCACGGGATTATTGAACTGCCTGCTCCTGTCACCCGCGTGGCTGTGCTTCATGTACCCGCGACTCAGTACAAGCCATTTCAGGTCTTATGCACCGCAGGCATGTCAGCAACCCCAATGCCCGTGCCTGAAGACGAGCCCGAAAGACCCCAACGTATCGAGCTCATGCTTGGCTTGCCCGCGGATTGGTCAGTCGCGTCTTCTGAGCAACAGCACACCTGGCCCGCTAGGCTTTTGGCCAGTTTGGCCCTCTTTCCACAAAAATATGCCGCTTGGCTAGGCGTTGGTCACACGGTACCTCATGGAGAGCCCATGCAGCCGTATGATTCCAGCACCCAACTTTGCTGCGCACTCATCGCACCACCATTGTCCCTCCCGCCAGAGGCACAAACCATAACAACTATAGCCAAACATCAAGCTCATATGCTGGCCGTCGTTCCGTTGTTCGAACACGAAGTAAACCTTAAGCTTGAGCAAAATGTGAATACGCTATTTGAACGGCTCGACAACCAACAAGTTAATGAGGTTATTGACCCCCATAGGCGATCGGTTGCTGGTGCCCTCATTGATTTGCTCGACCGAAATAACCCAAACGCGTAGAGCGCCCAATTACCCGTGGGTAATACATCGGTATTTCCAATAGATTCTGCTCCCTTACACCTGCTCCTGTGTTAATCTTTGGCTAGTTCTAATGGTTGGGGCTATACCGCAAAAAAAGCAACAACGAGGATACGACATGGTATATTTCGCCGGACGTGCTTTCTTTGACGACGTTACCCTTCTGGTGAAGAGATTGGCGGTGGAGACGCTCCTCCCACCTGAAGACATCCGAAAAGATGGGAATATGTAATGACAAAGACCCGAGACCGTGAAGTTTGGAAATCGCTACGTGGTATTCCTGAAATCTATCAGAACAAGGTGCCACCCATGGATGCCCTTAGGGTCTTTGATATCATGGCTAAAGCACGTGCCCTGGAAGAACGTTTACGGAAGATATCAAAAACGGAACATGGCTATTTCTGGGTCGGTGGTACGGGGGAAGAGGCCTTCAATGTGCCCTTAGGCTTATTAGTCCAGAAAGGACAAGGCCCTGCTTTCGATTATCTACATCTCCATTATCGTAGCGGAGCAATACTTACCGCCATGGGCATGCCTATGATCGATGCCGTTCGTCAGATGTGCTCCCGCGCTACAGACCGTTTCAGCGGGGGGCGCAACTTTGTCCACCACTACTCGATTCCAGCTTGGAATGTAGTGCCGGTGAGCTCCACAATCGAGACTCAGTACACAATGGCACCAGGCACTGCTCTCGCTCAAAAACGGTTCGGTGGGACCGGAATTACCATCGTAAATGGTGGTGACGCGGGGACCTCAGAGGGCGATTTCGCCACCTGCCTTAATTGGTCCAGCATTCCCGGACGAGAGCTGCCAGTGCTCATTTTAGTGGTCAACAACCAATGGGGCATTTCGACACCATTTTCGGAAATCCGTGGCGAGCAAACCGCCATTCAGCGGTGTGGATCGTATGGCATCCGTTGGGAAACCGTGGATGGTAATGATCCGACTGCCTCGTGGAACGCGCTATCTGCCGCCATTGCTTACGTCCGTGATACTCGAAAGCCGTTCGGCCTAGAGGCAGCCGTTTCCCGACTTCATGGTCACTCTTCGAGCTCTGGAGGAGCACGAGTGGACGAACCCGATTGCTTCGAGGCATTCAAAGGGCAACTCATAGAGCAGGGTACCGCTTCCGAAGATCAGCTGGAGACCATCTATATCGGGCACGAAGATGAAGCACGGAAAGCTTTCGAAACGGTTGTTCGTGAACCATTACCCACTCCGGACACTATCTACGATCACATTTTTGCCGAGGAAAACTCATGGCAACCATAGCACAAGCCATTCGTCTTGCGCTTCATGTGGGTGAGACTCGACTGGGCGTTACCGATATCCTTGGAGAAGATGTAGGCCCTCCTCTTGGAGGAGTATTCACAGTTACTCAGGGACTTAAGACCGCATGGAACTCCCCGCTTGATGAGCGAGGAATTATAGGTACCGCCATGGGGCTAGCACTGGCTGGTCAACGGTGTGTAGCTGAAATCCAGTTCTGTGATTATGTCTTCAACACCATAGATCTTCTCAAACTCGCTGGCAGCTCTCACTGGTCGAGCATGGGACAGTTTGTTCTTCCTATGGTTGTGATGACTCCGGTTGGTGCAGGCATCCATGGTTCGCTATATCACTCACACTCCTTCGATTCGATGATGACCCATATCCCTGGCTGGAAGGTTGTGCTGCCATCCACCGCCCGAGATTGCTATGGGCTAATGATATCCGCTATCAGGGACCCAAACCCGGTCATGTTTCTTTATCCGAAGGCCCTCGTACGAGCCCAGGGGAAAGATAAAATTCCTGGAGAACCAGACAACCCTCGCACTTTGAGCAAAATGATCGACGCCCCGCTTGGGGACCGCTCCAGCTGGATCCCCAATTGGCCCGTACTGCCCGATTTTTCTATCCCAATCGGGACCGCGAATATTCTCAAATCCGGCTGCGACCTCACCGTAGTTACTTACGGTCGGCATGCGCCGCTATGTCACTCGATAGCGAATAAGTTGGGAGATGAAGGAATTTCGGCAGAAGTCATAGATCTACGCTCACTGTATCCCTATGACTGGGAAACGATTGCCTCCTCTGTCCGGAAAACTCGTCGTTTTCTCCAGGTCAACGAGGATGGTGCGATCACTAACTTTGGCGAACACCTGATTCGCCGAATCACGGAAGAGCTTTTCTATGAGTTGGAAGCCCCCCCTAAGTTGGTTGCCGCTCGAGCCATACCCGGTATCGGTCTTGCCTGGCCACTGGAGCAAGCCACCGTCCCCCAGCCGGACGACGTTGAACAGGCCATCCGAGAACTCGCCAACTTGTCCGCCTAAGACGCAAGTCTCTCCTCGAAGGATGGGGCTACACGGGGGATGAAGCATATAGCGCGACACCATTGTTTGCGAGCAAGCACCCACTAACCAGCTCAACCCTCAACCCGAGCTCGTGCTTTTGGAGTATCTCAGGTATCTTCACGTCTAACTATGGCTTGTACCTTCTCCATCAACCTGCCCGGAACGCCCGATGAACTCGTCCAGAAAGCCCGTCAAATGATCTGTGATGCCAAAGGTTCGTTCGAAGGAAACGTAGCAAACGGTACCTACTCCGTAAAACTTCCGGTAGGTGGGGCTATCGAGGGTAAATACGATATCGATGGCGGGTCGATCACCTTCACGATCACAAAGAAACCTATGCTTGTTCCCTGCTCAACGATCGAGAGCTTCCTCCGCTCCCAATTCAGTAAGGCTTAGAGCACTGATCAGCTTGAACCGCCTGGTTATTGCCGCGCAATTGGCCCCTTATGAGACGGGCTCCTGAGGATCATATAGTGCCCTGCGCCTGAGAACAGCCTAATAACGGATGGTTGGTAGACCATCCGTGGGGCGCTTATATCTTGGTAACTATTTGTAATTCAAATTGATTTTCTGTCAACATGCTGAATTAATATCCCGCCCTCATCAACGACCGCCAACAGCCCGTTGATTTGGTCCTACCGGCGTATTTTGTGAAACGCTTCGACAGAGGGGCATACTCGGCATATGGAGCAGATGACGGGCAAAGCAGTCCAGAAGTGTCTCCCTACTAGAACTGGGCGAAGCATGCTTGCTGGGCTAGATAAACGAGCTATTAGAGCGTGTCTTTACCCTCTGGCGGTGGAGATGACGCCGAAGCCCACGTGTGTAAAGGGTAGTAGGCTCCGCTATCCTTGTCGCATTCAGTCATTATCCACTACCTCATCGATTTTCGGACCGGGGCACGCGAGAAAAGAGAGCAGATCGACTCAGAACACTAAAGGTGCCAACGACTCTTCGATCCCTCCAAAGCTTGCGAGATAGTCATTCCTAGGCATGCGACGGCGCATAATATTTGGTTAAGCACCGAACCCCATGGATCATAAGCTCTCATGAAGGGCTCTGTTCTCTTAACAGGGGCCACTGGCTTTGTCGGACAGTCGCTCCTTCCTCATCTGAGAGCATCCGGATACCGGGTGATCGCCACCAGTAGGTCAGCACGGTACACGAGATTTGAGGATCACAACCTGAGGTGGATCCGTCTTGATCTCAACCATCATCAGTATTCAGACATTGTACACATACTGCGTGAATGTGACTATGCTGTTTACCTTATACATGGAATGACTGACGGTGGGGATTATAGTTACCGAGAAGCTCTTGCCGCCCAGACCTTTCGCCAAGCCGCTGAAGCTGCTGGTATAAAACGTATTGTTTACCTCGGTGGGGTAGATCCTTCCGGTCCTCCATCCAAACATCTGATGAGCCGCTTAGAAACCGGGCGAATCCTTCGTTCGGGTTCGGTATCTACGATTGAGCTTCGAGCGTCCATGATTGCCGGCACCGGAAGTGCCTCGTGGCACATCGTTCGAGACCTTGCAGCTCGACTACCAGCGATGATCATACCATCATGGCTCAAGTTTGGTTCCTGGCCGGTATACATCAATGATATCTGCGCAGCTATTATTCATACTCTGGAGCTGCCCCTTGCGCACCGATCGGCGTGGTTTGATGCCCCGGGTCCGGAGCGCATAACCCATGCTGCGCTCATTCAGCGAGTTGCTGCCCGTATGAACCGACACCCACTTACGATTCCGGTGCCCTTGTTTTCACTCACACTGTCCAGCTACGGGATAGCGCTAATTACAAGGGTAGACCTGAATATCGCTCGAGAGCTTGTCCAAGGCCTACGTTCAAATCTGGATCCGAGTGGCCCCGAAATCTGGCCAAACATACCTGATTTCGGCCGGACATCGCTCGATGAAACAATACAACAATGTTTGGCTGCAGACAGGAATCTAGAATAATCAAACAATGTTTTTGCACAGAGAGGTTATGAAATCTATGCCCGAGCAACTGTACACTGTGTGGCTACGAGCCACGAGCATTATCCTTGTCGTGGCAGGAACGGCCTGCGCGCAAACCACTCGCCAAGCTGAAGCCGCTTCGCTCCCCTGTAACGCCTTGAGCAAGCTGTTTGCGCAATATCAAGCCTATCACTACAGTATCGGTAATATTACCCCTGAACTCAAGCACCGCACCGCCGAGCAGTTTGTGCAAAGCATCGATCCTTCACGCACACTCCTCCTTAAGAGCGAAGCAGAAGGTCTCACAACGCGTATTGAAAAGCATTTCGACACCATTGCTCAAGGGAACTGTGAGCTTCTCAGCGAAGCCTTCGGTATCATCCAAAATAAAGCAACAGAAGATACTCTACATGCTCAAAAACTGATGACGGACTCTTATAAGGTAGATACCTCGGTTAAGATCGTAATAGATCCCGACGAGCGTGGCTATGCCCTAAGCACAGTACAACGTAGCCAATTGGTTGAGTCCCTCATTCACTTCCAAATGGCCAACTATTTGAGGGGTAGCGTAGCCATGGACAAGGCGAAAAAACAGCTCGTACATCGCTATCAACTTGTGGAAAAACGTTTAGCCGAACGGGCTAAGAAGCAACGCCTTCCAGAAATCTTTGCTGAGGCCTTTGCTCGCTCCCTCGATCCCCATACGTCCTACCTTTCGCACGACTCACTCGTAGATTTTCAAATCAATATGAAGTTATCCTTGGAGGGTATTGGTGCCGCCCTTCGTTCGTCCGATGGCTTTACCTATATTGAGTCTCTCATTCCTGGTGGCGGAGCGGAGAAGAGCGGCAAACTGCGACCTAAGGACAAAATCATCGCAGTTTCTCAAGATGGAGAAGCACCAGTCACTACGATCGATATGTCTATCCAAGACGTTGTAAAACTCATTCGTGGAAAAAAGGGAACAAAGGTCACGCTAAGTATCCTGAGGGAGGGTACTGAAACTAAAACATTCGGTGTCACCATTGTTCGAGATAAGATCGACGTAAAACAACAAGCAGCAAAAATTGAGTTCGAAGAACGCACCCGCAACAACAAAAAGTTCAAAGTAGGCGTACTGGAACTTCCATCCTTCTACGGAGGAGGAGATCGTGATGGAAGATCTTCTTATTTGGACGTTAAACACTTGCTGGAAGAAGCTAAAGCTAAATCAGCTGATACTTTGGTGCTAGATCTTTCCAAAAACGGCGGCGGGTACCTGGAAGACGCAGTCCGAATCTCTGGCCTCTTCATTCGTGAGGGAGCGATCGTTGCCACTCGAGACACTGGTGGCGAAGTCAGCATCCTTAAAGATACGGATTCATCGATCTCTTGGTCTGGCCCTCTGGTGGTTCTAATATCCCCTCTTAGCGCCTCCGCAAGTGAGATTCTTGCCGGAGCTCTCCAATCTTATCAGCGTGCGCTAGTCGTGGGAGCCGCAACATCTTCATTTGGTAAGGGGAGCGTTCAAACCCTTCGTCCACTGCCCGGAAACCTAGGCGCAGTCAAAGTCACAACTGGCATGTACTTCCTCCCCAACGGCCGCTCCACCCAACAGGTCGGGGTGAGCGCAGATCTGGTTGTCCCTTCACTTCTATCAACCGTCGAAATGGGGGAGAAAGACCTTGATTATAGCCTTCCACCCCAATCCACTCAGGAATTTCGGTCGTTACACGTCAACAAGGCCAACAAAGACCACTGGACGCCGGTTTCTCTGACAGCTACCGAGCGACTTATTCGACGCTCGAAGGCACGAATCTCCACATCAGAGGCGTACGCCGAAATTCATGCTGAAATCGAAAAAGCCGAGAAAAGGAAAGGGATCGTTGACCTTACCGACTTCGCAGAAGAGCAAAAAAAGAAGAAGGACGAGTCAACAGAAGAACAAGAAGATGACGATCAACGTTTCGAACGACTCGAAAAGACATTTGTGAACGAGGCCATCGAAATTGCGGTTGACCTCGCCATAGCCCCCCGAGGTCCTTCTTTGGGTGCCAACAAACAACGACTACAACAAAAAGAAGGGCCGCGCGCAGTGACTAGGCCTTGAGAATAAGGACTTTCAACGCGAAGTCTTAGTCTTCCTTTGTTTAGGTCGCCTTCCATATCTCTCAAAAACTAGCACCACCCCATCACTCGTGCGTAACGTATTTGAGTACGATGGCCATCTCTTTCATTGGCTTAGGCCTTTTTCTCCTCACCACGGGTACCGACCCTTCTCCTGGCGCTTCCCTTTCTTCAAGCGCCGAGCCACCTGCTAGTACTACTCGCGATATCCAGCGGCGCATAGCGACCAGTTTATCTGGAGCGACCATTTCCCTCCCTCCCACCAAGATTCATGGGTCACTTCGCATCGATAAACCGCTCACCATTCGTGGCGCAGGTCAGGGGTCAACCATCATCCAATCGAAAGGAGAAAAACCGGTACTAATTATTTCTGCCCCTGAAAAAAGTACCATTCACGTCGAAGATATAACGTTTACAAGCGCACAGCGAACCAGCCGCCATCGTGGGGTGGGTATAATGCTCAGTGGTCCAGGGACAATCAAATTCACCAACGTTGATCTTAGCCGAACCATTACTGGCTATTGCATTGGCTCCGCAATTCAAGCTCGTTCGCCGCTCGAGCTACAGATGGATCACGTACAAATAAGAGCCCACAACTGCTACGTGGCTGGTGCCATAACCATTAAGTCTGGCATGGACGTCACTATCCGAAATAGTAGTATCGAAGGAAATACCGGCAATCTGGCAGGAGCTATCCTCTTGACCGGTGGGAAACTTCGCATAGAAAATACCCAGTTCCGAGCCAATAGCTTCAGTCGCGGGACCGCCGGACAAGCACTCATTGTTGCCAGTGCCGAACCCACTGAGCTCACTCTAGTTGCCGTAGAATTTCTTGAGCATACCGGTCCTCCGATCGCTTTTGATAGTGACACGGCCCCTACCGTTCGGTTCTCAAAGATGTCATGGCCACAAGTTCCTCAACCCAGTTTCGTTCGAAAACTCGGTGAAGACTGAGCTCGGGCTTGTCATTAAAGTCGTACGTGGCTCTGAAACTCTTCCCTAATTTGCCTAAGGCGTATCTTTACACTCCGGCTGCGGAGATTACGGCGTAGTATTTGGCTTCAGGGAGAGGCTTACCCCAGCTAGCTTACCAAGAAGCTCCGGGGAGTGGCGTTTAGAAGCCCGACATTCAGGTACATCAGGAACCAGCGAAAGTTCTGTCCTAGTTTAGTGGACAACTACCCTCAAAGGACCTGGAGCCTACGGAAGAAGACATTACAAATATACATCCAAGCCGATCTGACAAACCCTATACATTTGACGGAAGCTCCGCCGCCTAGGGCGTGTCTCTAAACTCTGGCGATGGAGATGACGCCGTATCCTGCATTTGTGAACGGTCGGCCCCGGAGGGAGGGTACGGGATGTACCGAACCGCAGGGCCCGAAAGAGGGGCGAAGCCACCGAGCCCTCACAACTGGGGATACAAGTGAGAACACGCCCTAAGAGGGTAAAGACACGCCCTAAGTTAGAACAGCTGATTGCTTAGATGCTTAGTTCAGCATACTACCTTCAAAACTTGGGTGCGCACATCTGGGACAGACCAACTAGTCATGCTATGTCTATACAAATATGGCGGACAAGACAGCTGACGAAATCGTGGTCAAAAAGTACAGCAACAGACGTCTGTACGATACACGCGATAGTCGATACGTCACGTTGGAAGAGCTCGCGCGTAAGGTCCAAGAAGGTAGTCAGATTCAAGTATTTGACGCCAAAAGCGGTCAGGATATAACCCAAGCAACCCTCGCTCAAATTGTTTTGGAAAGCCGACGAGCTTCGCGGCTATTGCCAGTGCCGTTGCTGCTCAACCTTATCCGCATGAACGACCAATCGTTCAGCGATTTTTTTTTACACCACTTGAGTTCAACCCTAGAGAACTTCCAGTCCGAAGATTCTTCCTCTCCGATTGCGGAAGAACTATTTAGAAAATGGCCCGCTGCTGGTTCCGATTTCGTCCAGAGACTTTTCTCTTGCAGTCCCCGGTCACGCGGAGGAGCAAATGCCAGCCAACTTTTTAGATTCTTACAACGGCCCCGACCAAAGCCTGAGGTTGAATCCACCAAACCGAACGATCCTTGAATCGGCTCATCATAACTCGGGTTCGGGTCCTGTCTTTCAACATCAGCTTGGCCTCTTGCGGGGCCC
The DNA here is from genome assembly GCA_019634385.1 of Myxococcales bacterium. Classification (GTDB taxonomy): domain Bacteria; phylum Myxococcota; class Kuafuiibacteriia; order Kuafuiibacteriales; family Kuafuiibacteriaceae; genus JAHQVK01. Next base: position 26,483 of record JAHQVK010000170.1, on the reverse strand, counting down.
TAAGGTCCAAACTCGGAGAGAGGCTCGGCGGCATCAAGGGCGTGTCAATCAGCCAATTCCAAACCAGCCACCGTCCTAGATACAGTCCTCCGGTACTCGCAGACCCCACTCCGACAACGTCATTTGCAACTCATCAGTGATTGTTGTGCACTGGTCGTCGTTGGCCTCCTCCAACCCTTGACATGTTGAGGTCACCTGATTGGCGTTCATACCAAGAGCCAACAACAGAGACTCAGTCACCTCACAACACGCTTCCGCCTCCTCACATGGAGGAACACTACAGCCCACTCCAATTACACTCCACAGCCCGAGACAAACAGAAAGGGTGGCCACCAACGATCTCCTACGTCCCAAACTTCCTAGATTTGCTTCGTTGTTTGTTACATGCGTGCTGTCATTCACAGTATGTATACCGTACTCCGTCTTGTGATCTTGTTCGCAATCTTTTGCGGTTGCCGTCCAGCAGGGCCACTTCCACCGGATACATTAACACACACCAGCCAACCAGTTTCAGCACCCACTAGTCAACCCACCTCGGCCGCAACACCAACAAGTCAGCCCACTTCTGGCCCCGTCTCTGCGAGCCAACCCGCCCCACGTCCAGTGACCCCGCTTCCCCCAGCAAAAAACGGGGTACAACTTGGTAAAAACAATACTGGCATCGACTACCAGAGTTCGGAGCGAAGTTCATGCGACGGTACCCAGCCCTGCTCATGTGCTGCCCCTACGCTGTTTCACGGACTCTCGGCGCTAACCCGGATTGGCATTCACAAAGAAGACCTCCAACCTCCCGGTACCCCATGCCTACTGGCCGACTTCGATGGCAACGGGATCACTGATGCAGCTTTTTTTGAAGCAACCACTCAACCCGAGCGCAGAGTTCTTGTACTGATGTTTGACGACGTCGGTTTATCCTCAGTTGAGGAACTGCCGAAACCGGTAGCCCAGCTAAATCTTATACCAGGTCCCAACAAGGCCCTTCTGTCCTCAGGTGAGAACTTAGTTTTTGTGTACAGCAAGAACCGGTTTCGATTGGGGGTCGTTCCTACTCAACCACAAAGCACTGACTGAGATCGAGGGTGCGAATATCTACCGATAGGTATCTTTTCTCGACCTGGTCACGACATATATCCACCAAGACCTCAAGAATCTGACCTTTTCGCACTGGTTGGGGAGGGAAAGGAAACCAGGTCTGTGACCAATGAGTCTCAGGCTGCTGGGGACCGGTATCCAGAACCACCCCTTCAGAAAGCTGAGCAACAAACCATCCGGCAAATCCATTCAGGACCCCATCCCGAGTCACCTCAAATCGATGAGATGTTTTACCGTACGGGCCTTCATTTGAGGTACGAGCGAGATCGATCCTACTTATGGAGCTACTGCTTGCTAGCAACCCACTCGGATCAATCCGAGTCTGAACCGCTCGACCCTGTCGAAGTTCGATCGGCTCTAAGCTCGTGAGATCAAGTCCATGTACTGAATTGCGCCAAGCACCCGGTCCATCACGAAAGTACAAGTATGGATCATCTAGGGGTGCTAGCCGCACATCTACTTTTGAGGGCAACATTCGTCCGCCTTCCACAAGATTGCGGTCCCGAGCCACTAACACGTCATCAAGCATATTCTCGACAAACGCGAGGTGACCAAGCCACTCACTAACAATAAGGTCCACTGGCTCATTCAGCTCAAGCTCCTGGGCTGGTCCACGTAGAATCTTCACCGTGCCAGATAGATCATTAGCCTTCACCAGGTTCGCAGCGGACTGTACGATTTCGGAAGCATCAACACCATAAACCGTTTTGGCCCCAGCCTTAGCAGCTAGCATAGCGAGGATCCCGGTGCCGGTCCCCACATCGAGAACCACATCACCGGGACGAACCGCCTCGGCTATGGCCCTAGCGAAAGCGTCCGTACGCCATCGGTCACTTACCATCCGGCGCTGCAGTTCCAGGTCTCCGTACCTCAGGAAGTAATACTCCACCGGCCCGTACTACGAAGAAGCTCAGATGATGGAAAGCACCAGCGCAATTAGATGCGTCGGTAGACTCCGCAAACCACTCCTAATATAGCGGTATTCCTGAAGTCAGAGCGCTGAACAACAATCGGAGCCATCGATGCGTTCTCCGCCACAAAACGAATCACATCCCCGTCAGGCTCGTAACGTTTCACAGTTGCTTCGCCGTCGATCATGGCCACCACAACATCTCCTCGATGTGCTTCGGGCTGTTTACGAACAAAAATAAAATCGCCATCCAGAATACCGGCCTCGATCATCGATTCGCCTGACACTCGAAGAGCAAAAACCCGCCCAACATCGGCCGTCCCCAGAAAAAAACTGTCTACGAAGACCGTCGTTTCAACATTCTCATCCGCCAGAATTGGTGATCCCGCCGCTACCCGACCTAAGACCGGAACCCCCGTAGTTCGTCCGTTATCGTTGGCGGGTACCGGTGGTGATGGAACTGATGGCACCGCCAGAGCAGGTGATCCCATGTTCACTGGTCGAAGAGCCCGAGATTTTAGCCCTTCCCGTCGCAAAAAACCTTTCCTTTCGAGAGCCTTCAAGTGGTCATTTACTCCGTTCGTGGACCGAATACCCATCTCCTCTCCTATTTCACGGATCGTCGGGGGATAGCCCTGCTCATTGATTCGTCGAGTAATAAAATCCAGTATTTGCTGCTGGCGGCGCGTCAACCCCTGCATACAACTGTATTATCTGAACGTCTGTGCATAGACAACATTCGTAGAGGAGACTGGAAACATTTCACAAGTTCAACTTGGCATTTCAGGAGGTTGGGCTAGGCTTTTTTGGTGAAGGGTAAAAAACCAACCTCAGCGCGGAAAATTCGGAGTGACCATGGCACCCGTGTTGCCCGAAAAATCACGTGTACATCCTGTGGTTCCCTAGACACCATTCACTTCAGCCCCCGCCCAAACCAACCAGCCCTTTGCAGAAACTGTGCGGCAAAGCAGCTTGGGGTCGTCGATCGAGAAGCTAACATCGGCACCGAACAGCGGCAAAAATGCACCCGATGTGAGCTCTTCCTCACCAAAATTTGCCACTACGACGATCCCTTGGATTGCGTCGAATACGCACGGGCTTTAGCTATGCGTCAGGGTAATCGATTAAAAAGTGCCAGCCGCTCAAAAAATGGTGTGGTGCTGGTTAGGAGACAGCAGTAGAGGGGCCTCCTGATCGGTTGTCCGTTGCGCGCTAGCTACGTTCGGTAGTCATTTGGATTTACGCGCATTTGCTTCATCCATCGGTGCACCTGCATACGTGAATATCCCATTGAGCGAGCCACCGCGCTCACATTTCCGCGGTGTGCTGTGAGCAGTCGCGTCAGCTCTCGCTCACGATGCTCATCGCTAGTCTTTTCTTCTACTGCCTCTGGAGGCTGGTAAGACTGTACTTCCACTGGCAAGTCCGCGAGCTCAATCTTATTGCCCTCGCAGAGGGCAACGCTGGACTCCAGCGTTTGCATCAGTTCACGAATATTGCCCGGCCAACCATAGGACATCAATGCGCGGTAGGCCGCAGGAGAAAATGTGACATGTTCGAGCCCAACTTTTCGGAGGAAGTGCCCGATGAGAAGGCCCAAATCCTCAAGGCGTTCTTTCAATGACGGCACGGCCAGCACCAGTCCTTTTAATCGAGAGGCCAAGTCTGGACGAAACCCCCGAGATTCCACTAGCTCCTTGAGGTCACAGCGAGTGCTTGCAATAAACCGAACGTCAATCTGCTCCGGTTCATCGCTACCCACCGAGACGATTTCCCCCGTTTGCACCGCCCTAAGCAGCGCCAACTGCACCGGTTCAGCAATATCTTCAAGCTGATCGATGAACAGCGTACCTCTATCAGCTAGCCGCAACCGCCCCTGCCGTGCCCGTTCTTGCACATCAGCATGTTCAAGAACGCCAAATAGTTCATGGGCCACCAGCTTAGGAGCAATTGTCCCTGCATCTAGAGGCACAAATCGGCCCGAACGGCTCGAGATTCGGTGAGCCTCACGAGCGAAAACTTCCTTTCCCGAACCGATGGGTCCTCGAATGACGAGTGGAATACGGCTGGTAGCCATACGGTCCAGTTCTTGGTACACCGCCTTCATTCGGAGAGAAACGGTCTCAAAAAACTCTTCCCTCTTCGATCCTCTCTCGAAGGGCGCCCCGATCAACTCTGACCTAAATAGCCAGAACGTGCTTCCAGTTTCAAATACGTCACCGTTCGCAAGGAGTGTCGTCGAGCGACGCCTGCCCCATGTCAAAGTGCCATTGCTCGAACCTAGGTCCGAGAGTCTCCAACCCTCGCCAGTTCGACACACCTCCACATGCTGACTCGACATCCACCGATCCGAAGTCGCAATGCAACGTGTACCTTGCGGAACATCGGCTTCGTGTCGGCACAAATGCACTGGCACGGACTCTTCTAACGGGTATATTTGGGGCTCTGTTAGTGGCTCAGCGGCCGAACCCACCCGAACCAGCCATGTAGCCGCCCCTGTGACGTCTCGATTCGATGCCTCTTGCTCACTGATGGTCGCCTTCATTGCCATAGCTAGTATCCACCGCCAGCAATATATGCATGGTGTAGTCTAAAGCCTGTGGTCCGATACGCGCACACCAGACAAGGAAGATGATGCCCGGTCTGTGTAGGGAATTGACGACCATTGGGCACTACTGCTCTCTTATCTAGGAGAAAACCCCACTAGCCAATCACAACGAATTCTTGTCGGGTTATTCTTCGTCAGAAGAAGGTTTTTTGTGGTTTCGGGACCGAACATCACCAAAAAGCTTAAAGACGGTGACGTCCGTTCCTCCTTTGAGGAGATTGTGAACCGCCCGGGTGATCTTCTTGCGATTTACTCGAGTAATTGGTTGTCCCTCAAGGGCAAGCTTCACAATCCGGACTGATACCCCTCGACGAAGAGCGGTCGGTTTGTCTACGCCAACATCGGAGTAACTCTTCTTCTCACGTCGAGCATCAGCTCGGGCCACATACTTAGCACGATCCTCGGAGCTGAGTTGCTCTGTAACCAGAGACTCTCTCACTACCGATTCCAGGCTGAGATTGTGTTCATTCAGGAAATCTGCAAGTTGCGATGACATCTACTCGATCCTCGATCTTTCGGCTCCCGCACCCTTGGGACCAATGTCCCTAGGCGGGGAGCAGCGCGCGACGCTCCGGCCATGCGCTCAAATTGTCAACTCAACTTAATCATCTACCCAAAGTGTTGCCGCACCCCGCGTCAATTGCCGGAGGCGTTGACCCAATCGGTGATGCTCACTTCGCGCGAATCGAATCTTCATCTGCACCGTGGCCCCATATTGCTCTTCGAGCTTCTCAACCCGTAAACCGGCCACTTCTCGGCTAAATACCTCTGCCTGCGCGTACTCCAGGTTCAAGCTGGCCTCTATCCAGTCCACTTTCTCCACCGGAACAGCGGCGGCCAATGCTCCCTGCGTAGCTTCTCCATAGGCCCTAACCAGTCCTCCGCGTCCCAACTTGGTCCCGCCAAACCACCGGGTGACTACACACACAATATCTCCAAATCCGGAATGAATCAGAACATCTAGGATCGGCCGCCCGGCTGAACTATGAGGCTCACCATCATCGGAACATCCGATGCACATCGTCGATTGTGGTGGGCCTACTCGAAAACCAAAACAGTGGTGGGAGGCCTCCGGATACTTTTTACGCTGATGATTAACAAAAATCTGGGCATCAGCTTTGGTGGCAGCCAGGGACACTGCGGCCAAAAACCGACTGCTCCGGACCTCTGATTGAGTCTCAACGAGCCCCGATGGTACCAAGTAGCTCCCTTCCGTCGGCATCAACTAAGAGTTTATCGTATTCTCTCGTAATGAGTGTACACCGGCCCCCACTGCCCACGGACATAGTGGACCAACTTAATGCCCACAGTGGTGCGTTTAGTACCAGCCTCGGACTTCGAGTTACTCAGGCTAGCTATCAACAACTCGACGCTGAGATGCCTATTGGACCACACTTGCTCCAGCCCTTTGGCCTGGTGCACGGCGGTGTTTACGCCTCCGTGGCTGAAAGCCTCGCAAGTCTCGCGGCAGGGCTACACGTTATCGCCGAGAAAAAAGTGGCCGTGGGCCTGGAAAACTCAACCACCTTCCTGCGGGCTACGCGATCGGGAGTCCTGCAAGCAGCGGCCAAACCGATTGCAACCGGTCAGCGCACCCACGTTTGGGAAGTGCATATGTTTAATGATTCTGAGATCATGGTCGCTTCAGGGCGAGTACGCCTTCTCATAATTGATGCCCCCCCCGATAGCTCATTCATCCAAGATCGATCGAAGATTCAGCCTCAACAAAATCAACCGTTGTAGATTGCCAATCGCCACTTGATGCGTGAGACCGTGCAATCTTGATCGACAATAATCCTTCCGCGCTCACCAACACTCGGGCCTTACCACCCAGGTAGGCTTCATCAAAGTTAAGGGCCCCAATAAACGAGTTGTCGCGACACGAGCTTGCTTCCCCCCTGTACAGCTGCAGTCGGTAACCCTCATCGTCGTTCGCCATCTGCTCCGGAATTTCGAAAACTGCTTCCGCAGGTAAACGAGTGCCCCGACGAAGTAGAACCTCGCAGCTATCCTGAGCAACATTCCACTGAATCGAGGCACTTAGGATATCCTTAAGAGCCACTTTCTTATCGTTATTGAGGGACTCACCAAGCAATGCCGCACCCACTGCGACCGCCTCATCAGCATTCACCTGACGACTCGGTGATTGCCCAAAACGTTCGGTCAGTCGCTGCCGCACAAGCGGGGTGCGTGTCTGCCCACCAACGAGTACAAAATCCTGGATATCTTGGGCTTTTAGGCCCGCCTCTTTGAGGACAGCGTCGGTGATCACCAAGGTCCGGTCGATCAAATCCCCAACGATATTTTGGAACTCTTGGCGGGTTACCTTCACCCGAAGTTCGTTCGGAGCTTGTTGCTGGATATTGGGAATCAGAACTTCGGTGACTTCTCTTTCCGTGAGTTCAATCTTAGCGATCTCCGCTGCGAATCGAATTCGTTGAACCGCAACATAATCGTCTCTAAGGGACGTCCCGTTCAACTTCTCAAACTTATAAAGAATGTGCTCAGTGAGACGATCATCAAAATCAGCACCGCCGAGAAAGGGATCACCACCGGTAGCTAAAACTGATACTTCCGCACCATTGATCCGAAGGATAGAAACATCGAAGGTACCACCCCCTAAGTCATACACAAGGATGGCTTTTCTAAACCCTCGGCCATATCCATAAGCGATAGCTGCTGCCGTGGGTTCATTCACCAGCTTCTCAGCTCGCAGTCCCGCTCGCCGGCCAGCATCGAGTACAGCAGCTCTCTGCGGCTCACCAAAGTACGCAGGCACCGATATGATCGCACGATGCACCGGACACCGCAGAACATATTCTGCGTGATTCTTGAGGACTACGAGGATTTCCTTAGCCACTTCTTCCAGGGGATATAGTTCATGCCCAATCTTAACCGCGGTTGTCCCGCCAACACCTTGGACCAACTGATACGGGAAAAAATGCCCCCACCGCCGGACTTCTTCGGAGATGAAAGGCCGACCCAAAAAGCGCTTGGAACCAAATATCGTTCGAGTTGGCTCCAAAATCCTCTTGTCCTGAGCCAATCGCCCAACACGACGTCGACCATTTGGACCAAAGTACACCACCGATGGGATGGTTCGGTGCTCACCTTCCAATAAAACCTGTACCCGCCCATCAACATTGGCCGCTACGCAGCAATTCGCAGTACCAAGATCAATGCCTATCGTTGGTCCTTCTCGAGGAGGCAGAGATAGCTCGGCATCCTCAACTAGAACCGTGGACGATCGGCGACCAAAAAAACGGGTAAATCTTTGTAGCAGGCCATCCTTCTCAAGCGTGGGTCCCCCGATGAGATCCACAAACTCGAGAGCGATCGCCGACGTATCCTTGGAAGAGTTCAGTGACCCTCGGCGAAAGACCATGCAAGCCGTTCGTCGGTGAGTAACCACGTTGTCAGGGCCCAAGAATTCGAGCAGAGTCATCACCCCAAGGTCGGGAGGACGATTAACGCTGAGCATAACCCCTTCTTTGCTCACGTCCTCAACTCGACCCTCGCTGACTTCTGGTCGGCCAGCAACTCTTACCAAAACTGTCGATCCGGGGGATGGTAGGTCATTGGTACTCGATCGCATAACTGTACACCCCCATCACTCTAGCCTGACTACAGAATGGCTGGAAGCATCTTGATAGGCTGCAAGAGCAGCTAAAGTAAAACCAATCTGCCAACTGGGCACCAATAGCACTCTCTTTCATACGCTAAATAGCGTAGTATCCCAGTGTGGCGTCCTCATCTATGTCCCTGGGCACGGTCGCTGTCTCGTCTCCCCTTCATCATCGCCAATCCGCCACACTCATTCCGGTAACCTTACGCATTCTTGACGATTCCGGGCGACACCGAATTACCGAACCTATCGTAGGGATCCTTACCGACATCTCCTCTGAAGAGTTTCGCGTCAGTGTGACCGGGCCTGCAGGGCGGCCGTTGGCCCGAACTCTAGGGCGACGCAGAAAGATTCAGTTGAGCTTCATCAACGATGAGCTCCATGAGATGATCGAAGGATTGGTGTGTGAACACCTAGAGACTAGAAAGTACCAACCCGCCGGTGACGCACAAGTTGTGCGATTGTCCGTACCACAACTACCCACTCAGCTGTTTGATGAGATTTTCGTCACTTTGCGGCGGTATGCTCCCCCCGAACGTAAACGACATACGGGGTACATAGCCGGTATCCTCGCCGTGCTCCTGGTTCTCACCGGTGGTCTATATTATCGGAGCATCTTGCTCCGCACCGAGCGTCGTCCTCCAACCCTAGGGAGCGCCCGAATGCGCCAACAAGTTGCGGTACTGTCTGAAACAGTTGACGACTTGGCTTCACAGCTTGAAGAGGCCGATCATGAGATCGAGAACCTGCGCGGGCGACTCAAGTCCGCAAAAAGAGCACCAACTAACCAGGTCTCCAAGCAAAGTACACCCTCCTCCGAAAAAAATGGGGCCCCAGAACTATCCAGCAAAGCCCCTAGCCCCAACCGTATCCGTCTAAAAGGCGCTTCTTGGCAAGATTTTGAGCAGGTACGAGCGATCCGAGGAACGCATCCAGCACCTCAGCTTGGTTTTGAAGCGGGCAATATTGAACTCACAAACCTCTCCCAGGCCCATCGTCAGACCACAAGCATGCTCACTCGGCTCTTGAGTGCCTACGCTTTGTCCCACCGCCTCGACCTCCGGGTGCTAGGAGCTTTGAGTGTTGAATCTGCTGATGCTCGGTTGAGCATTGAACCCGATGTTGGTTTTGCTGTGGGGCAGAAAGCCGACCTGACTCCTGATTTCGTCTTTGACCATTGCAGCCCTTCAGACAAAGAAATTTTGCTGAGTCGATACCGGACGATCGGGATTCAAGAGGTATGGCTGCACTCGGAAGACAAACTCGAAGTCTTTGTGCTCTCATCAGATTTGTATGTGCGTCGCGAAACAAGTCAGATGATACCGGATCTCAATATCCAAACATTAGCCAGCTATATAAAACGAAGCGATCAGACTGCCGCTACTCGAGAGTTTATAGCGTCAATTAGCGCTAACTAATCCACGCGCCCTGGGCTTTAAGAATGCGTTCACAAGCCTCACGTACCGCACCCTGACCGCCTCCGGCTCGGAGCACAACATGGGCGGCCGACCGGACCTCTGACACAGCATCCGCCACCGCAAAGCTCAAACCACACCGTTCAAGCAGTGGCAAATCCGGGAGATCATCCCCAACGTACGCTACATTTTCGTCCTTGACCCCAAACGTAGTCAGCAACTGCTCATAGGCAGCAACTTTGTCCGGAATACCTAGATGAACCTCCTTTACGCCCAACTCTGTCGCTCGGCGACGGACCGCTTCACTATCTCGGCCGGATAAAAAGGCAACGGGAATAGGACGACGGCCGGCACCCATCAACTGGATGCCTAATCCATCTCGAACGTTAAAAGTCCTTCCCTCTTCGCCGCCTGGCAAAAGTAATACGCGCCCATCCGTAAGTACGCCATCCACATCAAGCACCAGCGCTCGGATGCGGATCGCCCGAGCATCAATCGCTTGCGAATCCATCGGGAGCGACATTGTTAGAGAGAGATAGCAGAGGCGCCTCAGTCAGCAAACGACTAGATGGCTTTGAACGCCGATACCGCATCACCCAAAAGCCACACCGCGTTCAGAAAGGCCCGGAAGGCCACCAAATCAAGGTCCCCGCGCAAGGATCCCCCAACGCCCCCAACACGTGCTCATATTCACTACAACGGTCGGCTCGGATAGTGAGGCGAGCTAAGCCATGTAGTATATTTGCATCCTGGGCTCGTACAGCAGAAATCACTTGGGTTGAACCCAAGTTGCTGCTTCTTCTTACAGAATCAATTCAAGGGGTCTTTGCGGTACCTGGTCTAAGTTTTCGAGACTTATGTTTACATACAAATAGAGTAAATATCCGTATATGAACTACCTACTAAATCGGCAGGCGTTAGGAGTCACAAATCCGAAAACCACCTTGGATGGTGTATCCATAACGAACTCAGGATATTCGTGGGTTTGGTGTGAGACGTTGGTGGCATCGCCACCCTTTCGGGCCCTTCAGTCCGGAACATCCAGTACCCTCCCTCCGCAGCCGACCCTTCACACACGCGAGGTACGGCGTCATCTCCCCAGCCGGAGGTTAAAGACACCCTAGCCAAGACTTGTTACTGCTGAACTTTGATGAGGTTCTGACTGTGTGTCTTCCATATCTCGGCGGTGACTGAGCGCAGCCCCAATGAAACCCGCGAATAGGGCGTGAGGTTTAAATGGTTTACTCTTGAACTCTGGATGAAACTGACAGCCCAAGAACCAACGATGAGAAGGTAGCTCTACGATCTCACAAAGATTTCCATCCGGAGATACACCCGAACACTTGAGTCCATGGGACTCCAACTCTGTTCGATACCGGTTATTGACCTCATAGCGGTGACGGTGACGCTCACTAATTTCCGTTTTTCCGTAGGTCCGAGCTGCGAGCGATCCGTTCTCCAATCGACAGGGAAATGCTCCTAAACGCATCGTAGCTCCTACATTGAGTACGTTCTCTTGCTCCGCCATCAAGTGGATCACCGGATGTTGAGTGGCCACATCAAACTCGATGGAGTTAGCACTGGCTAACCCGCATACATGCCGAGCGTATTCAACAACAGCAATCTGAAGCCCTAAACATATGCCAAAAAAAGGAATGTTATTTTCCCGGGCATAACGAACCGCCCTTATCATTCCTTCTGTCCCTCGCTCACCGAATCCGCCTGGCACAAGAATACCATCAATACCCTTCAGCGCCTCTTGCGGCATAGCAAGATCTGTCGATTCAAGGTATCGTAAATTTACCGTAGCGTCATTTGGTATTCCACCATGAATAAGTGCTTCATGAAGCGACTTATAACTCTCTATCAGTTGAGTATATTTACCAACTATTCCTATAGTCACCTCATAGCTAGGCAAAGTAATACGCTGAACAACATGCTCCCATTGCTCAAGACCAGCTCGACGACTCCAGATATTTAAAAGCTCTGCGATTCGCTCATCTACTCCCTGTTGGGCGAGATGAAGCGGTAAGTCGTAGATACATGACACATCAGGTGCGCTCACAACCGACTCTAGGGCAACATCACAAAACAAAGATATCTTTCTCCTAATCTCAAGCTCCACCTCATTCTCGCTCCGGCAGATTAGGACATCCGGGTGAATACCAATCCGGCGGAGCTCTCCAACGGAGTGTTGCGTAGGCTTGGTCTTTACCTCTCCAGCCGACTTGAGATACGGCACCAAAGTAATGTGGAGATAAAGAACATTTTCCGGCCCCGCATCTCTACGCATCTGCCTAATAGCTTCTAGAAAAGGAAGAGATTCAATATCACCTACGGTGCCACCTATCTCTACGAGAGTAAGATCCGCCTCTTCTGCTATCTGCCAAATTGAACTCTTTATCTCATCAGTAATGTGAGGAATTACCTGGACCGTCTTGCCTAGATACTCACCACGTCGTTCTTTAGTTATAACTCGATGGTAAATCTGACCAGTAGTAAAGTTGTTAGCTTGGCTCAGTTCAACATTAGTAAAACGCTCATAATGTCCCAGATCGAGATCTGTTTCGGCACCATCATCAGTTACGAATACCTCGCCATGCTGAAAGGGGCTCATTGTACCCGGATCCACATTAATATATGGATCTAGCTTTAGCATGGAGATACGTAGGCCCCGAGCTTCCATGAGAGCTCCAATAGATGCACTGCATAAGCCTTTGCCTAGCGAAGACACAACTCCACCGGTAACAAAGATGAATTTCTTCCGTTTACGCGACATATTATACCTCAAGCTTCTTCGCTCTATGTTCTGCCCTTCGAACTGAAGCTATCTAATCATCAAGACTTCTGTCGGGAAACGATTTGTTTTCTTACGCCAAACCTGTTGACAGAGGCAAAGCAAGAAAGGGGCGGGATGCACCTACTTTCTACGTGGATTACCTAGCCTAAGACGAAGAGCATTCAACTTGATAAAACCCTCCGCATCAGCCTGGCTGTATACATCATCGGCCTCAAAGGTCACATGAGCTTCCGAGTACAAACTTCGATCGGAACGCCGGCCCACCACCTGACACGAGCCCTTGTAAAGCTTGACCCTAACCTCACCGGAGACATTTTTTTGTATGTGGTCGATCATTACCTGCATCGCCTCACGCTCCGGCGCATACCAGAAACCATTGTAGACAAGCGTGGCGTACTTTGGAATCAGCTGGTCTCTGAGATGCATTTCTTCCCGGTCTAGGCACAATTGCTCCAGTCCTCGGTGAGCCGTATGTAAAATGGTACCCCCCGGAGTCTCATACACACCACGAGATTTCATCCCAACAAACCGGTTCTCCACAATATCTATTCGACCCACCCCATGCTCCCCAGCCAGCGAATTCAAGCGTTCAAGCAGTTTGGCTGGTGATAAGCGTTGGCCATCCACCGCTACGGGGTTCCCACTCTCAAACTGAATCTCCACATATCGCGGCGTGTCCGGTGCACGCTCCGGAGCTGTGGTCAACAAGAACATTTCTTCATCAGGCTCAGTCCAGGGATCTTCGAGTACCCCACCTTCATACGAACAATGAAAAAGGTTTCGGTCCATCGAGTATGGCTTCTCTCGGGTAGCGGTGATCGGGATAGAATGGGTTTCACAGTATTCCATAAGGTCTGATCGACCTCGCATCGACCAGGTTCGCCAGGGAGCAATGACCTTAATCTCTGGGTGAAGAGCATATCCAGTGAGCTCAAAGCGCACCTGGTCATTTCCTTTCCCGGTGGCACCGTGGCATATGGCATCCGCATCTTCAGCGCGAGCCACTTCCACCAGATATTTACCGATCAACGGACGGGCTAAGGAAGTGCCGAGTAAGTAGACACCTTCATACACCGCGCTGGCTCGAAGAGCAGGAAAGACAAAGTCGCTCACAAACTCTTCTCGAAGATCGCTCAACACCAACTTTTCGGCCCCAGTCCGCTTCGCCTTCGCTTCCAGGCCCTCTAGCTCCCCGACCCCCTGTCCCACATCAGCAGTAAAGGCAACGACCTGGCAGTCGTATTGTGCCCGCAGCCAATGGATAATGACGGAGGTATCCAGTCCCCCGGAATAGGCGACGATAACCTTTCGAGCCTTCATTTCAGTCATGATCCCGGACGCTACGAACAACGTAAGCGTTGCACAAGCGGTGAGTCGTATCCGTGACTGCGCATGTTGCGCGACCAGCATCCTTGAACTTCAGGGTTGTACTTACTCATTAGGTTGGGCAAATTCTTGGTCTTTAGCGAATGAGTTTACGCCATTCCAAGAATGTCCCAGTACCAGCTTTTTCCCATTCCTGTGGCGCCAGATGCCTACAATTATGGGTAGCTCGGTGGATACCGCCCAGATGGCTCATGCCAGTCTCGTCCGCAATTTTATCGACCTTCGGTTATGAACAGCCGATCATGGCCCAAGTACCTCAGGACCATCAACCTGCCCAGCAAATCGCTGAAAATGGTCCCTTACGAGGGATCAAACCGGAGGCCCTCCGGTTTACCACCATCCGTGTTCTCCGCGGACTAGAGACCGATTTGGCGCCGGTCGTGGGACTGAACCGGGCCGGTGCCATCGCCCAGGTAGTCAAACGAGTTCTTGTTTGGTGGGTTAACCCCAGAAGAGACTTCCGCAAGGGCGATCGGTTGTCATTCATTTGGAACGAACAACCTCACGCAGAGCCGATAGTGTTCGCAATTTGGCTTAGAAGTAAGAAGCTGAAAGGCGAGAAAAAAGCTGTGTTTCACTGGCCGCTTAACAAGGTATTCCGGCGGTGGGTTGAGCCCGATACCGGCTACGAAGTTGCTAAACGCTTACGTAATGCCCCACTGAAAAGCTATGAACAGATCACAGCCTTGGTGAACGACGGTCGTGGACACAAGGGGATAGATTTCAAAGCGCCCAAAGGCACGCCGGTGTTCTCTCCCTTTGATGGGAAAATTCTGCAGGTTAACTGGTCTACTCGCTACAACGGACGCTGCATTAGAATAGTGAACGAAAAGACCGGCTGGGAGGGTGTATTTCTCCATTTATCCAGTGTTTCTAAGCAGTTAAAGCCAGGCTCAACCATTAAACGCGGTCAGGTCCTCGGACGGGTTGGTAATACAGGGCGAAGTTTTGCCCCTCACCTGCACTACCAGCTCGAGAAGAATGGTCGTATCCTAAACCCATTCCGTATTCAGCGAACCTGGCGGGCTAGACTCTCAACAGCTGAGCAACAACGGGCAAAGGCTATGCTGGAGGCCCTATCGCATTATCGAGGTGGGCGAGATTAACGTGACAAGCATCTACAACAATCTGCCCTCGGTGGTATCCGGTTCCCTGGAAGCAGCTATTCTGGAAGAAGAACAGCACATCCTTCGAAAGGTTCAGCAGCAGCTCGCTCGAGATCAGTTAGAAAGAGCCGCCGAAGAGTCAGAATACGACTCAGAACTGCTCTCGTTACGAGACCAAATTGCAGACGCCCGTTTGGAAGACGTTGCTCCGCTCGTTGCTGAAATGTACCGAATGCAAGCGCTGGGTGCAGCCAATGGCAAGGGTCGAAGCCTTCCTGTTGATGTAAGCAGTCCGTACTTCGGGCATCTTAAACTTAAGGATGGTCGAAAAACCCGCGATGTCCTCATCGGCAATCGGGGTTTCGTCAAAGCGGGATGCACCATGAACATCGTGGACTGGCGTCACGCACCTGTTTCTCGCATCTACTACTGTTACGAGGAAGGAGACGACTACGAAGAAGAGTTTGGTGGTCGCAACGTTCAAGGAATGGTGGAAGCACGAAGGACAGTCAGCATCGTGAACGGCGAATTACGCCGCGTAAGCTGGTCTACCGGTGCTATCATTCGAAGACGTGACGAATGGCTTACTCTGGCCGATGAAAACTTGCCGACCCTGAAAGGGGGAGCTGGCATAGCATCTCGTCCACCACCCGCTCATATCCTGCCTTCAGTCTTTGAGCAGGGTCGACTCGGGGTTGTAGATGACGAATCCTTACGAGAAGACAAGCATCTCAAAGAAATAACGGCGCTTATTGATCCAAAACAGTTTGAGCTAATTACCGCGCCAGACAGTGGCATTGTGATTCTCCAAGGTGGAGCAGGTAGCGGTAAGACCACAGTCGCTCTTCATCGAGCAGCCTACCTTCATTTCGAGAATCCACACATTTTCTCGCCCAAGAAGATGGTGGTGGTGGTGAAGAGCGAACCACTGACCGAGTATATATCTCGCGTCTTACCCTCCCTCGATGTGTCTGGAACCGAAGTAATTACCCTCGAGCGCTGGATGGAGAAAACCCGGAAGATGGTTCTGCCGGAGATAAAATATAAGCGCTACGAAGATGTACCCACTTCGGTGGCCAAACTAAAGAAGCACCCAGCCATCCTAGCTACGCTAGAACGAGGGATCCAAGAAGACACCCAACAGATTCGCAAGACTTTGCTCGACAATTTGCCCAACGACGGCGGAGTTAAGAAATCGGTCCTGCAAAAATGGGATGGGCTTCATCGCCTAGCTTACCTTCCTCGTCTGCGAGAGATGGCTCGCTGGCTCGAATCAGGGGCGGCACAACGGGCCGGACTTCAGCCAAAAACCAAGGGTGTTCTATTAGGCAATCTGAGACGCGCTCGATCGCAAGCCAATGACGTTTTGTCAACTTGGTCCGATATTCTCACTGATAAGGAGCTCATAAGCTCTGTATTCGAAGAGCGCGGCGACCACGTCGACCCATCCGAGGTGGATGAGCTGGTCCGCTGGGTGAGTAGGCAATCCGATGATAGTCGCAGCGAACGGCACTCAGAGTCGGCGTCGTCTTCGCACGATGCCCGTAACAAAAAGCCAAGAGGCCAACCGGATGAACACGATGAAGATGATACAGGCGTGGGTATCGACGGGATCAGTCTAGATGGCGATGGACCAGAGCATCACCTAGACCCCCATGATGACGCTCTTCTCCTCAAGCTAGCACAGCTCAAATATGGGGGGCTACCCATTGCTGGGGGCCAACGCAGTGTCACCTATGAACATATTGTGGTTGATGAGGCCCAAGACTTATCCCCTACTGATATTGGTGTGCTTCGCGGTGCTCTCACTAAGCGAGAGAGTATGACCCTGGCTGGAGACACAGCCCAGAAGCTTATTTTTGATAACAGCTTTGATAGTTGGGACCGTATGCTCCAAGACGTTGGTATTGCGGGAGTTAAGATAGACCAACTCAAAGTTAGCTATCGCTCAACCAAACCGGTTGTTGAGTTTTCTCGCCATGTACTAGGACCACTCGCAGACCCGGATCCTCCCGAAGTACCCCGTGATGGTGCTCCCGTTGAACAATTTACTTTTGGCAGCACAGGGGAAGCGGTGGCATTCCTCGGTGCACAACTACGAAGTCTCGTCGTCCGGGAACGCAAAGCTAATATAGCTATTATCAATCGATTCGCAGCCCTAGCAGATGTTTATTACGATGGTCTGCGTAGGGCAGAAGTACCAGCTATTCGAAGAGTACACGGCAAAGATTTTAGCTTCACACCAGGTATAGATATTGTTGATGTCAGCCAAGTAAAAGGCCTTGAGTATGACTATGTCATACTCGTCGAGGTCAACGAAAATGTTTACCCGGAGCGTAAAGAGGCTCGTCACCTTTTGCACATAGCAGCCACCCGGGCTATTCATCAGCTATGGGTTGTTTCAACGAACACTCCATCACTGTTGATACCTAGTTCTTCTGACTAACAAAATATCATCTCGCAACCATACGTCAGGATCACAACTTCATGAATCGCTTTTACTCGAATCCTGAATTATCTAATACCCCATGGGCACATGTCGCTCCAGAACTCTGGGTCGACTGGGGATGGCAAATTAAAAATCGTATTACGGATATTAGTGCTCTAGCCCAAACATTTGAACTAACAAAAGATGAAAGTGATGGGTTAGAAAAAACTAAGAATCTATTTAGATTTTCAGTATGTCCGTATTACGCCTTGCTCGCGGATAAAAGAGATACAAACTGTCCTATCCGAAAACAGATTATCCCTAGCACTCAAGAAACCATTCTCGGAGAGCAAGATCAATCAGACCCCTTAGGGGAAGAAATGTTAGAGGTTGCGCCTAATCTTATACATCGATACCCAGATCGTGTACTTCTTTTGGCCACCGATCGCTGCCCTGTTTATTGCAGATTTTGTACGCGTCGACGAATTGTGGGGCGGCTTGAACAACAAGCTACTCGGAGCCTACTTCAGCAAGCACTCGACTATATTAAGCGAACCAAGGAGATTCGAGAAGTATTAATATCCGGCGGTGATGCGCTAATGAATGGTGACCAGCAGTTGAAGTATCTTATGCAAGAGATACGCTCTGCCGCTCATATAGACGTAATTAGGGTT
This sequence comes from Myxococcales bacterium, assembly GCA_019634385.1. Taxonomy (GTDB): domain Bacteria; phylum Myxococcota; class Kuafuiibacteriia; order Kuafuiibacteriales; family Kuafuiibacteriaceae; genus JAHQVK01. The sequence continues at coordinate 8,439 of JAHQVK010000170.1, read as the reverse complement.
GCCACTCGAATGCCGGCAACCTGTCCTATGCGGATAACACCGGCACTCGTGGAAATACTTCGAGACTATGGCCCGACGTACATCATGACCCATTTTAACCATGAGAAAGAATGTACCGAAGCAGCTGCCCGTTCGATTAAGCTTCTATTAGACGCTGGAATCCAAGTTATGAATCAGTCCGTTCTCCTGCAGGGCATCAATGACTCAGTGGAAGCCATCGAAAACCTCAACCGTAAGCTCGTATTCATGCGAGCCATTCCCTACTACCTACACCAGTGTGACCTAGCCGAAGGTATCAGCCACTTTCGTACCCCCCTGCAGACTGGCATTGATATTATTGATGGGTTACGAGGTAGGGTCAGCGGGCTGATGATTCCTAAACTGTGTGTTGATGTTCCCGGTGGATTGGGAAAGGTCACCGTCCAGCCCGACTGGATGACAGAAAGAAGCAACGGCATCGCTAAATTCCGGACTTTTCGTGGTAGCGGCCAATATCCAGATATCAGACCAGCAGACCCAATTCACGCCGATATGACTAAGCACTAGGCCACAAAAGCCCCAAAGTAGCCACTGCCAGCAGGTAGTAAGCAAAGTTGTGCAGTCCACCGCGCTTGACGAGTGCAACCAACATCACCAGTGCCGCATATCCAACTACCATAGCCGCAATAAATCCAACTATCAGGGCTACACTCCCACCCGCAGGTACCTGCACCCCATCCTTAGCAACCAAGATCGCAGCTCCAGTAATAGCAGGGATGGAAAGCATAAATGAAAATCTTGCAGCCAAGTCCCGCTCCAGACCCAACAGTAAAGCAATCGCGATCGTGGTCCCTGACCGAGATATGCCTGGGGTAATAGCCAAACCCTGTCCAATCCCAATCGATAATATTAGCAACAAACCCAGTTGACGATGACTACTGAGTGGCATTGCAAGGCGGGTAGCAAACAAAAGAATCGCAGTACATAACATCGCCCCACAGACTGCTGGCACACTGTGGAAAAACACCTCAAAGGTATCTTTGAATAAGAGTCCCACTACGGCTGTAGGTATTGTACCAACAATCACCGCGATCAGAAGCCATCGTGACTCATTTCCGCGGAGCCACTCACCAAGACCAACACTTTGTAAAGATTCAGTATCAGTATACGCATACCAAATCTGCTCAAGATCTTTTCGGTAGAAGTACAGAACCGGAAGTAATGTCCCAATGTGTAGTACAAGGTCAAAGGCCACCGCCATATCTTGGAACTCAAAAGACTCCCCCATGATTGACTGGGCTAAAACTAGATGACCGGAAGAGGAGACGGGAAGAAACTCAGTTAAACCCTGAATGATCCCTAACAATAGCGCTTGAAGCCAGGCGTCCACTCCCGAAGGGTGGGCGACAACCGGCTGAGTCGCAAGCAATCCTTTACTTCCAGATTTCTTTTAGGGCGTGTCTTTAACCTCTGCCTGTGGAGATGAGGCCGTATCCCGCGGGTATGAAGGGTCGACCCCGGAGGGATGGTACTTGGATGTACTGGCCCGAGGAGCCCGAAAGGGTGGTGAAGCCACCGACCCCCCACAAATGTTGAAAACAAGTCAGAACGCGGTCCGGAGATTAAAGACACACACCCTAGCAGCCGGTTGATTTAGCCCTGTGACGAGGCGAGCGTACCTGGCGGTACGCGACCGAGGAGAGACTTTTCGTGGTCAGGATCTTTCACGGAAAGACCGGCCGATAGATGCGTGCAGGGCTAGATCAACCGGCTGCTAGGAGAAATCAACATATTCAGACCATCAACAAACCTATGTTCCGACTGACTATCTACGCCTCTTAAAATCTTTCAAACACTTCATTACTGACTGTACATCCTCCCATACCGGTCGTTTCTCTTGAGGGTTTCGAAGCAGGTATGCCGGATGAAACGTAGGCATGAGATCAATACCTTCGTACGTTGCCCACTTTCCTCTAAGTCGGCTTATAGGCATCCTAGACCTCAGGAGAGTCTGGGCTGCATATTTTCCCAGGGCAATAATCACTTTCGGCTGGATTTGATGTATTTGCGCTTTCAGAAACGGCTCACAAGCTTCCACCTCATCAGGCATAGGATCTCGGTTATTTGGTGGGCGGCACTTTACGATGTTGGCAATATATACCTGAGCTCGCTCAAGCCCCATGCCTCGTTCGATAATTCGGGTGAGTAGCTGACCAGCATCACCAACAAATGGCTCGCCCATGCGATCTTCTTGGCGTCCTGGTCCCTCCCCCACAAACATGAGTTCAGCATGAGGATTACCGACACCAAATACGATCTTAGTACGACCGGCTCGATGAAGTTTGCATCTTTCACAATCCCCTAAAATCTCCCGTACTTGTTCGAGCCCCCTCGCGCTTTGAAGCGCAGAGTATCCACGTGGGTCGTTGGGGGAGGTATCCAAAAGACCTCGTCCACTACCTTCTGCTCTTTCAACAACAAGTTCCCGTCCTTCAACAACCGGCTCCCCTCCCTCTTCAGGAATATACCTCTCCCAAGGTCGGTCCGCCTGAAACTCCGTCCGCTGCCGTGCTCTTTCTGGAGCAAAATGTACTCTCTCGGGCTCAGGGCTCTCCGGTGGGTCGGGCTTAAATGCTGGTGGTGGAGTGTCATCCGGTTTCCCCTCAGCCTCTGAGCTGGGATCCGTTGATGAAATAGCCGGGCCCCCCGCATCGACCGGCAATACCTCGGTGTCCCCACCAACGTCTAGCCGCAGCACCTCCGTAACCTCCAAGGTTGGCGCAGGAAAATGGACGTCAATGCCCGTGCGCACCGCCCACTCTAGCTCGATACGCAGCTGTTGAATGATTTCAGCTAAGTCCTCCTGGGCACTCAATGAAACTTGCCCCTCATCTGTGCAACCTTATCCCAAATAAGTGAGCCGATCTCACTTTTGGTTGCAGGCCCCAATACTTCTGCTGGTTGCTGCCGACTGACTACTAACACTTCGGTCCGGCCTTCACCAAACCCACGATTCGGACCAACAATATTGCCTATCACTACATCACACCCCTTTCGCTCCAACTTTGCGCGGGCGTGTTGTTCCAGGTCCTCCGTTTCCGCCGCAAAGCCCATAACCCAAGCATCTTCACGCAGCGCTCGCAACCGGGCGGTAGCGGTCTTGAGAATATCAGTATTTTCGACTAGTTCAAGGTGGGTAGCCTCGGAATCAGACCGTTTCCATTTTGAGGTTCGAGGATTAGCTATTCGAAAATCACTCACTGCGGCCGCCCCAACAAACATCGTACACTCGGCAAGTTCAGCTTGAACTGCGGCAAGCATCTCCGAGGCACTCTCAACCCGTACAACCCGTAGGTGATTATTATCACGAGGCTTCAAATGCGTAGGTCCCAGCACCAAACACACCTGAGCACCTCGGCGAACTGCCTCCTCGGAGAGCGCGATGCCCATAGCTCCCGTTGAGCGATTCGACAACATGCGAACCGGGTCGATCATCTCCTGCGTTGGCCCCGCAGTTACAACTATCCGATCACCTTTGAGAGAAAGCGGAGGCGGATGAAGAATATGCAATGCCGCATCAACGATCTCATCCGGAGACGCCATCCTACCGAGACCAACCCTACCAGAAGCCAAAACTCCTTCTGTGGGCCCCACAACCCATACCCCCCGGTCACGTAAGATCTGCATATTATGTTGCGTTGCTGGATGACGCCACATACCATCCTCCATTGCGGGCGCAACCAAGATGTGCGCTCGCGTGGACAAGGCGGTTGTTGTTACCGGATCATCAGCCAAACCGGTGGCCATCTTTGCAAGAATATTGGCAGAAGCGGGGGCCACTATCAAAAGATCCATATCGTGAGATTGCTCAACGTGCTCAATACGTCCTTTGCTAACCCAAAGATCATCAAAAACGGGGTGGCCTGTTATCGCTTGGAAGGTGAGTGATGTCACGAACTGTTGAGCACTTGAAGTCATCGCCACCTGCACGCGTATCTGCGCCTGTTGGAGTTTTCTCGTGACTTCGATCGCTTTATAGACGGCGATACTACCGGACACACCGAGCAATACGCGAGAGCCATCACAGCATTCTGGCACCATCACTAGATATTTATCACACTCCGCCCTGCTTAGCCTTGTGAACTCATCAAAGATATGCTTAAGTAAATAGTCAACTGCTCGTCACGCCAGTTGGTGCTTGACAAGTAGTTAGGCGAGACATTCAGCAAGCTCAACAAAAGAATGCTACACCTTTCGAAAGAGCACGCGGAGCGAAGAGGCAATTTGAGTCCGGAGCACGCGCGGGGGTTCGACCGGTTCCGTAAGAGACTTCTGAGATTTCAAGTAGAAGGCCTGCTCAGGCCCTCCCAGGTCGCCATTGTCGTTGAGCACTTGCTACGGCTGGGTGAACGGGAACGAAATCCCGCAAACACCGGAAATATCGAAGACCTTTTTTGTCACACCCTAATGGATACCTCTGACGCGGTCCGCGCTTATGCTCAAGCACTGGCGGACTCGGTCAAAGTGATCCCTATGGCGCCCCAAGCCTCTCTTTGGCCCCCACTAAAGCATCTTTCTTCGCAGCGCACATACTATACCGTTGGCGAACTCACCGGTTTATCAGAGCCAGATCAAATGCTTGTAGCTCACACAATGGTTGCCTACGGCGATGAGGAAATGTGGCAATCGGCACTTGAGTTTGTTCACGCCACCCACTCGACCCTTAGTTCAACTGCTGTTGAGCAGGAGGTATCGCGCATGGCGGTTCAATCCCAGCATTTACCGTCTTCTTCGTTTGTGCTGGCTCGAGCTCATGGTATTACCATCGAATGCAGCGAACTATGGCATAGAGCGGGATACGACAATAAAGAGACAGATGCTGCTCAGGCGTTCTACGATATATGTGCTCAATTTGAGACCCGATGGGCAAATACATTCATTAACGGACTCATCCCCACGGATAGCAACTGGGTTGCCTGGCGAGCGGAATATTTGCGAGCACGAAGTCGCCTACCTTCGGAGCTCATATACCAACTATCCAGCGATACGTTAACCAACTTTCTCGAGGGTACACTAGAATCAGGTAAGTGGACCGACGCATCAGTAGCCTTTCATGGAGTGAGATGTCCCGAGTTACTCCCAAGCGCCATCGCTCGTATTGTTAACCAGTACATCGCTGAGCATGTCGGGCTACACGACCGCCCAGCTTACGAGATCGCCATGGCATGTGCCCGAACGCTAGAGCCTTGGGGAGTAGTGTTCGAGAATGGCAAAGCAACCGTCAGTAGTCACGTTCCTCCCAAAGCTTCCCAGTTAAAAGAACAATTCAATGCCGCCCAGGCTCGTCTTAGGAGGTCCTATCCAGTCTCCGAAGGGAATCAGTAGTTTTCGCTCACCGAGTGCTGAATCTTCGACCAAAGACTTGCCGCAAATACGCTGCTCCGATAGCTGCATGGATGTGGCTTCCATCCAAGAATCTGAAGGTCTTGCTCTCTCTGAAGACCTCAAAGAGGTGGTCGCGGAGGCGGAAGATATCGCGCATGCTGCCGGTCAACCACCGGGGAGTGTTCATCTACTGTTGGCATTTTTCACGACACGCAACCCTGCGGAAAAATTCTTACGGGAGAGAGGTATCAACGAAGATCGCCTACTCCAGCTGCTAGAACCCCGACTGATGGAGTCAAAACATGCAGTGCGCACGATCATGGAGCGGGCTGCACAGATTGCCGTCAGCTGCAGTTCCCACACGGTTGACGGACTTCACGTATTGGTAGGTATCACCCGGGTCCAAGATTCTGCGGCTTACGTTCTTCTCCAGCGCACCGGCGAGAAGCTGCAGCGCCTCCGCACTCGCGCACTCACCATTCTCACCGGCTCCAACCAACGCTGGCAATTCACGGGACACGGTGTCGACATGGCGCCCCGACATCATCTGAGCCGCCTACCGGTCCCACGCGAAGACTCAGGCGGTGGACGCGCTCGGGCGGTGTCATGGTCTCCACCATTGCTGCCCCCCAAGCCACCCAGCAGCCGCCGCGACCCACCACCTACCCGCCGCAAAGACCAGCGAAACCCAATCAAACCTAAGTCATCATCCAACTCAGCAACGCCATCACCAGCCAAGACACCAGAGCCTCGAGCTCCATCAACAACACCGATATCTGCTAGTGACAGTTCCAAAGATAGCGGTTTGTTACCTCTGGAGGAATTTCCATGGCTTTCAAGTTTGGGCCGAAACCTCAGTGAAGAAGCTCTAAGGGGCGAGCTCGATCTACTTTCTGGCCGAGAAGCCGAAGTTCAGCAATTGATCGACATCCTCGGAAAACGCCGGGCCAATAATCCTTGCCTGATTGGTGAACCTGGAGTTGGGAAAACCTCCATTGTAGAGGGACTAGCGACCCGCTGGAGCAACGGCTCGGCAGCAGAAAGACAACGAGCACTGATCGCCCTCGATACCGGCCAACTCTTGGTTGGTACTCAGTTGCGCGGTAGTTTCAGCGAAAAGATCCGTGGACTACAAGACGAAGTTGCTCGAGCTAACGAGCGGGTGGTAATCTTTTTTGATGAAATCCACACGTTGATGGGCATTGGCGCCACCGGGGACGGGGCTCACGATGCCGTTAGCGAACTCAAGGCCGCTCTCGCTCGAGGAGCCTTTCCATGTATTGGTGCTACAACGCCCGCTGAGTTTCACCGACATATAGCAAAAGATCCCGCTCTTGCGAGACGATTTGTTCCAGTACTTGTTCAAGAGCCAGGAGCTCGGCAAGCCGAGTCTATGATCTACCAGCTGCTACCAACCTACGCAGAGTATCACGGAATTGGATACACAACAGAATCCGTACGAGCCTCAGTCCGCCTATCAACTCGATTCATCCCCGACCGCCAACTACCCGACAAAGCCATTGCTCTTCTCGATCTAGCCGGTTCTCGGGCAGCCAGATCGGGTCAAACTGAGGTCACCGAAACGTTGATAGCCCTTCTGGTAGAGGAAAGAACCGGAATACCTAGTGAGCGGCTTCTGGTTAACGACCGTCAGCGTTTACTTCAACTTGAGTCAGAGCTGGCCAACAAAGTGGTAGGTCACGACCGCTGTCTCAAAAAAATTGCGGAGGTTGTACGTCGGCATGCCGCCGGATTTAACTCCCAGCGTCCCCAAGGTAGCTTCCTGCTGGTTGGCCCCACTGGGGTTGGTAAAACAGAAACAGCTAAGGCCCTCGCAGAGATTCTTCATGGTGATGCTCAACAGCTGGTGAGATTTGACCTTTCGGAATACTCGGAACCGCATTCGGTTTCACGGTTAGTCGGAGCTCCCCCCGGATATGTCGGACATGAGTCCGGTGGTCAACTCACATCTGTCATCCGCTCTAGACCAAGTTGTGTCATTTTATTCGATGAAATTGAGAAAGCCCATCGAGATGTTCTCCAGCTCCTTTTGCAGATTCTGGACGATGGTAGAATTACCGATAGCCAGGGAAGAACGGTAACTTTTGAGGAAACCATCATCTTCCTAACCTCAAATCTTGGTTCCGACAGTACCGAGGCCTCTCGACCGATAGGCTTTGTAGCCGGCGAGTCTGATGACAGCCCAGGGGAGAATTCGGCGCTTGATGCCGCTCGGCGCGCCCTTCCAGTAGAGCTGTGGGGTCGCATCGACGAGAAGCTTTTTTATGGTCCACTCAAGGGTTCCGCCCTTCGACGTATCGCCAGACTCATGGTCACCGAGTCCAGTACTCGCCTCCAGCAAGAACGAGGTATTAGTTTCGAATTAGACTCCGGAGCTCTGGACATGCTTAGCTCCGAGGACACGATCGACCCCGGCCTCGGTGCGCGACCCCTTCGAAGTATATTATCCCATTTGATAGAAGCCCCGATTGCCGCTCGTATACTGGAAGGTAGACTACACGCAGGGGATAAAGTGAGGATTTCATTTAGTGTAGGTAAGGGGCTAGTATTTAGGGTAGGAGCAGAGCAGGGGACACTCAGTCAGCGACCTAGCAGGCCATCGGAAAAGTGAGTTAAGCGCTTCGCGGGTCCTTTTTCCGTGGAACGTCTGGACCGGCTTCGCCTTTCATCGGTTGCATACGCCCGGTATGCGCCCTCTTCATCCGGAGCCTTCCACGGAAAAGATACTTCGCGGATCACCCATCCCACTTTTCCGATGGCCTGCTAGTTCTTTGTAACGCACCTGATCTAACAGCCTGTTGATCTAGCCCTGCAGGCATCTATCGGCCGGTCTTTCCGTGAAACATCCTGACCACAAGAAGTCTCTCCTCGGTCGCGTACCGACAGGTACGCTCGCCTCGTCGTCAGAACGTTTCACGAAAAGCCTGGCTCGATAGCTACACACTGGGCTAAATCAACCGGCTGTTAAGCGTGTCTTTATCGTTGAGGTAGTCATTGACTCATCTTTGATTTGTATTCTCTCTACAAGATAGAGGCGGGACCCTCCGAGGGAAC
>JAHQVK010000169.1 GCA_019634385.1 Myxococcales bacterium | reverse complement strand
CTGTACCTTGCAGCGATAACGTACTGATGTTCCTTAGGTCCTTCAGCGCGTAGAAAAACGACATGCGCTGAAGGACCATATGTATACTTCACTATCACTAGCAGCCGGTTTATTTGGCGATGTGTGTAGCTCTATCGAGCCAGGCTTTTCGTGAAACGCTCTGACGACGAGGCGAGCGTACCTGGCGGTACGCGACCGAGGAGAGACTTCTTGTGGTCAGGATGTTTCACGGAAAGACCGGCCGATAGATACCTGCAGGGCTAGATCAACCGGCTGCTAGGGGTCAGGACGTTTCACGGAAAGACCGGCCGACAGATGCGTGCAGGGCTAGATCAACCGGCTGTTAGGGTCTTACGTCCACAATGACACGTTCATAGCGGGTGAGCCGTGGGCTACCATGGTCGGTGACCTCCAGGATAATGTGTATGGTCCCGTGGCGCAGGACCCGATTGGTGGGAACAGTGAACCAGGCCCGGGGCTGATCAAAGTTCTGCACGGGGAGGGGCTGGCCACTACGCGCGGCGGACACCGTGAAGCTACCCGCTTCACCATAGTAGAACCAGCGGTACGACACCGTATCATCATCTGGATCGAACGCCTGCGCGGCCAGGTCCACCCGTTCACCGGGCTTGGCGCGCAGTTGGCGAGGGTGTCCAAGTTTGATCCAGGGAGGGTGATTGGCTTCAGCAAATGGTTTGATCGTCCAATCCATGCGAGCGGCGAAGTCGTTTTGGAACGCGGATCGCCACCGCCAAATAGTTGCGTGATTGCTGGTATGCCAACGACCGTCGTGACCGAGGACCTCATCTCGGGCATTGGTCCAAAGCGGACGAGTTTCTTGCTCACCGAACCATTTTTCGAAGCGGGGGGTATAGAACTCATAGCGTCCACCCCAACCGCCCCAATTGGGCCGGTCGGGGGCGTTTAGGCCATTATTTATTAATCCTAGAAAGCTGGGTGTATCTCCCTCCATTAGGAATTTGGTATAGGGGTACTCTTTGCCTAGGGGGCCTTTTGCGCGCACATGCCGATCGAGCCAAGGATTGTCTACGATGGAAAAGTCAGCACCATCGAAGCGGGCATGAAAGTTGTCCCCACTGATCCCACTCCACGTGGCGAAGTGGTAGGCGCCCCCAGCATGGTATCCTGGGCTTGCGACATAGAAGAGGTGGCGAAAATTTTTCCGAATCCATGGTCCGGAGTCATCCTGATCGGAAATGGTGTACACCCGAAGCTTAGACACAAACTTTGCCACCTCCTCTTTGGAGCGGGTGGCCTGGACTTTCCACAGAGCCTGAGCCAGGACGTTTGGTCCTCCCCACACAACCACCCATAGTGGCCTCGGATCGTCTTTGTCCGCCATCTTAATGAGCCATTCGGAGCCGGATGAATCCATGTCCTTGCCCACCGCATTCATACCGAAGTCAGCTCGCCCCTCGTGAACCACGGAAAGTAGGGCCTCGGCCGTAGGAAAGCCTTGTTTATGGAGGAGTAAGTTGCTGCGAACCTTGCCGTATGCCTGAACGATCTTCCGGATTCGCTCCGGTGCGGTGCGGTGTTTTTGATGCACGGAGGTGGTGGCAACCAAGCCCTCTGTGTCCCACTGGTTGGTGTAAAGGAGAAATCGCACCATCGATTGGGCGTCGTCCGGTTCGTTTTCAATATCAGTGAGGACGAATACGCGCGGTCTCTCGCTGGCCAAGAGCTCCGTCGTGAACCCTAAAGGGGTCAGACCAGTTGCTAGTAAGAAGCCAACTATCCAGCCACTGCTGCGGCTTGTAAGTTTTGATCGAGTATTTACTGAAGTAGTCAATGTCTATCCGAAAGTGTAAGTTGGGACGTGTCCTTAGGCCACAGTGCTCTTGAGTTGAGCATCTAGAACTGGTCTTTTGCAATAGCTCCACGCTGACGCTAAAAGAGACACCCCAATGAGCAAGGGATTTACCGGGGGCGATATCGCCCACTGGTTAATTTCTTAGCTTCTAACTTCTTCGATGACCAGACTACGCACACATAGCTGCAAACGGAATGGATGCCGGGGCGAGTGTTGATGCCGGAGTGAAGCAAGGCCAAGGAGCCGGGAGGAGGCTCCCGGTGCAACCTAATCGGCTTCTGCCGTAGGAAACGGCTGTGTGCGGGATAGATGGACTTGGGAGCTACTAGGAGTCTGATTCGGGTCGAATTGTCACCCGTACCGACTCAGTGGCGCTCGGGTACACCCAGACGCCGTCAGGAAGTTGACGGACTTGCCCATTTCCTTCCGCTTCGCCGGTGTTGGGCATGCCGCGGGGCGCCTGGTCTGCTCCGCCAGCACCCGATTCGTTCTGCTCGGTACCTGCATCCCAAACGGCCAGATTGGCGGCGATATCGGTCGCGATATCGGCGTCTGGTCTCGGCGTGCCGTCGGGTCCTAGCAGGCTTATACCCGCTGATCCGAAGGCGAGGAATAGATCGTTGGATGGGACAACCATCGAGGCGAAACTGAGGATGGGGAAGGCCATCGTTGGTGTAACTATGAAATTGATAAGTTCGCCAGGGGGGAAGGGAGCGTTTCCAAAGACGCCACTCGTTTCGACTTCAGGATCGGCCTGCAGGGCGGTGGCCAACATCGCTGGATCACCATCTTCGGCGAGTGCTTCAAGAGGGGCGGACGCGGGCATGCCCGAAGTGAACAGCGCGGTTGCGCTGGTGTGTATTGCCCAGGCCACGGGGGTCAGAATAGGGAAGCCGTTGGCGACACCTTCGGGTGTCACTTGGATTGAGACGTTGAACTGTGCGGGGTCTTCTGCGTTGTTGACGACCTGGACATCAATGATGTCGGAGATATTAGCGAAGATGTTTGTCGCATTGGCTGCGCGACGAATGGTTGGGTCAGGGTCCTCAGCGCCCACATCGGCTCCGCCTCGTTGAGGTTGGTCCGGTCCCACGCCGGGGATCTGATCAATTTCTGTTCCCGCATCCCAGATGGCTATTCGACTTCGTAGTTCTGCAGCGACCTCATCCGCCGCTCGTGGTCCCGCTGGATCCCCGCTGAGTAGACTTATGCCGCTTGGAGGGAGAGCAAAAAAAGCGTCGTTGGTGGCAATAACCATGGTTGCGAAGCTAAGTATCGGAGTTTCGGGTGTCGGGGTGACGGTAAAAGATACCGAGTCACCACCCATCACCGGTTCGGTGCCGAATGTATTCGCGCTTCCATCTCCTAGGTTCTGGGTGAGCTCGGCGAGCCATCCAGCGGGGTCACCGTCCTCAGCGAGAGTTTCTAGGCCAGCGCTTGCGGTCCCTCCCTCTTCAAACAGGGACACGCTTGAAGGATGAAGCACATAAACACCGGGGGAAAAGGGGGATAGGAGCGTCCCTGAGGTGGGCGCGGTGTTGGTCAAGGTGATCGTATATGCACCATCGGTTTCCGTGACATCGATGCCTATCAGGGCCGAAGGGAGGGGTAAGGCATGGCTCGATCCGGTAAAGCGTCGCACAACACCTTCCGAGGCCCCCGTATTCGGCTCGGCCTGGCGAGGGGCCTGATTTGGGCCGGCGCCGGGCGGCTCGTTGGCTTCGGACCCAACATCCCAAAGAGACACAAGGTCAGTGACATCCCGTTCAGCCAAGGGGGCATCCTTGTCGTCAAATAGAGGGATACCGTCTTCACCCGGCCCTAAGAACACGTCATTGGTTTGTACCAACATCGTCGCAAAGCTGAGACTTTCTCCCGGTTCTGCACTGAAGGTTAGCTCATAGGCTGAACCGGGCAATGCGGGCCCGGCCTCGGCAGCGTCGACTGGGGTGTCGAAGACAAGGGCCTCGCTGAGCGTACTTGCCAGGCTGGTTGGATCACCGTCCTCAGCGATGGCCGAAAGCCCTTCGCCTCTATCGGCCATACCAACGGTAAATAAGGGGGCGGACTCGCTGTGGGTGAGCGCAACGCCCGGAGAAATAGGTCCGGGCAAGGGACCTGTGTCTGAAACATTTTCGATTCGAAGTACGAACGTGGAGGGACCGGGTGGGCCACCATCATCGTCCGGTGGGCCACCATCATCGTCCGGTGGGCCACCATCATCGTCGGGCGCTTGAGCGACGACGAAGGCATCATCGTCATCACTGCAACCAACAGAAAAGATAAGGCCAAGGCAGATGGTGACAATTGCTGTCACTCGCGTCGTGGATTGGGCCGGTGTAGACATAGGCTTTCTTCAGATACGAGCCAGGGCGAGTGCAGTTACAGCCAAATCGACGCGTCCTATAGTAAGTGCAGCCTTATTCTCAAGCATTTCATCTTAGTGGCGCCGAAACGCAGTTGATGCCGGCCTAACTAGGGTCACGTTATTTAAAAGAGTCTCCCACTTTGTGTCTGGTTGTTGTATCGCGTCATGTCATATGGTCGGGACTACCGAAGCCCAGGCTGAGCCTTTGCTTGAAACACGAGGCGCAAGAGTCTTCAAATCAGCGGGTTGGGCGGCAATGGGACAAGGCATTGGCCAGCTCCTTCGACTCAGCAGTAGTGTGATCCTGACTCGATTTCTTGTTCCCGAAGTCTACGGATTGATGGAGCTAGTGTATGTATTCCTGACTGCACTATATCTGTTTTCTGATGTTGGGCTCGCCACCTGCATTGTGCAGAGTTCGCGCGGCGACGACCCGGACTTTCTGAATACGGCTTGGACTATTCAAGTCATTCGGGGGGGCATACTATTTTTTGTCGCCATCGCGCTCGGTTATCCGGCGGCGGCGTTTTATGAACAGCCGCTTCTTGCCGCGCTCATTCCTTCCATCGGGGTGGTGGCTTTGATTGAGGGGTTTGATGCGACTGCGCTTCACACGGAGACCCGCCGAATCAACCTCGCTCGTGTGGTGCAGCTAGAGCTGGTCATGCAGCTAGCGACGATGGTTGTGCAGGTAGCGGTGGCGGTGATTTGGCCAAGTGTATGGGTGTTAGTGATCGGCAGCTGGGTGGGGGCGATAGTACGACTGATTGGGAGTCATCGCTTTCTCCCGGCGATTCGTCACCGCTTTGTGTTGGAAAAAAGGGCCTTACAAGAAATCTATTCCTTTGGAAAATGGATCTTTGGGAGCACCGCGCTTCACTTTGTAACCAACCAGGGTGACCGCCTGGTCCTAGCCCGCCTGCTGGAGGGTTTGGCGGGACTCGGGGTCTATGCCATCGCAGGCCGTCTTAAAATGGCTGCGCAGGCGCTCATGCAACGGTTGATCCTCGCGACCCTTTTTCCCGCCCTTGCCGAACGATACCGAGAGCTGGAGGGGGATCACGCTCGTACCCGTCTTCTTTCAGAGGCGTACTATCGTTCGCGTCTGCGTCTGGATGCGATTTTTATTACTGGAAGTGGGATGTTGCTGGCTCTCGGTCCGACGGTCATCGACGTATTGTATTCGCAAGAATATGCCCAAGCCGGCCAGATTCTCCAAGTTTTCTCGGTTGAGATCGCGATGAGTGTGGCATTGTGGCCCGCTGAGACCCTACTCATTGTTATAGGAAAGACCAAATACGGTTTCTTTCGAAGTTTGAGTCGAGCGATCTGGGTGTGTGTGGCTTTTCCTTTGGGATGGTATCTCAATGGATTCTTTGGTCTGGTGTGGGCGGTGGCGCTCTCCGAGATTCCAACCGTTGTGGTCCTATGGCTAGGGCTCATGCGGAACGGGCTGTTCAAGGTGCAACGGGAGTTGATCGGCCCAGCTTTCTTTGTGGCTGGGTGGTGCATAGGTCTGAGCGTTGAGATGCTTATGCGCTCCGCGACTCAATAACTGATAGGGAACCAGGGCGTGTCCTCAAACTCTGTCTGGACCCCGTTCGGACTTGTTTCCCACATGTGTGAGAGGTTGGTGGCGTAGTCTCCTTTCGGGCCCCTCGGCCGGGTACTTCGAGTACCCTGCCTCCGGGGCTGACCCTTCACACCCGTGGGCCACGGCGTCATCTCTGCGGCCGGAGTTTGAAGACACGCCCTAAGATTTAAAGCAAAGACCACTTGTTGATTCTTAGAGAATCAACAAGTGGTCGCGCAGCGGGACTATGCCCGGCGTAGAAGCAGGAACCTGGGTTCAACCCAAGTGATTTCTGCTGTACGGCGGATGAAGCTAAGAATTGAGGGACCCACCCTAGGCAGGGGAGCCCCAGCAAGCGGGGACTTATCGATTGGGCTCATCCCCATCCGCTACGGGATGGGGGCTCAAGCGTCGTACGAACCGGAGGTGACCTCTCCACCCTTCCCAGTCCAATTGGTGTGGAAAACCTCACCTCTAGGACGATCCAGCCGTTCATATGTGTGTGCGCCAAAGAAGTCCCGCTGAGCCTGAACCATATTGGCAGGGAGCTTGGCGGTGCGGTAGCCATCAAAGAAGTGGAGAGCTGCGGTCAACGTCGGGGTGGGAATCCCCATTTGTACTGAAGTGCTGATGACCCTACGCCAAGCATCCTGTGCGTGATGAAGTGCTTTGGTGAAAAACGGTGCTAACACCAAGTTCTTCAGATTTCGGTCGGTACTGTATGCGTCCGCAATATCGTTTAGGAATCGAGACCGAATGATACATCCGCCTCTCCACATGTGTGCGATAGCTGCGTAGTTTAGATTCCATCCATAATTGTCAGCAGCAACTTTAAGGAGCATGTATCCTTGAGCATAACTGATGATCTTAGCCGCATATAATGCCTCCTCAAGATCGTTCAGAAAGGCATCTCGATTGAGGACGGCGCTTCCCCGCGGACCATTTAGTACCCTTGATGCGGCCACTCTTTCTTCTTTTAAAGACGACAGAAAACGAGCGAAGACCGCCTCTGAAATTAGTGTCAATGGAATTCCTTGGTCAAGTGCATCCACGGACGTCCATTTCCCGGTACCTTTTTGTCCCGCCGAGTCTCGGATCTTTTCTAGAATAGGTTCTCCATCATCGTCACGAACCCAAAATATTTGGGAAGTAATCTCAATCAGATAACTATCAAGCTTTCCTCTATTCCACTTAGCGAAAGTAGCCCCCATGTCATTGGCGTTCATGCCAAGCATGTCCTTCATTAGGTGGTAAGCTTCACTGATTAGCTGCATATCACCGTATTCGATCCCATTATGGACCATTTTTACGTAGTGCCCAGCACCTCCGCCGCCAACCCAATCACAGCAGGGGACATTATCAACTTTCGCAGCAATAGATTGGAATATATCTTTTACAAAAGGCCAAGCTTCTATATCGCCTCCGGGCATAATGCTCGGCCCATGACGGGCGCCTTCTTCTCCACCGGATACCCCAGTACCAATGAATCGAAAACCTTTCAGACTGAGCATCTCAGTTCTACGATTGGAGTCCGAATACACCGAGTTTCCACCGTCGATGATTATATCGCCGTCGTCCAGATGGGGCTCTAAGGTCTCAATGACCTTGTCTACCGCCCCTCCCGCTTTAACCATTAGCATGATCCGACGAGGGCGCTTCAATGAAGCGATAAAGTCCGTCAACAGCTCAAAACCTTGAACACTCGTGCCTCTGGCTGGGCCATTGATGAAATCCCTCATGGCCTCTGTGGTACGATTGTAAACGGATACTTTGTATCCGTGGTCATTCATGTTTAGAACTAAGTTTTGTCCCATGACGGCTAGGCCGATCAGGCCTATATCAGCGGTAGCTTCGATCATATTGCTCTCCGTTACACCGGGCATAGCTGTGAACGCATCACTTTTCAAGTCCGCTAGCAGCGTTCAAGTTCACTGCTAGCGTAGAACCTAGAACGACGAACAGTTTCGAAACGTCCATTGGTTGGTTTTCATGAGTTTGAGTGGACTGGGATGCTCTTGAGAGCCTCCTAGCCCGTGGGCGGTACTCTGTTTCATCCCGAGGATGGCGGATAGCAAGCCTTATGAGCTAGTCGTAATACCGCAGAAATCCCTTGGGTAGAAACCAAGTTGCTGCTTCTCCGCGTGGCTATGACCCGCGGCGCGACCCCTTCCCTTGTTGATTCTTCCAGAATCAAATCAAGTGGTCTTTGCTGTACGATGCTTCAAGCTGTTTGGTACGCCAGAGTGCCGGATAGCGTGAACCGTCAGTTATTCCCGAAGATTAGACTCTTGCCCCACGTGATGCCTGTCGGCTACCCTTCCTGGGGCTTCCCGGCCTTTGAGCACACCCCTCGGCCCGGTACATCCAGTACCCTCTCTCCGGGGCCGACCCTTTACAACCGCGTCATTTCCGCAGCTGGAGTTTGAAGACACTCCCTAGTCTTACATGACACCGGGACATCGTGTCGCCATTACAGCGCGGCATAGCCCGGCGAAGAAACAGCAACTTGGGTTCAACTCAAGGGATTTCTGCGGTGTAGAGTGGGCCCTTCCGATTGAACTTGAGGGATCGACGACAGGACTCCCCCCGCTTGCTGGTCAACGAAGGGTTAAGAGAGGGGTCCGTCTATCCCCCCGTTTGTATGTGGACGCCTCTTAACTTTGTATATGGCGTTGAATGTGGTTTGTCTCGATGGGGGGTGGTACCGCTTTGATGCCGGGCGCGAGCGCTGTTGACCAAACGGATCCGCGACGAAGACGTGTCTTTAACCTCTGGCCCCTCCGAGGTCCCCTTTCCCCGAGGCCCCCTTCCCAAAAAAATGCGGGCTACGGCTTCATCTGCGCAGCCGGAGGGTAAAGATACACCCTAGCAGGCCATCGGAAAAGTGAGTTAGGCGCTTCGCGGGTCCTTTTTCCGTGGAACGCCCGGACCGGCTTCGCCTTTCATCGGTTGCATACGCCCGGTATGCGCCCTCTTCATCCGGAGCGTTCCACGGAAAAGAACCTTCGCGGATCACCCAGCCCACTTCTCCGATGGCCTGCTAGGGCAAAAGCTGAAGGGGACAGAGACCTAAAAGAGCGCTCAAGGAAAAGCGGTGCATGCCAAGCGACTTGGGCTAAGCCCAAGCCGCTTGTTGAACTAGCCCAGCAAATGAGTGCCGAGTCACAGATCGCGCCCGACGGGGAAGACCCGGCTTACTACAGCAAAGCCGACCTGAATCGATTCCGTAAGAATCAACAAGGGGCCCGCGCAGCAGGGCATAGCCACGCGTAGAAGCAGGAACTTGGGTCCAATCCAAGTGGTTTCTGCTGTATCTGCTGCCATGTCTTGTTAACAGCCTGTTGATTTGGCTCTGTGTGTAGCTATTGAGCCTGGCTTTTCGAGAAACGCTCTGACGACGAGGCGAGCGTACCTGGCGGTACGTGCCCGAGGAGAGACATCTAGCAGTCAGGACGTTTCACGAAAAGACCGGACGATAGATGCGTGCAGGGCTAGATCAACAGGCTGTTAAGAACTTCTTCTTTACACTAAGACAATATGTCTTCACTTGCCTAAAGAGGGTGAACTCCGCTTCCTCTGGACGGCCGGCCAAGATCCAAAGACTAAAGAGGGTCAACAAGAAGGTGGCACAGCCAATGGAACTAGTTAACAAGACAAATCCGAAGTCTACCAATACGGAGTCGTGGGTATTGGGAAAGGGATCTAGTAGTCCCATGCTAAAAACCATGGAAAAAAGTGCCAATGATACCCGGCTACAGCTGTATAGTTGGTCTTTTATAGATATGCTCAGGATGTTTCTGGAGATATATAATCGCGTAATTAGTAAAGCTGAGTTGGCCAGTATACTTGCGCCCACAACTCCAAGGACCCCGAACCACCATATACCTAACAAAAGAGCAGGGAGCTTGGTTAAGATATTTATAGTGCTATGAAGCGTCTCGAATTTGGTCTTATGGAGGATGATGGCTAGGCCAATAGTTGGGGCAAAGAGCATCCCGATGATGTTGGAGACCGCCATCCATCGGAGTAAGACTGCCATCTCGGCCCACTGGTCACCGAAGACCATTCGAACAACTATCTCCGCTAGAACGGCTAAGATGACCAGCCATGGAGCGGCGATGATAAGCATTATATTGGACGCTTTGAGATAAGCACGCCGGAGTTCATATTTGGTTGTTAAGTTGACAAGAGCGGCAAAAATTGGCTGAGAAATCGGCTCTATGATCGACTTTCGAACAAGAACAGAAATGCTTTCTGCCACGGAAAACCGACCGAGCGAGACCGGGCTGACGAAACAGCCAAGAACAAATTTATCCAGCTGGGAGGTGAACGCTTTAATCAGCTGAGAGAGTCCTTTCCATCCGATAAAGTCAGCAAAATCACGCCATGCACTAAGTGAGAGTCTTGGCCAGAAAGGGGCGACAACGTAAGAAAGAATAGTCGTTACTACCGGATTTATAGCGGCACCAACAACTAAAGCCCAATAGCTTCCGGTAGTAATAGCAACAGCCGTTGCCATTATCAGCGATGCTAGCGTGCCGGTGACTTCGATCACTGCGTGCCAACGGAAGTCCATTTGGCGGTGAAATTCCGTCAACCGCGGGTTAAGCATGCCGCGGGATACCGGCGCAATCGTGAGGCCAAGAACCAACCCATATAATTGAGGTTGACCGTAAAACGCTGCTAGGGGCCAAGCCAAAACTATCAACATGCACGAAATCATGACACCACGGAGGAATCCTAAGGTAAAAGCGGTGTCAAAAGCTGCGCGGTCGGGGTTCTTTAATCTTAGTAATGCTTGAGCAACAGGAAGTTCAAAAGCCGCTTCTATGAACTGGACGAGCATCAAACCCATGGCGACGAGTCCAAAGTCGGCTGGGGTCAGTACGTTTACCAACACAAGCAGTCTCAAGAGGTCCAGGACCTTTGAGATCAGTCTGTCGGCAATCATCCAAAATCCTGCGTTAGCAGTCTGATGAGATATTGTTTTAGCCAAGGAGTCCCACTGCAGCTGATTGCTGTTTGATGAGGCTATGTACTCCACTTAAGAAGGTCAAAGATAAAATTGTTCGTTGTTGAACAAGCTGGAAATACAGCAAAGACCACTTCAATTTCTTCTCTAAGAATCCACAAGGGGCCCGCGCAGCGGGGCATAGCCCGGCGTAGAAGCAGGAACTTGGGTTCAACCCAAGTGATTTCTGCTGTAGTAGTACTTTTGTATTCAAACTGGCTTTCTGGTAGGTTTTTGGTTTCATTTAACGATGTATCAGAGAGCAGACCAATAGTATCAAGCAAAGTTCGCGCGCCTAGGGTCAAACTCAAGCTCTTGGCTAGCAGCCGGTTGATCTAGCCCTGCACGCATCTGTCGGCCGGTCTTTCCGTGAAAGGTCCTGACCATGAAAAGTCTCTCCTCGGTTGCGTACCGCCGGGTACGCTCGCCTCGTCGTCAGAGCGTTTCACGAAAAGCCGGGCTCGACAGCTACACACATGGCCAAATCAACCGGCTGCTAGCAGGCCATCGGAAAAGTGGGATGGGTGATCCGCGAAGTGTCTTTTCCGTGGAACGCTCCGGATGAAGAGGGCGCATACCGGCGTATGCAACCGATGAAAGGCGAAGCCGGTCCGGAAGTTCCACGGAAAAAGGACCCGCGAAGCGCCTAACTCACTTTTCCGATGGCCTGCTATTGGTGTCTCAACGTCGACGCTGGTCTACCACTGTTCTCCGATGCGGTTGAATGTCCGGTATATGATCCACATTTTGTTGTTGGTCTTTGAGTCGGCTACTTATATCTAGCCGCCCTTTGAGTCTACATTCAGTGAACATGGATCAGTTGTTATAGTTCCGCGTTGAAGTCAAAGACACGCCTGCGCCTCGCACGATGGCAGGTGAAGTGTGATTTCGGGACAACTTTGTGAGACCGATTACGTTGTCTTTGCTGTAAGGCATGTATGAGTATATCTACGCTCGGCTAGGCTTCGCGGCATGGGTGTGAGCAGAGCTAGGCGCTCAACACAAGTACACTTTGCTGTAAGATGTGGCGCAGGAATTCAGCTCAGGCTACTTGGTTTGTGGGGCAGTAGGTTGGTGAGGCGCACCCATCCGGGTTGGTCCGGTACGATGAGCAGTAAGGGGTTCCCGAGAGCGCGCAGCCAGTGAGACAGTTGAACGTGAACGACAAAAGCCTAAACGAGAGGGTCTTGTGGGGTGCAGTGGTGAAGTGGTGAATGTGGTTGCTTCTCGTGATCAACAACGGCTCTGAAGGTGTTGTGTGGGTAAGGTTAGAGCCGCCCGCGTAGGCATCCTCCTCTCTTGGGCAGAGAGGGGGTATCTTATAAAAGAATCTTGACTCACACCCACCGACTATCGTTGAGCTACATGTTGTTTATCGTTGAGCTGCATGTTATTATTATCGAACCACTTTTGTAGCAGCTATCCCAAGCGGTTCGCGGAATTCTGAGCTACCTTTGATGATAGGTTGAGGCTTTTCTGCTCTCGGTCTTGCTTTGATGGGTATGGGTTCGGTTTTGTTGCGTATGAGTCTCACCTTGTTGCGTACTGGTCCCCGCTTGTTGTGCATTGGTTCGGCGTTGGTGAATGCCGTTGCGCTTTGATGATTAAGTTAAGCAAAAGTGGCGTGTTGGTCAGGTTCTACAGCCGAAATCCCTTGGGTAGAACCCAAGCTCCTGCTGCTCCGCGGGGCTACGCCCCGCTGCGCGACCCCTTGTTGATGCTTACAGGATCAATTCAAGTGGTCTTTGCTGTATTGCCGTAAACGGACAAATGCTGTCGCCTTTGGTGACTAAGTTGGGCAAGGGTAGCGTAGAGTAGAGCATGGTGGATTGGTCCGTTCCGGAATCGGTGCTTGTTGGGTACATTCGGGGAAGCATTCACGAAAAATGCCTTCTTTTGCTTGTTCCCCCCTGGTACCTTTTGATGGGGCCGCATAAGGTCAGGGGTATGTCTGGCGTACAAGAGCGAGCTCAGGAAAAGCTGCGTCGTCTCTGCGCACCATTTCTCACCGATTTCGAACATCCAGACACAATTGAGATAATGTGTAACCCAGATGGGCAAATATGGATAGAAAGACTCGGTGAGGAGATGCGGTTGGTTTCGAGGCTTGAATCCACCCAGGTGCAAGCGATCGTAGAGACCGTTGCCGGATACTATCGCCGTGAGGTTCACGCCGGCCAACCTCTTCTTGAGGTCCAATGGCCGCTAGATGATAGCCGCTTTGCGGCTCAAGTACCACCGGTGGTGGCTGCCCCTTCGATCACCTTACGTCGACGGGCGTCAAAAGTGTTTACATTAAAAGACTATATTCAGGCTTCGGCGTTGACGGTTGAGCAGGCAGAGATTCTTCGCCAAGCCATAGCCAGCCACAAGAATATTTTGGTTGCTGGAGGCACCGGTAGCGGCAAGACAACCCTTGTGAATGGGCTCATTGCGGAAATGGTTTCCATTCATCCATCGGAACGGATCATTATATTGGAGGATACCCCCGAGGTACGGTGCAGCGCGAGCAACTGCGTCCAACTTCTGACCACGCTTTCGGTCTCCTTGACGGATCTGCTAAAATCTTCCCTACGGATGCGCCCCGACCGCATCTTGGTAGGTGAGGTTAGAGGCCCGGAGGCACTGGACTTGGTGATGGCGTGGAATACTGGGCATCCGGGTGGGATGGCTACGATACATAGTGACCAAGCAGAAACGAGTTTGACCCGTTTGGAGATGTTGATGAGTATGCATCCACTACGGCCTAACCGGTTGCCTCATCTGATCGCTGAGGTTGTTGATGTTGTGGTTTCCATCGCGCGTACGCCTAAGGGACGTGGTGTCCAGGCTATTTTGGTGTGCCGAGGCTATCAGGATGGTCGTTATCAGTTGGAGAAAGTAGGTTGAATATGTGGATAGGAAAAAAAATTGTATTTGTTGCTGTACATCTCAGCATCTTTATTACCCAGCTTGCGTGGGCCGGAGCACAGGGCAGAGGTGCAGCATTGCGTCTTTCAAGACCGCTGGAAATCCTTGTTGATGCTCTGACTGGTAGCGTAGCTTTTTACGTGGGGGTTGTTGCGATCGCCAGCGGCGGTGCTATTTTAGCTTTTGGGGCGGACATAGATAAGGCCGTTCAGCGGCTGGCGTGGGCACTCATGGCCGTAGGTTTGGCGGTCAATGCGGCTAATATTGTCAATGCTGTGTTTGCGGCTAATATCTAGTTCACCCGTTTGCTACCATTGTTTCATGGGTGTGAGATCATTTTTGTTTGCTGAGGCCACTGTTTTGCTATGCGTGAGATTCCAATTCACCGGGTAGGTACGCGCCCGTTACTTCTCTTAGGCGGTGACCGAGAACTGGTGATCTACACTGCTGTATTAAGTACCACGATGATCATGGCCATGGCGGAGTGGTTATCCGCCTTCGCTGGCATCTTGCTTTGGTTGGGAGCGCTGTGGGCACTGCGCCGCATGGCCAAGGCTGACCCTTTGTTGAGACGGGTATATATTCGACACCAGTTTCTATATCGAAGATACTATCCCGCTCGTTCGACACCCTATTGCGTGGTGAACCGAGAACGTAGAGATACCTGATGGTTTCGACGCTAGTAGCGGTAGCCTTGATCGTTTCCTTCGTCGGTCTAGTGCTCATGATTTGGTTGCTTTTGCGGCTTAGAAAGTTACATCTAGTAGACAAGCTACGGAGCTATCGGTCGGAGGGGCCGGGGTTTGCGGATCTCCTTAGTTATGCTTCTATGATCGCTGATGGTATCATCGTGCACAAAAACGGAGCTCTCTCCGCGGCTTGGCGTTACCGAGCGCCCGATGCCGCATCTTTATCCGATGTAGAGTATGAGAGTTTGTGCGGACACCTCAATCAGGCACTTAAACCCCTGGGGGCGGGGTGGATGTTGCACATTGATGCCTTTCGGAACACGAGCGAGCCGGGCGAGCGTTCCGCTCATTTTGGGGATAGATTGACCGCGGCCATCGACAGAGAGCGTCAACGAGCTTTTGCTCAACATGGCACTCTGTTTGAGACCGAATATGTGCTTACGGTGACTTGGTACCCCCCACTATTGGTTGAGCGTAAGTTTATTGGCTTTTTTTTCGATGATGGACAGTTGCTTCCGGACCAAAAAGAGCGAACCACCGATGTACTCCAAGCCTTTGACCGTTCCATTCGCCAGTTGGAGAGTCGTCTCTCCCCTATCTTTGAGCTAAAGCGGCTGCGGGCTGAGGCCTTAGTTGTTCGGAGTAAAACGGTGGTCTACGATCGGTTTCTCCAACATCTTCACCGATGTATCACCGGCGTAGACCATCCGGTGCAGTTGCCTAGCACGCCTATCTATCTAGATGCTCTGCTTGGTGTACGTGAGCTTTGGACTGGGCTCACACCACGTTTGGGTGACAACTATGTCCAGGTGATAGCTATCGAGGGCTTTCCGCCCCAATCGACCCCCGGGATCTTGCAGGTGTTGACCGAGTTGCCCTGTGTTTATCGGTGGTCCACCCGGTTCATTCCCTTGGATGAGCATCAGGCATTAGCTCATTTTCAGAAGTTTCGCCGTAAGTGGCGGCAGCAGGTGCGAGGATTTATGGATCAACTCCTTAATCTTGGATCTGGCCCGGTCAACCAAGACGCGGTCCAGATGCTTGCTGAGGCTGAGGAGGCTATGGGTCAAGTCCATAGTGGATATGTTAGCTATGGATACTATACGAGCGTGGTGGTTCTTCAGGGGCGCAATATATCTGAGCTCGAACAACTGGCTCTGTATGTATCTAAGCAGATCAACCGTTTGGGTTTTGTCACCCGAATCGAGAGTGTCAATACACTGGAAGCATACCTAGGTTCTTTGCCGGGTGAAGGGCATGCCAATGTACGCCGGCCGCTGATACATACCGTGAATCTTGCCGATCTGCTCCCCACGAGCTCTTTATGGACCGGTTCTGCCACGGCCCCCTGTCCGCTGTATCCTCCCCAGTCTCCGCCGCTCATGCAGGTGGTGGCTGAAGGTTCAACACCCTTTTGGCTCAACCTCCACGTTCAAGATGTTGGTCACACGTTTATGTTTGGCCCTACGGGTTCGGGCAAGTCTACCCATCTGGCGATGCTAGCCGCCCAGCTACGCCGGTATCCAGGGATGTCGATCTATTGTTTTGACAAGGGTGGCTCCATGTATACGTTGGCGGCAGGAATCCGGGCGGTAACGAATGGCAGGACCGGTCGATACTTTGATGTTGCTGGTGATCGCTCGTCATTGGCCTTTTGTCCGCTTCAATTCCATGACAAGGCGTGGGCGCTGGAGTGGCTAGAGACCCTATTGGGTCTCAATGGTGTTTCGGTGCCTCCTGCTCGCCGTAATGCTCTCGCAAGGGCCCTCCAAAGTATGTATGATAGTGGGGGATGTACGCTGTCGGATCTGGTCACCATGGTGCAGGACGAAACGGTACGGGAGGCTCTGTTGGTGTATACCATCGACGGTCCAATGGGCCATTTGCTGGATGCAACGGAAGATGGTCTTCACATTTCTGACTTCACAGTATTTGAGATCGAAAATCTTTTGCAACTTGGGGATAGATATGCACTGCCGGTGTTGCTCTATTTGTTTAGACGTATTCAACGCTCGTTGCGGGGCCAACCCGCAGCGATCATTTTGGATGAAGCCTGGGTCATGCTGGGGCACGAGGTCTTCCGTGAGAAGGTTCGTGAGTGGTTAAAGGTGCTCCGAAAAGAAAATTGTTTGGTACTGATGGCCACCCAGAGTCTGAGTGATGCCCTTCGGAGCGGAATTTTTGATGTGATCATCGAGTCCTGCCCGACAAAAATTTTTCTGCCGAATCCCCACGCTTTAGACGATGATGCTGCGGAAATCTATCGGCGCATGGGGTTGAATAGACCTCAGATTTGCACGATTGCTGAAGCGAAACCTAAACAGGATTATTACTATGCGTCCCCCTTGGGGCGAAGACTCTATCAATTATCCCTAGGGCCGTTGGCGCTGGCGATGACGGCAAGCTCAGACAAGGAGTCTATGGCGCAGATACAGACACTGGAGCAAACCATGGGGCCGTCATGGTTACCGTTTTGGTTGCAGAAGAGAGGGTTAAAAGAAATGTTATGAAAGATCTAGCCGATGATCTTGTCATCGAAGACGAATGGGATACTCAATATCTATCCACCAAGACGATGAAAGATGTGACAGACAATCTTAGTGTTGATAGTGAATGGGACAATCCATATGTGTCAGCACGTCGGGTATGGAACAGCCATACAGGGGCTCTTGTTGCTCGACAGACCATGTGGCAGGTTATGGCTCTTGGCTCATGGTTTGTGACTGCGTTGGCCATCGGGGGACTTATCTATTTTGCCAATCGTGGTGAGTACATTCCGTACATAGTTGAAGTTGATACTCTCGGACAGGTTCGGTTTGCGGGGGTGCTTGCACCTATTGAGGATTTTGATGAAAAGATGGTGGAGTCCACAGTGAGAAATTTTATTTTTAATGCTCGTTTGGTAACCCAGGACGAGGCACTTCAAAGTAATGCTATTCTCACTGTCTTCGCACATCTCGAACGGGGCACCGATGCCACCGGCAAAATGCGTTCATATATGGAAGGGAGAACAAATGGTGAATCGGTAACGGTTGAAGTGGCTGGCGTGCTCCAGACCGGGGGTCAAACCTGGCAGGTGGAGTGGAATGAGTTTCACTACGGCCTTCGCGGCAAACGGAAAAAGTCTACGCGCATGCGGGCGAACTTGAGTGTGGAGAAAAAAAATATCGCCAACCTGACTGATCGAGATGTGGCTCGTAATCCCTTAGGACTATTTGTGAGTGAGTTCTCCTGGGCAAGGCTTGACTGATGTATCTCGGTGCTTCGTTCTGGGTTGTTGGGTTGTTGTGGGGGCAGCTTCAGCATTTCTCCAAGAATCCAAAATTCACTGCCCAGGATCGAACCGCTCTTAAGGCGGCGAAGCAGTGGGTCGACTCCGGACCGGTGGGGGGAACTGATGGTTCGGTGACCTACCGTTTTGGCGAGAGGACGCCAACCCTTGTGTGTTCTCTTTTTCACGTCTGTAGTGCAGACTTGGAGCCTGGTGAGGAGATAACTGGCATTCAGGTTGGGGATACGATGCGGTGGACGGTTGATATTGGTCACTCTGGAATGGGGGCACGAAAGCAGTTGTCGGTGGTGTTTAAACCTTCGGATGCTGGTCTCAAAACCAACGCCCTAATATTTACTACCCGGCGCAAGTATGCTCTCAACCTTCTGAGTCATCGAACCCTCTTTTTACCCACCGTGAAGTTTTCTTACCCGGAGGACCCCCAACTGAAGTTGCTTGAGCTACAAGCCCGGGTAGAACAGACCGAGAGGGAACAAGAAAGCGCACGGGTGGACTCCGTGGGTCTTCAGATTGAGGATCTTGATTACGCTTATGAACTCTCTGGGGATTCACCGTCCTGGAGACCGATCCAAGTATTCTCCACCAAACGACAGACCTATATTCGTTTTCCGGCGGGGGTGGAGTACAAAGAAGTCCCGGTGTTTACGGTTACTCGCGACAAGAATTTTGGCAAAAAGGTGCTGCTTGTTAATTATCGAATCAAGCACATGAAGGGTACAACCTTCTTTGAAGTTGATGGTCTATTCGAACAGGCTCAACTCATTTCTGGGGTTGGAGGGGAGCGTCAGGCGGTGGTCATTACTTATAAGGGTGGTTCTCAGCCGGCGGCAATGAAAGGCCAAAAATGGAAGCGCTGATCTTCACCTTATTGTGCGCCAATCCGTACGGCGTGTTTACTGAGCTTAACGCCAGTCAACGCTCAAGTCTGGTGGAGGTCGCCGGCAGACAACTATCTGCTCATTATCCGCCCGCAAAAACCCATTTATTGGTGCTGCATCGAACGGAATTTTTTGGGGCCTCACTGGCCCAGTATCTCCGGGAGCTTGGATATGCGGTGACCGAGCACAGTCCGCCAGCCAATGAGTGCTCCCAAGTTCGACGTGGGGGTCGTTTTTCGCGATTGATGCGGTGTGCTCGTACGCAGGAAAAGGCACCAAGCGGGGCGTTATCTTTTGGGTTTATTGTGGACAGAATTTCTGAGGATGGGTTGTATCGCCTGACCCTCATTGTAGACCAGCGTCCCATGACCTTGGCCTTTCGTTGGAGAGCAGACGCTGTTGAACGGTTTGGGCAGTGGGCGATGATGGACAAGGGATCATGAGCTTCGAAGCTTTTTCCCGCCTTGTATCGGTGCGTCGTCTCAACCGCTTCCCATTGGTGATCGTGGGGGGGGTGTTGGCGGTCTTTGTCGGTATGATGATCTGGGCTGATAGTCGCCGTCATCACCGTTTGCAGCATTCTGATGAAGGTCGAGGGGAAGTGGCTTCTTCGGAAGGCCAGGCGGTTATCAATTATTTGCTGCATCAGAAACGGGTTGCTCAGAAACTAGCGGAGACAAAGCGTTCATCAGAGGGGACGGTAGCATCCACCGGACTTAGTCCTTATCCATCGGAGGGCTTGGATGGGGCTAGCCCCATCGAATTGGGGCCTAGCCAGCTGACTAGGGTTGGCATTCAATCATCCTCGGGGTCCGCTGATGGATGGCCCAATGCCTTGGACGGGACGGCCCCGCCGCGGAGTCCGTCCATTGAGGAGGCGTGGGAGACGCTACGTAAAAAAGAGAACGAACCATTTTCCGAGGAGGAGTTTTGGAATAGCTTTCGACAAGGGGATGCATCACTCAATGATGTCCTCGAAGCACTTCAGCGGGGAGATATTTCTCATAAAGAACTATTTCGGGCTCACAAACGGGGTGATATCTCTTTTGATGAACTGCTAGAGCTCCTTCAGCGGGGAGGAATTTCGCCGGAACATCTGTTTGAAGCGCAGCAGCGGGGTGACATTTCTTTAGCGGATATTTGGGATGCGATCAAAGGCGGGTATGTATCACCGGCAGACATCCAGGACGCGCTTGAACGGGGTGACCTATCCCCGGTTGACATCCAAAACGCGATCGATCGGGGAGATATACAGTCGGAGGATCTTAAGAAACAGCCGCGATCTCCCGAAGAGATGTTTGAAGCGCTTCGGCAGGCTAAGATGGCTCCGGAGGAGATCTTTCGCGCGCTTCGTCGAGGAGAGCTGCCGGTGGAGGCGGTCTTTGAAGCGCTTAAACGGGGGGATCTTTCCGCGGAGCAAGTCTTTGAAGCGGTGAGACGGGGGGATATATCCTCGGAAGAAGTCTTTGAAGCGCTCAAGCGGGGGGAGTTATCCTCGGAAGAAGTCTTCGAAGCGCTCAAGCGGGGGGATATATCCTCGGAAGAAGTCTTTGAAGCGCTCAAGCGGGGAGATATATCCTCGGAAGAAGTCTTTGAGGCGGTGAAACGGGGAGATATATCCGCGGAAGAAGTCTTTGAGGCGGTGGGGAGAGGCGATCTAGCCCCGGAAGAGGTGTTTAGGGCGGTGAAACGGGGGGACTTGTCCCCTGAGCAGGTATTTAGGGCGGTGAAGCGCGGGGACCTAAGCGCAGAAGAAGTCTTTGAGGCGGTGAAACGGGGAGACATATCCTCGGAAGAAGTCTTTGCCGCGGTGAAACGGGGCGACCTAAGTGCCGAAGAAGTTTTTGAGGCGGTGCAGCGGGGGGATGTAAGCGCAGAAGAAGTCTTTGCCGCGGTGAAGCGAGGGGATCTGAGCGCGGAAGAAGTCTTTGAGGCGGTAAAGCGCGGTGACCTATCCGTAGATGATGTGTTTGCCGCGGTCCGGCGCGGGGATATTTCCGGTGCGGAGGTCATGGAGGCAGTTCGGCGGGGACAGCTGTCGGCCAAGGATGTCCAGTTGGCGATTCGCCGGGGAGATCTGTCGGCGAAAAGTCTGGCGAGCACCTTTCAGCCGGCTGGTCTTGGCGCCACTACGGCAGCAAGCCCTCAGCCAGGCACGAGGCTTCCTGGTCGTCCTCCGGGTAAAAGCCGGCCGAACTACGTACATGAGATCCTCGAAGCGGAGCGTAAGAAGCGCCTCAGCACTGCGTTCAGAGCGGCGGAAGCAGCTACGGGGGTAGCGCTAAAGCCCGTTTTTGGGCCGGAGGCTTCGAGCCCAGGCCCGGGGGCTCAGCCGTTGCGTGATCGGTTGGCGGGATTGTCGAGCAAGTCCCCGGTGGAGCAGTACCAAGAGCGTTTGAAACTGGTGCAGCAAGCGGTGGGGGCGGCGATGCCCAATGCTACGATGTCAGCCCCCCGCCAACGCAAGGGCTATGAGGAGTTTGCTGAAGGTCAACAGGGGGATCGTTGGCGCCTCAATGCCCACGTCAAACGCCAGGACACCCCCTATGTCTTTCGTGCGGGCGGAGTCATTCCGGCCAAGCTCCTCACCGCCATCAATTCAGAGATTCCGGGCCTCATTTTGGGTCAGGTCTCCATGCATGTTTATGATTCTACTGCCGGGCGGCACCTTTTGGTCCCTCAAGGCACCCGCCTGGTTGGACGATATGATAGTGAAAAGATTGAGTACGGACAAAATCGGGTCCTGGTTGCCTGGCAGCGTTTGGAGTTTCCGAACGGCTCTACGCTTGATATCGGGGCCATGCCCGGCGCTGGGAGTGGAGGGGCATCCGGCTTTGGTGATCGGGTGAACCATCATTACTTCCGGATATTCGGGAGCGCTATTTTGCTCTCCGGTATCGCAGCTGGCCCCGCATTTGCGCAACGGAATCAACCAAATAATCCGTTTGCGGCCTCGCTTTCTCAAAATTTAGAATCGAGTGCCTCCGCGATGGTGATGCGCAATCTATCGATCGCGCCCACCATAAAAATTCGGGCTGGCTTCTCTTTTCTTGTGGTAGCAACTAAGGATCTTCGATTTCCAGGTCCTTATTTATCTAATTAGGAGGTTTAGATGTCCCAAGTTCGCATAGGTATACTTATGATGGTGATATCTTTTGGCTTGCAGCGTCCCGCGTGGGGGGGGTGGCCGGTCATTGATATGCCCGCTTTTGCTCAACATGT
>JAHQVK010000168.1 GCA_019634385.1 Myxococcales bacterium | reverse complement strand
CAATCAAACTCTTAGTAGGAACTATCGCGCGAAGGGTCGGAAACTTTGGCTTTGGAGGGAGTCCAGTCGTGGCTTGCTAACTGAGTACCCATCGTACTTTGGGTTTGATGAAGTGTTGAGCCTCCATGTCTGTTTTGATGGGCAGAGACCATATTGCTGAGTCTAGCATTAACCCTGTGTTTTCAGCAGTAGCTGGATTTGAAGATCTTTGATTTTCCGAAGCCTATAGCTTGTTCGTCTAGAGTATGGTGGCGCACTCGGTGCTATGTCCGAAGCTAGTTGATTGCGACGACTGTGAAGGCTCGCAATTATGATGAGACTGAGCGCAGTTCGGGGCTCAACTATCACATCCCGACCTCTGGTCGGTCATTGCACACTCAAGCGTTGGTATTTAATGACATCCGAGGAACCACACAGGCATTGTCAGCGCTGTGTGATAGCTGTAACGCGCTATGTGCGACGGTTCATGATATAAAGTACTAAGGGGCTACAATTGGAGTGTATAAGCATCTACATGCTGGGGTTTGGCGCGTGAGTTTGCCTAGGCAATACAGCAGAAATCCCTTGGGTTGAACCCAAGTTCCTGCTTCTCCGCGGGCAATGCCCCGCTGCGCGCCCCCTTGTTGATTCTTACAGAATCAATTCAAGTGGGCTTTGCTGTAGAACGAACATCCGCTCCTTGGTTTTCATCGAAGAACAGTCCCATAAAGTAGGGGGGTGGTCTTTGCGGGGCTGAAATGTTCCTGAGAAGGAGGCGGGGTTATGGAAGCGATAAAGGGCATATATCCGCGGACAAGAATGCAGGAAGCGTCGCTGTTGTACAAAACTAGCAACCACCCCGGTAGGTTGTCTCTCCATGAGGTGAACACATTTTTGGCCCCGAGAGGCGCATCAGCAGAAAGGCCAAATAATACCGCTCGAGATAAAGATATAGCCATCGCTCCTCCTGATGACTTTGTCGGGCGCAATGTAGACCGCGTACTCAAAAGCCTGATCGATCGGCGCCACGTGTGTCTGCAAAACCAACATGCCTTAGAAGTGCACTGGGAGACGATGCTGGTGGCCATTCTCCAAGGCAGATATCCTCCCTGTTGTATGATAGGAGAGGCCGGTTTCGGCGGAACATGTGAAGCAGCGAGATAACCCTATATATGTGGGGCAGATGATTTCTATCCCCCCGTACAAAGTAGCCATGGATCTTCCGGAACGGGTGGTGGTGATTGGGGACCTCAATGGCCAAGCTAAGGTGCTTGATGAGTTACTCTTGGGTACTGGACTCATCAACAGTCTTGGTAATTGGATTGGTGGCAGCAGTGTGTTGGTGATCATGGGTGATGTGATCAACCGTGGAGAGGGTTCACGGGCGGCTGCTGAGCGATTGATAGTCCTACGCCCGCAGGCGCGCGCCCAGGGAGGAGAGGTGCTGTGGATACTGGGCAATCACGAAGTCATGACTGCTTTTGGCCACGAAGGTTATGTGACGCCAGAAGAATATATGGAGTTTGCTGAACCTCAGGAAATAGAGGCCTTTCGGAGGGCTCGTTCCCAGTATCAGTATCAGCTCCTAGGATCTCCTCGAGTACCCCATCGTATTGAGCCAATCGGGGGCCGGATTCGAGCTTGGGAAGAGGACTATGCACCGGGTAAAGATGCGTTTCGGGCGGCTATGAGCAGAGATGGTTGGCTGGGAAGATATATTCGTTCCCTCCCCGTTGCGGTCATACTAGGGCCGCTGTGCTTTGTGCATGGAGGGCTTAGCGCAAAGTGGGCGAGACTCGGTGTTGAGGCGTTGGCAGACGTGACGCGTCGGGCATGGTTGGAAGATCAAACCTACTATCAGCTCCTTGATCCAAGAGGCATTTTTCGCGATCCTCACGGACCCTTGTGGCATCGAAAGTATTGTATCTCTGACTCACAAGTCATTCTTGATGAGGCCCATGAGGTAGCTAAAACCTTAGGCGTTGAGCGCCTGATTGTTGGTCATACCCGTACCGATTCTGCGCCTGGAGGAATGCTCGGTGTACCTCTATTACGTCAGCAAGGAAGGGTGCTTATGGTGGATGTGGGGATTGGAGCGCCGGGTCAGCCGGGATGCGCTTTGGTCGTTGAGGATGGGTGCGTAGATACATGGTCTCCATTGCAAGGACGAACTTCGATATGTGCGATTAAGCGGGTGCTGACGGATATGGCCTGATCGGCTTGAGGCTTAGTTATCCCTCGATGAAGGGGGTTTGTGCGGGGCGCTATGGCAACGGATCATGGAACGTGTCAATCTTGGTCGTGGATGCGTTACTCGGACCAGATGGGACGAGCTCTTGCTCACGTGATTCAACATGCGTCTCCTGGCGCAACGATTGAACTCGCGCCAGGACGGTACCTGGGCCCGATCACGATCGACCGCGAACTCACCATTCGTGGAGCAGGTGACCTATCCAGAATTGTTTGTTCACCAGTGGGTGGGAGCGTGATCCGTGTACGGACATTGGAGCCGGTGCGCCTGGAATCTCTTCGGTTAGAGGGAGGGTTTGCCTCTTGCGGGGGAGGTCTTAATATCCAGGGTGGGGATGTTTGCCTGATAAACCTTCACCTAAGGGACTGTGTGGCTGACCAGGATGGAGGAGCGGTTTATGTGGGACGGGGAGTAGTTAAAGGGGAGCGTATTCGAATATATGCCGCTCATGCCCGAAGAGGGGGGGCGATCGCAGTGAATGGCGAGTCCTCGCGGTTGACGCTTTTCAACTCCCAGATTCAAAATGTTGAAGCGGAGCGTGGTGGAGCGACATGGATGGCTGGAGCGGCTCAGGTGCGCTTCGAAGGGTTGACGATCGACAAAGCTCGAGCGTCAACCTCCGACGGAGGTCAGGCGTTCTGCGTATCTGGGCATCAAGGTGCTAAACTGGAGCTGATTCGCGTACGTTTTGGTGACAAACCGATTGGGCAGCCGATCGCTAATAGACTGGCATCTCCAACCCCCATTGTTGTTGAGCGGTGCGATTTGCCTCGCTGGGTTCAAAGTACCCCTGGTCTTCAAGTTCGCGGCGAAACGCGGTGGAGGTAGGTTGCTCTGCTCCGCGGACATATGTATGCCGCTGAATATTTCAGGATGAAGGTTGGTAAAGTGTATGCCATCGCTTACGGTGCTGCCTCTGAACATCTGAGCGAAGATGTGCCTCACGCGGCTCGAGGGGCCTTGGCCGCACGGCGGCGTTTCCGAGAAGATTTTTTACCGAGCGGCTGCGGCCATGACCGCACCGCTTTCTCCGCCAAGATGAGTCGGGCTTGGAAGCTTCGAGCTCGGTCGACGGCGTCTTCGTCCCCGACCTCAACCAGTTCTCGGAT
The DNA here is from genome assembly GCA_019634385.1 of Myxococcales bacterium. Taxonomy (GTDB): domain Bacteria; phylum Myxococcota; class Kuafuiibacteriia; order Kuafuiibacteriales; family Kuafuiibacteriaceae; genus JAHQVK01. The sequence continues at coordinate 6,573 of JAHQVK010000168.1, read as the reverse complement.
TTCGTCAACCCACTCGAAAATGCGATCCACCAATTGACCAGCCATTTCCCGAATATTTCGATCTGGATTCCTGATGGTTGCTTGATCAATGATCGCGCAAATGCGGTGAGCTCTATTCTCTAAAGATTCGAGCTTAGTCTTTGAGATGCTTACGCCGAACTTCATCTACTGCCTCCTCCGGACGAAAGTGCCGCCCTTTAGAGCAACACGGGTAGTGTCTGAGTTCTTCCGGCGATGGTGGAATACCCGCAGGATTTTGCTCGGACTGGGAAATGGCTATCGAGAACGCTAACGGCAAGTGTCAAAGATTGTTGGCGTTTTAACTCATCAAAGCAGGCGGCCATCACCGGACAGGGCTCAGCTAGGTAGCGCAGCCATTGCTTGAGGCGGGCGAGTATCACGCGATCCGGTCGGTTCTGGTTCGCTTGATGCGCCATTTCGTTGACAAATTGCCGCAGTAACAAGGCGACTTGGTCGGGAGTCCAGGCGTGGGCATCAAGTCTACGCACCCACCTGAATAGATTGGGGATACGGAATGCACCTCGTCCAAACATAAACGCGGAGCAGCCTGACTCAGCTTGACAACGACGAACATCCTCCGGCGTGTACAAATCTCCGTTTGCCACAATGGGCACTGATACCGACTCTCGAGCCATGCCTATACTTCGCCAATCGGCACTGGGTTTGTAGAGTTGAGTTTTTGTTCGCCCGTGAATGGTGACAAAGGAAGCACCACCGGCCTCAGCGGCTCGTGTGATGTCGATGACATCGCTTGGCTCTGACCATCCGAGACGTATCTTGGCAGACACCGGGATTTGGGTAGGGACTGCTCGGCGTATAGTTTTGACTAATTGCTCAATACGAGAAGGCGTTCGTAATATGGCGGCGCCGCCGTCATGTCCGTTAACTCGACGGGCGGGGCAACCAAAATTGATGTCGATACCCGGAGCACCCATCTGCACCGCAGTGCGTGCGGTCTCGGCCATAGCTTTTTCATCGGAGCCGAGAAGTTGGACGAGTACGGGAACGCCAGCATGGGTTCTTCCGCCCTGATCCAATTCTGGACATAATTTACGTAGGACCTTGTAAGAAACCGGTTGATTGGTTACACGAATAAACTCAGTCACGCACAGATCCATCCCCCCAAGCGCTGATAGTATATTTCGCGCTGTGGCGTCCGAAACGCCCTCCATTGGGGCGAGAGCGAACCGCGGTTGGTGAGGAACACCTGTGGTAAGCACCCATCCATCGGTGGTTTGCACGGGCACCAAATGCATGAGACTTGATGGTTCTGTCCACCACTGACTACCTACCTTGACCCACGATGAGTAGCTGGTGAGGATACCTGGAGACGTGGGTCTGAACTATGTGCAAAGTGAGAGAAATCCTGGTGACTATCACACTTTTGTCTCTCGGTTCTGGATGTGCCCAATCGCGGTCAACAGAGCTCTCAAGAGTTAGGCAAGAGTTACATGAACTTCGACAAGCGCACGAAGGCGCTCAGCGGCGTATTGCCCGGCTCGAAAACCAACTTACAGCTACCGAGGGGGACGATTCGCACTCGAGTACGAATCGGGCCAACGCGAACGCTTCCGTGAGTGAGCATGTGGTGCGTTCCGCCGAAGCGGCATCAACGGTAGGTCAGCACCAACCAAGCTTCTCTCCTCCAGTAGCAGACGATGGTCATCTAGAGCAGCGACTGCGATCTTTACCCGTGGTCCGGGTAGGTGAGATCGGTGCAGCGACCAACAGCAGTGGTGAGGGAACGGGCACAGGCGCCCAGGATCATGGTCAACCGCCGGTGATGATTCGTTTGCGTGGTGAAGAAACTAGTTCTGAACGCCTGACGGTGGACCGCAATGTGCTGCGCAAACCGGATCCGGTGTTAGAAAGGCGGAGCAAAGAAGCGGAGCGATCTTATCAGCAAGCTCTGAAAATGTTGCGTGAAAGGAGAGATCCCCACGCTTCTCTTGAAATGTTTTCGAAATTCCTCGCAAAATATAAAGGTCACCATTTGGCGGACAATGCGGTGTACTGGTCGGGAGAAGCTCACCAACTACTGGTTCAGCATGAACAGGCTATTGTTCTGTTTACTCAGTTGCTGGCTGCATACCCAGACTCTAATAAAGTTCCATGGGCTAAGCTGCGGATGGCGCAGTCTCAAATCGCGCTTGGGCAGTCTGATGCCGGCCGGGCTCTACTTCAAAGAGTTCAATCCGAACATCCACGTAGTGAACCAGCACGTATCGCACGCTCTCAGTTAGCACCATGAGTTTGCATCCTTGTGGCAGGTCTGCTCCCCTAGGGGGGGGAACTATGAACAAAACATTGAAGACTTCGCACGATTTCTTACATGGTCTTATTCTGACCCTTCTTCTTGGGAGTGTCTCGCACGAAGTGCGTGCACAAGATCTTCGCCTCAAAGCCGGCAGTGATAGCGGTGTGACTATGACATCTGAAGAACAAACCCACCTTGTTAGGTCTGGCGATACCTTGTGGGATTTGTGCGGAGAGTATTTAAATAGTTCCTGGTACTGGCCAAAAGTCTGGAGTTACAATCCACAACTTACCAATCCTCACTGGATCTACCCAGGCAATGAGGTTCGGTTCGCCCCGGTTGAACAGCAGCTTCCGGTGGAAATCAGTCAAGTGACGACCATCGAAGAAGGGGGGGAAGATCTGAGCATTCCGGGGAAAATTTCCGACGCGGAATTGGTGCAGATGGTTGGATCTATCCAAACCCATCGGGTGGCTGCGGATTCGGTCTGGATGTCTCAAAGTGGATTTCTTTCCAAGGATCTTGTACAGCGATCGGGGCAGATAGTTTCGTCCGAAGAGGAGGCGGTTCTGCTCTCTGACTTCGATAATCTCTACGTCAAGGGTGATGAGGCTCAGCTAAGCGCCGGCGAAAGATATGCGATCTACCGGGTGGGCCGCAAAATTCGCCATCCAATTTCTGGTAAAAACTTCGGTTATGCCGTGAATTTAGTGGGTTTGGCCGAGGTAACCCGAGCTGGAGAAAAAGTCTCTACGGCCCGCTTGGTTCGTGCGATACGACCAGTTTCACGCGGTGATATCCTCGCCCCACTACCGAAAAACTATGGTCGGCGTGTTGCGCCTGAAGCGAATAAGGTATCACTTACCGGATACGTGATGGAAACATCGGGTGATATCCTCGGACCTTTGGGAGAGTATAATTTGGTTTTTGTTGATAAGGGGAGCAAACACGGTGTTGTAGCAGGAAACACTTTCAAGGTGTACCAACGAGGTGATCGTTACACGAAACGAACCGCTGAACTTCCTGATGAGGTGGTGGCGACCTTGATGGTCATGAACGTTCATGAAGAGGCCTCCACCGCGATGGTGGTGGTGAGTGCTCGAGAGATCTCGGTGGGAGATCGAGTCGAAATGACATCCGAGGGGGTAACCGCCCAGCTGTAGGCTCCTGAAATGCACAGTGCATTTAGCAATCCGGCTCCTGAACCTGAAATGAACAGGCACTTGAGCTATCAGGGCCAGAAATGAACATCGGTTAGCTATCGAGGATTTCCTGAATATGGGTCGATGGTTATGATTCTGCCATCATCTAGATACTTTAATTCGGTCATCTTCATGCACCGAAGATGGGTCACACCATCAGATAGACTGGCGTCATGGTAGAACAGATACCATTTTTCCTGAAACTTACAGATGGAGTGGTGGGTGGTCCAGCCTATGACCGGGAGCAGGATGCGACCCCGATATTGAAATGGCCCGTAAGGGTTGCTGGAGGTGGCATAACAAATAAAGTGGGTATCTCCAGTGGAATAGGACAAGTAGTAAGTCCCTTTGTATTTGTGAACCCAGGGGCCCTCAAAATATCGTCGATCGTTGTCGCCGGCTAGTAGCGGGGATCCTTCTTCGGATGTGATAACAATTTCTCGAGGATCCTCACAGAACTGGAGCATATCGTGGTCAAGCTTGGCCACTCGGGGACCGAAGGCTGGTGCGTTGTCGTTACGCAGCCCCGATGCTGGGTCGTAGGTGTTAGCCGGATAATACTGGAGTTGCCCTCCCCATAAGCCGCCCCAGTAAAGGTAATACTGGCCATCATCGTCGGCAAAGGCGGCGGGATCGATAGAGTAACTACCCAAGATGGGCTCGGGTTCGGGTGTGAAGGGGCCTTCAGGTCGATCACCTACGGCAACACCGATGTGAAATAGACCGTCGTAAGCTCGCGCCGGAAAATAAAAATAGTAGTGGTTATCCTTTTGAGCGACATCTGGTGCCCACATTTGTCGTTCAGCCCAGGGTACATCTTTGATATCCAGAGCGACGCCATGGTCAACCACCTTGGCGGTTGGTGAGGCCATGGAGAAGACGTGATAGTCTAACATACCAAAATGGTCGCCATTATCATTAAACGGAATGCCGGCATCAATATCATGTGATGGGTAGATATATATTCTGTGGTTGAAGACATGAGCGGAAGGATCAGCGGTATAGATATGTTCTACTAAGGGTTGAGAAATAGACTGTGCTATCTGTTGTGTGAGGTTTAAGTCTCTTTTGTCTGAACTCATGATTTATCCTTCGAGCGATAGAGGATCTGACTAAGGTCGGTTTTTAAGATCAAGCTAAACTACTGATAAATACTTGGTTTGACCCGGAGGTCCCCCACTAAGGGGCCCGTAGAGCAACGGATCTTCAGCCGAATCAGGTACAAGCAATTACCGCGTCCGACGGTAAAATGGCCCCTCAGTTGACCGGTTTATATTTCAGGTGGTTCTACGTAAGTACAAATCTGTTTCGATCTGGCTCTCCATTTTTTTGTCGATTGGATATAAGAAAAGACATGCGGCCACAGAAATAAAAAAAGGTATTGCTGAAAAAAGACTTACTGCAGACTTGATGCCCTGCTGGGTGATGAACTCTTGTACGGGCAGGCTAGCATCATATTTGTAAAAAGCTAAAATACCAGCAACCATTGACCCTCCGATACTTAAGCCGACTTTGAGACCAAATATCATGGCGGAAAATATGATTGCCGTTGCGCGTCGATGATTTTTCCATTCAGAGTAATCTGCCACATCTGCGGTCATGGACCATAGGAGCGGAATGGTGATGCCATAAAAAAATCCATGAAAAATCTGAAATATAAATGCGAATGCTACAGCATGAGGAGGCAGAACGTAGAATACGAGGATAAACAAGGTGGCAATTAGAAGTGAGTATCCGAGGACGTCGCGCTTACCAAACTTATCAGCGAGTGGTTTAGACAACCGAATGCCTAGTATCATAAATATAATACCACCTGCGTTGAAGACACTAAAGGCTGAGGCGGAAGCAACTTTTGGTTGCTGGAAATCGAGAGCAAGAAAACCAAAAGCTCTGTTTAGTTGATTGATGGCAGAAGTACATCCTGTTTGCGCTAAGAATTGAGATACAGAATCTTCGTTGAGATAATATGTGAAATAGTAAATAAGGGTACCGCCACGTAAAGATAGACTAATAAATATTAATGTTGTCATGGCCAAAATAATTGCCCAGGGGCGATTCGCCATGAGATCTTGTATGTCTTTTTTAACGCTGGTCACCGGTTGGGCTTCAGAAGAAACGCGTTCGCGCGTTGAAAGAAAAGTGATAACAAAAAATATTGTTCCGACTATAGCAAAGATACTCATCGTAATTCTGAAGCCCTCAACCTTGTCACCACTACCGAGGAGCAGCACGAGAGGGAGGAGCAAAACCTGTATAGTGAATTGAGCGATGAGCACGGCAGTGAATCGATAAGCGGATAAACTATTTCGTTCAGCCAAGTTACTTGTAATCACGCCGCTGAGAGCAGAGTATGGTAAGTTGTTGGCGGTGTAGACTAAGATCAAGCATATATAGGTTGATAAGGCATAAATAGTTTTAGCGGTGGCGTCTAAATTGGGGGTTGTAAAGGTCAGAATGGAAAACAGCGCGAGAGGTACGGCGGTCCAGAGGACCCAGGGTCTAAATTGACCCCATCGTGTATGAGTACGGTCAGCAATAATTCCCATGATAGGATTAAAGCAGGCGCCGGTAATTCCTCCTGTGAAGATAATGGTTGATGCCACGCGGGGAGAAAGTTGATAGACGTCTGTATAATAAAACGCCAAAAATGTCATGAGAGTTTGGAAAATAAGGTTCGCTGATAGGTCGCCTAGGCTGTAGCCTATTTTTTCGGCGACAGAAAGTTGATCTCTGTGATTCGTCATGGGCTTGTTGATGGCAACATAACAAGAGCTGTGGTCTTAGCCAAAGAGGTTGAGGACTCGATTGGTCGGGGTATTGAGAGCGTACAGCGACAGTGCCTTGAAATTCGCAATACCTGGTGGTCATTCTCGAGCCGGTTTCCCGCTAGCGAGCTAGCAGGCCATCGGAGAAGTGGGCTGGGTGATCCCCGAAGTATCTTTTCCGTGGAAGGCTCCGGATGAAGAGGGCGCATACCGGGCGTATGCAACCGATGAAAGGCGAAGCCGGTCCTGACGTTCCACGGAAAAAGGACCCGCGAAGCGCCTAACTCACTTTTCTGATGGCCTGCTAGGCGCCCAATTACATCTAATT
>JAHQVK010000167.1 GCA_019634385.1 Myxococcales bacterium | reverse complement strand
TAGTCTGTTATCTCCATCTTTATATATTTTCCGCTAACTAAGCGAACAACATAAACTAACTTTCGCGGGGACAAACTGTGAAACCTTTGATCGTAGATATACCAAGGCTCGTCACCGCTACTCATAGCATAGTCCGGATCACCGTTTTCGTCCTCACCATCCGCCTGGTCCGTCACAAAATCCGAGTTAGGTATATCATCCAACTCTTCAAAAAGAGTACCCTGTACCTTAGCCACCTCAACATCCCCGGTACCGTGGATACCACCGTTCAGCTTTATATGGAATCGACGAAAAGCCATGTCCCAGGCTCCAGATGCTTCCGGAGCCACCGGAGCCACTACCTCCCAGGACTCAAAATGAAAATACACCCACGATTCACCATGAACAGCACTAAGCTGAGTCAAAACCTGGCCACCAATATCTAATTCACTTTTTGCCCCACCTATCTCTAACTCCTCATCAACAACGGTTGTATCCGGATAGATATTATCCGCACAAGAACCCAATAATATTAGGCTTAACCAATAGCTCCTTACCTGATCAAACATATTATCTCCTTGCTAAAACTATTTCATCCAAAATGGACTTGAATGGCTTAGTTCTACATTTTACCTCTAGCTCCCACATAGAAAGTTCGAGGCTGGATGGGGTTAAAACGTTCTTCGCCGGTATTCAAAAGATTTTCTGCTCCAGCAAACATATCTATCTCGGTATTAATAAGCGTCACCAGGGTTTTAGACAGGCGAATATCAAGCAACAGGTAAGGATCAAGTTCAGTTTGATCATCTTCTTCAATGAATACAGTAGTTCCGACAAGGCTTGCCCGCATAGAACTCGAAAGGCCCCACTTGATGTATCCGTAACTCAGCGTAGTTGAGCCTCGATGGCGCGCACGACCAGATATAACACGATCGTTTTCTTCATCATATGTATCGGTAAGGGTGTAACTCATGTCCACACCAAGCCCCCACCTAAAACGGAATCCCAGCGAAGCTTCTATACCCTGAGTATAAGCTCTAGCTATATTTTCATAACGGAACAGTTCTGGCTGCGGTCCATTAACTACAGAATCTCTATTCACCGGTTCTGCGTTTATTAGGTTTTCAACATCGTTTCGGTAGATATTTACGAATGCGGTAAGACCTCGGAAGGGTCGGTATTCGACATTGATATTGGCGCTTCGAGATTTCTCTGGTCCAAGGTCTGGATTCCCATCCACTACGTACCCAGCTCCAGGGTTTTGGAAAAAGAGATATAGTTCCTGAAACGAAGGAGCCCTAAACCCCCATCCATACGAAGCACGGAGTGTTATGGTCTTATGGGGATCCATCCTGACCGAAATTTTCGGGGTTGGATGGGTACCAAACTGCGTATCCGTATCAATGCGACCACCCGGAACCAGCACCAACTTAGTCTCTTCAAGAATGGTCCACTGATGCTGAATATAGGCCGCCAAGCGCTGACGGGTTCTTTCCCCACTTGGAATCCTCGCGGTTTCAATACCTTCATAGTACCCCTCAGTCCCTATTGTCAGTTGATGGCTGTCCCCAAAGGATTGGTTGTACTGCAGTGTTAGTTGGCCAAGACGATCAGTTGTCACCTGCCGATCATCAGCGGTAATTCCACCTTCCTGGTCGAGGACAAATTGGTCTCGATACTGGGTATAGTGGCCCGTTAGCTGAATTTGTGTGGTCTCATTTGGACGCCAATCACCGCCCATAGTGGCTAATCCCGTTTCAGTTCGGTTGCGCCGAAGAAGTACCGCTGGTCCTAGTGGATCCTGGTTCCACTGATCTGAAAACCGATATTCACCATTACTAAATATTCGAAGAGTATCCGTAATGCTCCAGTCTGCTTGCGCGGACACATTGTAAGTATCAAAGGCAGCACCTGTGGTCGCCGGGCTTTCAGGAGATAGATCGTAGCCGTCACCTCGATGTAGGCCTGCTGTAAAACGCGCTGACCATCGATTCCCACTAGCCCCTGTGTTGCCGTGAACATCAACGGTATTAAAACTACCGTACGAAGCTCGAATAGCCGCTTCAAAGGATTCTTGCGCCTTTCGAGTGATGATATTGATCACTCCTCCTATGGCATCAGTACCATAGAGGGCGGAGCTAGACCCGCGAACAATCTCAACACGTTCGATATCCTCCGCGGCAAACCGCGTTAAGTCTATAGCTCCATCAACCCGTCCGGTTGTCCTCTGTCCATTCACCAACACGAGAACATACTTAGAGTCGAGCCCTTGAATACGAATGTTAGCGCGCCCCAATGACCGGCTGACATCTAGACCTCCATACTCTTCAAGTAGGTCAGCAAGATTCTCAACCCCAGAAACTTCAATCTCAGTACGGTCAATAACTTCGGTGGCAATTGGTGCATCAGATAACTTGCTTTCAATACGGGAACCAGTCACGACAATCTGTTCAATTTCTTGACCAGATAGTTGTTCGCTAGCGGCAGGCTCTGCCAACAAAGTAGATACCCCAAGACAAAGACTCAAGAGAGACCCTCCAAGTCTGACAAACTGGTATCGATCCACCCAAAACCTGGGCAAGCATGAATGGTAAATATGCAAGGCTGAGAGAATACCGGACATAAGTATCTGTTTTACATCCAACGAGGGTCTCTTCTGATTACTCAACATTGCAGTCCTCATTTTCCTTGTGAAATCCAACTTATATTTTTTGATAATGATAATCAACAACAAACATCGCCAGCCTTGTTTAACAGAATGGATAAATTGCTGACTAAAAAAATATAAATACTTTTGTTCTTTTAGGGCGTGTCTTTATCCTCCGGACCGCGTTCCGACTTGCTTCCTACGTTTGTGAGCGGTCGATAGCTTAGCCACCCTTTCGGGCCCCTCGGCCGGGTACATCCCGCACCCTCTCTCCAGGGCTGACCCCTCACACAAGCGGGATACGCGTCATCTCCGCAGTCGGAGGGTGAAGACACGCCCTAGCAGAAAAGCACACGCACATATTGACTATGAGAATCAGTTTCATAACTGATGACCAGTAGGAGGTCATCCAAACTGGATAGCGTAACAATCAATTAGCCGGGTAGGGGCTCCGGCGTTCAGTCTCCTACTTCCGAATAAACGTACCATGTTGCGTCGGAGCCCTAACTCTCTGCCAAGCGATTGTTGACCATATCCAGCAGTACATAGCCCTCAAGACTGTTGTAGAAGGCGCAGGCAGACGACGCCTATGACGCTATAAAATGATTTCTACACGATCCCACTAGACTAGGGGCATCGCCCTAAATTCTAGGTAGAACTATTATGAAGCACCGAGTTTCGATGCCCATGAGTGCTCGGCGGGAGACTAGGTCCGACGGTAAAGACACGACCTAGCGAGTCCAACTCTTGGTGACCAACAACCGGATCAAGGGGGATGTCCCTAACAGCCCCATGGAATATAGTTAAGGCTGGTTTGCCTAACAGCCGGTTGATCTAGCCCTGCACGCATCTGTCGGCCGGTCTTTCCGTGAAAGGTCCTGAAAGTGCAGACCACAGGTCGCTGGATGCAGGGCAGGCAATTGACCGCGTCCGAAACTAAATACAGGCCAGAACACATCCTGTACCTCAGCCTAGCAGGCCATCGGAAAAGTTGGATGGGTGATCCGCGAAGTATCTGTTCCGTGGAACGCTCCGGATGAAGAGGGCGCATACAACCGATGAAAGGCAAAGCCGGTCCTGACGTTCCACGGAAAAAGGACCCGCGAAGCGCCTAACTCACTGTTCCGATGGCCTGCTAGGGCGTGTGTTTGCCCTCGGGCTACGGAGATGACACCATAGCCCGAGGGTGTGAGGGGCCATTCCCGGAGGGTAAAGACACACCCTAGAACGGCTGCGGAGTACCTAGTTTGGATGAATAACCAGACTCAACGGCACACTAGCTTAACGAGCTGCCCTCTTGGTGGGCATTACCGAAGAAAACGGTTACGGAGTGAACTCCACCCCCAGCCGCTATGCAGCGCTTTACAGTGCCATTAATCAGCTAATCAACAAACAACTGCTCGGACCACCTTGAGCAATTCAAACGCTCCGATCAAAGGCAAGTTCAGCGATTTGCTGACCCCAGCGTGGCCCTTGGGATTCAGACTAACCAGTGATTGGCTCGATCTAAGACGGACAGGCCGCGGTTAGTAGAAAATCAATCGTTGTACGTCAAGTTTGGCTGTGACAAGAACTACGATACTAGTCGTTAGTCTGCTGGTGGTGCACTGTGGGCAGTGCCTAGCCTACAGATATATCCAGGGTAATATCTCACATGAAAACTCTTAGGGTAAAACAGGTATCGAAACGAGGGTGGATGTCGCGATGACAAAATCATCAACAGACAAACGATTTTTGGGCGGATGGATACTCGCAATCCTAATATTCGAGGGGTGCGTAGAGCTGAAGCCGCAAATCGCTGCTGACCCCCCTCACTCTGATAGTTCAGCTATCGGTGAGCCTTCGGGCTCAGACGGCGCCAATACAAGTCCTGCGCCCAATGATCCGCCAACTTCAGGCGACGCTCCAGTCTCCGGTGACAACCTCAGCCCTATTAGCCCAACGCCGATTCCATCTCCCCGACCCGATGATGAACCCGAGTCCCCTATTGTTCCAACTGCTCCCACAGTGCACTTATTGGGCGAAGGTACAATGGCCTCGTACGAAGCTGGTGACCGCCCCCGAGCTGGTTGGGGAGAAATGTTATCTCAGTTTCTTAGCCCCTCCGTAAGGGTCATCAATCGGGCTATGACTGACAATAGCTCCAGAAAGTTCTACTTCGATCAGGACCGGTGGCCTTCGATCTCTCCTCAGATCAACCCAGGGGATTTTGTTCTCATACAATTCGGTCTGAGTGACCAGCTCTCCGGAGCTCAATATGACGCCTCAGGAACATTTGCTTATTGTAGTGACGGAACAACAGAGGCTGAGACCTGCGGCGATCCGGACCATTCCTACTATCGAATTTTAAAGAATATTGTTGGGCAAATTTTTCAAATGGGAGCTGTCCCGATCTTGGTGACTCCTGTTGTTCGCAACCAGTTTGTGCCCGGTCGTGACACCCTGGATCAGGAGGCAATGCACAACTTACAGACAAACAAGCCCGGAGAAGAATTCCCGCGGGGCAACTATCCCGAAGCCATGAGGGAGCTTGCTGACCGCTACGACATTGCTCTTATTGATATGACTAAACACTCGAAACGGGTTGTTGAAGTCAACGGTCATGAATTGACGGAAACCCTGAACCAGCCCACGAGCGCAAGTCAACTCGAGGTACCTCTGGCTACCATTCTCGCAAAAATGGCGAGTCTTACTATTCGGAGATCAAATCACAACGCAACGGAGGAGCTTCGCGCATATATCAATAGTGAACCTTGCTTTGCAGTATTTCCTGACGAGTTCAGTCTCGGTCGTCGAGAGGTTGGAACCTATGAATTAGGGAAGCTAGCTGTGTTGGCGTTCGATATGGGGGCCACAAACAACACCCTGACAATAGATGCCTCCGACGGTTTGCTCTTGAGCCAGCGGTCGGACTTCCCGACGTGGTTGCAATCCATTAGCTTCGATTACTTTAGGGGCGAGATTATTGCTTCCGTCCACACTCGGTTCACAGCAACAAATCTGGGATCTTACAATGGTGGTTTCGACTCTATTATTGACCAAAACCACTACTCTACCGTGAATGTTTCTGCATTCGTTACCCCAACTCCACCAAGTGAGGATATTCCTCCGCCTGATGACAACATCACCCCACCAACGGCTACACCGTTCAGCGTTCGTTGGTTTAGTGGCGCTTCGACGGCATCAATTGTCCACGGACCAGTAAGTGCCCAAAGCGCCACTCTGAGTGACTGCGAGCTTGGCACCCCAAGGAAACTGATAGTCGAAAACGACCAAGAACGAACGGTAATGCGAGTGAGTGTCGGTGGGGAAGGAGCTGAAATACAAAGTGATGATCGATACATTGAGTTTGTGATGTCTGCTGGCAACAACATGCGCATAGATTCACTTTCGACATGGCTCACCTCGAGTGGAGGCTCTTTTGTCCAAGCAGAGATCGAGTATTCACTATCCCCAGATTTTTCCGAGTCAAGACGTATAACAAATGATGCACTTAGCTTCGAAAAAGACGTGATGGTACAGCTCCAATTCCCTCTAAATATAGAAGTCCCCCCAACGCAGTCGCTATATATGCGAATATTTCCTTTCAACCCTCCTGGTGGCAGCGGGAAATATCTAGCCATCTATGACTATATGGTCGAGGGTGAGATACTCTAGCAGCCTGTTGATCTAGCCCTGCACGCATCTATCGGCTGGTCTTTCCGTGAAACGTCCTGACCACTCGAAATCTCTCCTCGGTCACGTACCGACAGGTACGCTCGCCTCGTCGTCAGAGCGTTTCACGAAAAGCCGGACTCAATAGCTACACACATGGAAATATCAACCTGCTGCTAGAGCGTGTCTTTAAGCTCCGGACCGCGTTCTGACTTGTTTCCTGCGTTTGTGAGACGTCGGTGGCTTCGCCACCCTGTCGAACCCCTCGGCCGGTACATCCCGTCGCCTCCCTCCGGGGTCGAACCGTCACAAACACGGGATACAGCGTCAGCTACGCAGCTGGAGGGTAAAGACATGCCCTAGCTCGCAGAGCAAAACGTTGACTCAAAGTTCTACTGTCCCTGATACACAAGTAACCGCATGACCACCAACCCAGATCTGACCATCATCCTCATCGATATACACCCGGCCCGATCGCCCCAAAGCCGTTCCCTGCGACGCGACATAGGGCGCCGATAATTGACCGCTCCGGAGGAGCCACTGGGCAAGTGCGGCATTAAGACTGCCGGTCACCGGATCTTCCTTAACAGCTCCCGCCGCTCGAAAGAACGCGCGAACCTCAACCTTGACCTCTCGGTTGGCATCATCACCCATGCTCGGCTTCCGCAACCCAACCACACCCACCCGAGCCGGTCCCACTATCCCCACGCCACTGGCCTCCGGCGCGGTGGTATCGGGCTCTACATCGAGCACAGCTGCTGCAGATTCGAGCATAACCACCATCCAACCAGGGCCATTGTCAGCCCATTGTGCGTCCATGACCTGGTCCCGCTCAATCCGAAGAAAACGACACGCCTTTTGGATATCTGCTTCAGCGACCGGACCAGAGCGGATAAGCGGCGGTGCAGCAAAGGCCAGGCGATTACTCGTCTGACGGAGTTTTACCAGCCCAACACCACATTCTTGAGTGACCATGCCATCCATTTTGGGTGTACCGCCAGCTTCAAGCCATGCGTGACAGGTGCCGATGGTAGGATGCCCCGCAAATGGTAACTCGTTTCCTGGAGTAAAGATTCGCACTCTATAGTCGGCATCTGGATGGCTGGGTGGGAGCAGAAACGTGGTTTCGCTCAGGTTTGTCCAATGGGCAAACCGCTGGAGACTATCATCAGATAGTCCCAAACCATCATGAACAATCGCTACGGGATTACCCCAGTACGGACTCGAACTAAATACATCTACCTGAGAAAATCTGCGTTGCATCTTTATACTCTTACATACAATATCTATAGTTCGGCATCATTTTGCTTATCTTGCCTATGAAACACCAGAATCTCCATGAGGAGCTCACTCTGAGTTTTTCAACCCTACCTGACTCACCAAGCGGTTCATAAAACCATCAGCTCCAGCTACAAGCGTGACCTGATCAAGCGAGGAGGCAATCTCCTTGAACATCTCCATCTCCTTTAGACGGAGCAACACCGGATTAGCCTCCAGCACCTTTGCGGTATTCGCCTGGGAACGGGTGGCTGCCGTCTCCTCTCGTCGCAAGATCACATGGGCCGCCGCCTGTTTTTCCGCCTCAATCACGCGATTCAGCAACGCTTTCATCTCCCCAGGGAGGACAACATCTTTTACGTCCACCGAAATCACCTCTACTCCCCAATCACGGGCACGGGCGCCAACCTCCGAGAGCATAGATTCACCTTGCGCCTGACGGCTCTCTAGAAGCTCATCTAACTTAATACCCGAAACTCGGCGACGTACCGCAAGCTGCGTTTCGGAATACAGCGCATCATCCAAAGAAATCACCTCTTCAACCGACTTTACAACGTCTACGATTCGGTACTTAACCATACAATTCAGGCGAAGCGACACCTTGTCCGCGGTCATAAGCTCCTGCCCTAAAATGGTTTTTTCGTGCTCCCGCATATCCACGGTGACCGTCCGAAGTGTACGATGCAAAGACGATAGTAACCAAGGTCCTGTATCTAAGACCTTAGCCAGCCGACCATCCTCATATGCCAAGACCCGCTCAAACGGTGATACATGCACTATCTCAGTGAGATCGTTCGGCATAAGATGCCATAAACATTCTGGAATCTCCGGCTCCAGCGTTTTCAAGGAAAAGACTTCAGCTCGAACCTTATCCCGAACCTGCCACAACATAAACCGACCAGGACGTAGAAGCACTGTGGGGAGTTCATTCACATAGACCACCGCTAGCTCTTCACTGGCGACCTCAAGAAGCTTCCAAGCTCCCCGCGGCGCAATCGCTTCTAGCTCGGGGCGATAGATAGCAACTGGTTTTTTAAGATCTAGAATATCCACTTGGATATCATTAAAATAAGGCCAGAACCGATGTGGTCCAGGCTCTAGCCACTTCTCCAACTTTCCGTTACGCTGAAGCAGCCCACGTTGATCGTCTCGGATGATGTATTTCATGGTGGCTTTCTAAACGGTCGAAGGGAGCACTCCCTGTGCCGTATCCGCGGGCCCCTCGATGGCAATCAGGGAATGAGCACCGATGCTCAGAAACCCTTTTTGGCAATTTCTCGTTCACACAAGCTGAGGTACACTGGCGACTACGGTCAGATGGAGCTATCCCTTCGACCAAACGCAAGTATAAGCTTTAGCTTACAATTCAGTTGGTAAAACTGATGCCCTTAACAAGGCTGGATTTTCGCTCGGAGAGCAAAATTTTAGAGGGTGAGTCTAAGATTCTCAACGCTCGAACCGGGTCTGATGTGCGGGACGGTTGCTTCCGACTAAACGAAAGCGCAGGACAACCCGCGGTCAATGTTGGCTTTCGCGGCATGCAACCGCCGCTAGACTTACGGCTCACGCAGACATCTAAAGCACGCCACATACCAACTTTCTCGAAGGCGATAATTTCGGCTTGAATGGATAAAGACCCTAGATTGGCTCGCCAAAAAGATAAAAGCCAATCTAATTGGATAATCTAGCAGCCTCTTGATTTGGCCATGTGTGTAGCTATCGAGCCAGGCTTTTTGTAAAACGCTCTGACGACGAGGCGAGCGTACCTGGCGGTACGTGACCGAGGAGAGATTTCTAGCAGGCCGTCGGAAAAGTGGGATGGGTGATCCGCGAAGTTTCTTTTCCGTGGAACGCTCCGGATGAAGAGGGCGTATGCAACCGATGAAAGGCGAAGCCGGTCCGGACGTTCCACGGAAAAAGGACCAGCGAAACGCCTAACTCACTTTTCCGATGGCCTGCTAGTGGTCAGGACGTTTCACGGAAAGACCGGACAATCGATGCGTGCAGGGCTAGATCAGCAGGCTGCTAGGGCCCAGCTTGCGAGTTACAGAGAATACCTGGGTGTAACCCTAAAACCCTCGATCTCTGCTCTCTCGTCTTCAGGACTGGTACAACGCAGTATTCTGACCTCGCACTGCCTTCCACCTCGGCTCTCTCGTCTTCAGGACTGGCACAGCGCAGTATTACCGACCTCACTCTGCCTTCCACCTCTGCTCTCCATCTTCAGGACTGGTACAGCGCAGTACAGCAAAGACACCACTTGAATTGATTCTGGAAGAATCAACAAGGGGTTGCGTAGCGGGGCATAGCCCCGCGTAGAAGCAGGAACTTGGGTTCAACCCAAGTTCCTGCTTCTGTAGAAACTCACTCTCATCAGAAGTAGGTCATCTCCTTCAACGATTGCGGACCCGCACACCTTCTGACGATTTCCGGTATCAACGCCCCCGGTTGAAGCTGATACACGTAGGGTGGCGCCCAAGGACCAGGCTCTTCAAGGCCTCGCTCACAGTCATTGCTAGGCTCATCATCATCATCATCATCATCATCATCATCATCATCATCATCATCATCATCAATCAGACCAGTATCTTGACGTCCGGAGGTACTTTCATAGATGTTACCCGCAGCGGTAATATAAACCGGCCCTGAATCACGTCGTCGATGAGGATCAGCTACTTCTTTGAAGTAATTGTTCTCCACAAGAAGAGAAGACCATGTGGCCGCGCCTATACAGTAATCAGTGCTCGATGAATCATATAGATTGTTGAAGATATGCCCTTTACCAAAGCGCACCATGGGCATCCGGGACTCCACCTGGTTAGCGAACCAGTTATGATGTAGGGTATGATTCAACCTCCTCCCATCAAGGTCACAATTGTCAGAGTCATCCCCGAAGAGCAGAGCGTTCTTATTCGACTGATCGTTCGTGAACTGAAACTTCGACCATGAGATGGTCACACGATTTGTCCCATCAACGAGCCTTATGAGGCTCGATCGTCCGTCCCGAACCTCAAGGTGATCAAGCCATATGCGACTTGAGTTTCTGACGGTGATCGCGTGCGCCGTATAGTCATCAGAGGCTTGTCCTTCTACCGTGAGATTTTGAATAATGACATTATCTCCTTCGATCGATATGCCACCAATGATCTTAGCCGTGCTATTAAGCCCCCTAAGGGTCTTGTTACTACCTATGGAGAGAGGATCACCAATTTTCTCGAAGGCACCTGAGAAAACGATAACGCGAGGAACGGTGCCCGTTGTGGTGGCTTCTAGCTGAGAAAGGGAGTTAACCACCGTAGGAGCCAAAGTATTGCCTCCACCACTTGTCCCCACCGAAGTTGTAGCCCAACCTACAAGCTCTCCCGGACAACTCTCTTGAGAGGGGGACGGTTCAGTTTGAACCGGTGCACAAAGTATTTTAACACCCAAGTGCCGCTCGGTATCAACCCCAGGGCAGGGATCACCAAAGGTAGAACTGGATGCTTCAAGACCACAGGTGGTCTTCCCCATGCACGCCTGATATACAACAGCCTCAGAATTTCTTGCATGACAGTTGCTGGTTTCAAACGAATTGCAGGAGTTCCGAGGTGTCCCATAGCTAGCGAAAATGACCTCAGTAACAATATTTCCTGCGGGGCAAACAATCGACATTTGCTCACCTTCAGAGGCAGTGAGACATAACGTAGTTTCGATGTCAGGACTCGGCTCCGGCAGAGATGGTGACTGGGGACTAGGATTAAGATTAGGACTAGGTATCGAATCTTCGGGCTCAGTAACATTCCAAGATGGCTCAAGACCACAAGCATAAAGCCCGAAAGTGACTAAGAATAGAAACAGATTATTTCGTGACATACTTATATACCAATAAAATGGGTTATCAACTCAGGTCTTCAGTCATGCAGTCCATTGGTAGAGAATAAGCACCACAGCAAAGGCCACACCCCTTAAGTTGATTCTGTAAGAATCAACAAGCGGTCGTGCAGCGGGCCATTGCCTCGTGGAGAAGCAGGAACTTGGGCTCAACCCAAGTGATTTCTGCTGTACCTTGTGCATCGCTTGAGAACAATATCTCACGTCGGGACCTCATAAAGTACTACGCCACGGAGGAATACACGTCGTCAAACGGTTGTCAGTGAGACCTTCTTTAGCCGGTTCTGCCCAAACGGACACACGCTCGCACGATGACTAAATGTTCCTCAATATATATTTCTAAATCTGTCAATAATAACAGTTTTGATTTCATATCAGGTTAATGTGCAGCAAAGACCGCTTGAAGTAATTCTATAAAAATCAACAAGGGGTCGCGCAGCGGGCCATTGCCCCGCGGAGAAGCTGAAACTTGTTCTACCCAAGTGATTTCTGCGGCAATAGCGACTTTCACAAATTTCAACGCCTAGCAGCCGGTTGATTTAGCCCAGTGTGTAGCTATCGAGCGCGGCTTTTCGTGAAACGCTCTGACAACGAGGCGAGCGTACCTGGCGGTACGTGACCGAGGAGAGACTTTTCGTGGTCGGGACCTTTCACGAAAAGACCGGCCGATAGATGCGTGCAGGGCTAGATCAACAGGCTGCTAGGGCTTGTCATTACACTCCGACTCCGGAGATGACGCCGTAGCCCGAGTGTGTGAGGGCAGCCCCGCAGGAGGGACTGGATGTACCCGGCCGAGGGACCCGAAAGGGTGGCGAAGCCACCGACCCCTCACCAACGCAGGAAACAAGTCAGAACGAGGTCGGGAGCTCAAAGACACGCCCTCGAGAACCCACCAAGCAATTGTGCCGATCTGTCACCGACGTTTCATAGCAGCCGCACAAACCATTCTCTTTGAGATTGCCTCTATTTTGGGGGCCCATCCAAAAACCTCCTCATCATGGGACCCCACCGAAAGCTTGTTCATCGGAAAGGCACAAACCTCCCAAAAGAAGCAAAGTGTCAGCCTTGAGCGACCACAGGCTAAGCAGGCATCATTGACACCGCTAGAACTTTAGTGCTGGTGAAAGTAGTCCTTCGTTGCTGGAGGCCGGAGCACGGGGAATTCACTCTGTAAGCATCGAAAAAACGGGGCGGGCGCCGCAAAACCAGGCGGTTACGCCGTTCGGGAGACAACGGTTACACCTCTGAATAGGGAAGCGAAAGTCTCTGATGAAAACTCAAATCAGCCTATCCGATACTATATTCTGGTCGGGAACTGTGTCCATCAGCGGAGCAGCAGTCATGATGCTTGAATTGCTTGGCTCGCGAATTATTGGTCCATTTTACGGCATCAGTCTCATTGTTTGGTCAGCACTTCTCTCCGTGGCATTATTGGCACTGGCCTTAGGCTACGCCGTCGGTGGTAAACTAGCGGACCGGGGCGGACATTTTCGTTTGCCACACGCCCTCTTGTTTGCGGCCGCTTGGGCAAGCCTCATCCCGGTCATTAGCGAACCGGTACAGATGAGCATGAACGACCTGGGGCTTCGCTGGGGAGCGTTCTTAAGTGCATTTGTACTTTTCGCCCCTCCGTTGACTATGCTGGGCATGACCGGGCCCTTTGTCATTCGTCGGTGTGCGGAGAGAATTGATAATATTGGCTCCTTAGCGGGGAATATTTATGCCGTTAGTACGGTCGGTAGTGTCTGCGGAACCGTACTATTTGGCTTTTATCTCTTACCTTGGTTCGGCTCAATAACTATCTTGTGCACCATGAGTCTGGCGCTCAGCCTCCTCGCAGGAAGCGTTGCCCGATATGAGCAAGTTCGACATAAAGTGGGATACTCGTGGTATAGTTGGTGTATCGGTCTTGCTCTGCAACTGGTCTGGTTGAGTTATCTTATGACAAGAACTCATACCGTAGATGGGTATACCATCGTTTTTGAGCAAGAGACTCACTATGGATGGGTAAGAGTAGTTGATCAAACCGATGAGAATATCCGCTGGCTTCTATCAAATGGCTCAACGATCGGCGCGGAGCATTTGGAAAGTGGAGAGGGATTACTTGCCTATCAACACGTTGCCGGCTTAATCCCTTGGTTCAATCCCGAAGCCAAACGTGCCTTATTGATTGGTCTCGGTTCGGGGCATTTAGTAAATGCACTAAAACATCATGAAATTAGGACTGATGCGATCGAGATCGACCCCGCAGTAGCTTATGCAGCCCCAAAATTCTTCAATTTCCATCCCACAGGCAAAATCTTGATCGGAGATGGTCGCTATCAGATAAAAAAGCTGCCCAACAACTATGATTTCATTATTCATGACTGCTTCACGGGCGGAGCGGAACCGTACTATATGCTGAGCACTGAGATGATTTCAGAACTGAAAAAGAAACTCAGCCCGGGTGGCATTTTGGCTGTAAATTTTTTAAGCTTCACCGATCCACATAGACTCCGACCAGTTCAATCGATCGCCCGTACCTTAGATCAGAGTTTCGCCCACCGACGAACCTTTGTGGCCATACCGGGTGAGATATTCAATGACTATATCTTTTTCGTCTCAAACAGCCCTCTAAAAATCGCCTCTCCACCGGTTGCCGATTGGCTTGTAACCAGGGAAGTCCACTTAGATGGTTCCGAGGGTGAGCTTCTCACCGATAATTACAATCCGCTTGAGTATTTACGAATTGAAACCACCGAATACTATCGAAATGTTCTTATCGACCGTATTGGCCCGTCGGTTCTGTTTCGTTAGTTGATGCTCGCTTCCACGTTGACCATCCCCTAACCTCGGGTTGAACCCAAGTTCCTGCTGCTACGCCGGGCTATGCCCCGCTGCGCGGGCCCCTTGTCGTGCTAAACCAAGCGAAGCTGCAGATGCTTGGCCTCAATTCCGGCCTCCAGATCCTTCACGATAGCTTGTACCGAGTTTAGGGCCTATCTTCAAACCCGGCTGCCGAGATGACGCCGCAGCCGGAGTTTGAAGGGTCGGTCCCGGAGGGAGGTACGGGATGTACTAGCAGCCGGTTGATTGGCGATGTGTGTAGCTATCGAGCCAGGCTTTTCGTGATACGCTCTGACGACGAGGCGAGCGTACCTGGGGGTACGTGACCGAGGACAGACTTCTAGCAGGCCATCGGAAAGACCGGCCCATAGATACGTGCTGGGCTGACCAACCGGCTGCTAAGAGGGCGGAGACTCTGGCGGTAGAGGAGCTCGCCGAATAACCGCAAGCCAATCATCAGCCGACGGTGCTTTCAAAGAGACCCTCTGATCACCCACCACTCGTGATGGATAAACGAGTGGACCTCCATCACGAGGATTGTACCAGGCCAGGTCAAACTCACCCGCGACTTGCTCCAAATCAATATGTGCCTCTCCTCCCTGAGGTAAATACACAAGATAGATCACACCAGGCTTAGCCAGCGCGTAGACGGAATTGTTGTGTTCCGGATTGCCAACCAGTTCATCAGCAGTGTGCATATCCCAAAAAGGAATTTTTTCTCGCTGAAAAAACTGCAAGGCGTGGCGACAAAAGTCCCAGCTCCTATCCCGACTGCGAAAGTCTTCAGCGAGCAAGTCATTCTGCGGCAATTCGTAGCCGAAGTAGTACTCAACGCCAGCACCACCCGCCATAAGATTGCCCCACAGCGTATAGCGACGGGTGTCATGAAGATCATAAGCGTGGCTTTTCTCTTCATCAACACCCCTCCCATCAAAGCCTTCGTATCCCGGATCTGGCGGTACCCCAAGGCTGGCCGGCCCTTGCTCGTCATTGGCAACCACCCACGGCTTGCCAGTCTCCGCTGACTTTTTTATCCACAGGACAGAACGCTCGTGGGTGCGGTTCCAATCATTCTGGAGTGAAACACCAGTGAGCGCAGACGCTTGTCCAAGGAGAGGTTCGTAGACCAACTCTTGCTCATTTGGATATGTATGGAGGACAATCGGGTGTCCATAAGGATCATTTTGCTCGATATACGCAGCCATCAACCGCTGCTCTTCACTCGATTGGGTGCTCTCTTCTCCTAGGTTCCAGTTTAGGGCCAAATGATGGCCAAAACGAGCAATCAGCTCCCGTAAATACAACCTTCTTTCTGGCCCCATTCGTCCACCGTCAAGTGCTTGCGGCATTTCAATAGGCGTTCGCTCTCGCCGCTGGCGGAGATCATCATTTTCCGTCTCCTGCAGCTTGAAGTGTAGAAACAAGCCCCGATGCTGGGCATGAGCAAAGACCGTACCCCACTGGTCCAGTTTGGAGACATCATAGTGCCATTTGTCATCGCGCTCCACAAAGGGCCAGACATTATCGCCGTCTCCGCCTGCGTTGTAGGGAAGAAATGAGAGAGCGTTGAGACCTTTCTCTGCCAGATAGTTGATCGCACCAATCAGCCCTTTCCCACGATCACCTCGCCAGGAGGGATCCCCAGTTCGCCAATCCCGTACATGTGGCTGCCAGGTTTTGAGCGGCCCTTTCTCTGGTTTGTTGGTCTGCGTGCCATCAAAATCGACATAAGCCAACAAGGTCTCCGGTGCATCTGTACCCGCCTTCAGGAAGTATCCACCACTCCCAGCGAACCGTAGATGATGGCGCCCCACGTATTCCAAGCGGCCTTTGGCTCTAAAATCCCGACCGGTCTTGTCCGTTGGTGATACCCGGAAGCGACCGTGCTGCCCATCAAGCGAGCGGAGAGGCGTACCAGCATCACTAGAGATCGCCACGCCAGGCCCCTCAACGAAGCGAACCCGCCACAACCATTCTCCGACTTTATCCGGAGAAAGGTGGGCTCTCCACACTCGACCAGAAGTCGCACCGGTCTCCGCCGCATTGCCATCAGCAGCAAAATAGCCCGGCACGTGATAGACCGGGGCTCCTGACTCATGCTCAAAAGTGACCGTCATACGGTAATCAGTGAAAGGATTTTTGGCCGAACCGGTTTCAGCCGCAAACGGGCCGAGTAGGTCTAGGCTGATTTCATGCCACTGCCTAAGCTCTCCCTGAGGCTCAGCATGACGCTCTTGAACAACTTTTCGCTGCAGGCCAGAATCAATGCGCTTAGTGTTGGTCAAGGAACAGGCTAGCGGAAACACGAGCGCCACCCCAAAAATAAGTCGAGCCAAGGAGCGTATATATTGAGGCCCTGAAAGGGTAAGTAACATGCGATAATCTTAATACTTCATCTTCCCATCCGCGATAGGCTAGCGTTCGCTGCACCCACTCGACCCGTCAGCCACAGAGGAATCCTCCATATAGATACCTACGCCGGCCTCCATTCGCTACACCAACTCAAGATGTCAGCTACAGCGGGTCCTCCACATAGATACTAGCGCTTGTCTTTACCGTCGGACGGGTCTGTGACTAGCAGCCGGTTGATTTGGCCATGTGTGTAGCTATCGAGCCCGGCTTTTCGTGAAACGCTCTGACGGCGAGACGAGTGTACCAGGCGGTACGTGACCGAGGAGAGACTTTTCGTGGTCAGGACCTTTCACGGAAAGACCGGCCGACAGATGCGTGCAGGGCTAGATCAACCGGCTGATAGAGACGCTTCTCAAAGAAAGCGGCTCTTAGTGCCAAAAACCCACCAAACGACAACCCAATCAACACAGCCCGCCTCATATCAAAACGTGGTTCGGTTTCAGCATGGTCCAACACAGCTTTGACTCGAACCTCCCAGTCCGGACGAAAAAGAAGACCGTGCAGGTGAAGGGATGCACCCTGCCCTGGTCCGTGAAAACATAAACACAAAACCCACGCTCTACAGCTGAAATCACTTGGGTAGAACCCAAGTTCCTGCTTCTACGCCGGGCTAGGCCCCAGTGCACGACCACCTGTTGATTCTTACTGAATCCATTCAAGTGGTCTTTGCTGTGTCGAGGCTACTGCAAGCTCCATTGCGTCGGTTTGTTCGTGATCAAAATAGCAGGCATCCATTCGCTCTATTCATGCTTTTTACCCGTGCTATTTCCATCCCGTGGCAATCCTTCTTTGTACCTTCAGGCGCATATAGAAATGTAGAATCTTGTTCTGCCTATGTAATAGATGTTGTGGATAGTGCCTTTCATACAAAATACGGCTTGCCGGTCAGAAAGACACGACCGCAAAGAGCATTTTGATGGCTGGTGACAACGCAGCGTGGGAGGAGTTAAGTATGTTTGTTCCAGCGAGGACAGCAAGCTCGAATGAGAGGCACACAGAACTTACAAGCGGCCAAAGAACATGGCAGGATACTTGGGTGGACGGCTATCGGCTCAACATTCCAGCTGAAGCCCGTACCGAGGCCCTAGCCTCGCGAGCCGACTGCATAATGTTTCGATAGCCGTAGGGAGGAGTAAACACGCTCGAGTTCGCAGCCCATGTTGATACAGAGGTATTGTCGAACACGTTATCACTCGTCCAGCGAATGCGTCCCTCATCACAGGGAGCATCACATTTATTAGCTGGATACCAATTAAACCAGGTTGTATCCCCCTGATCTTCGAAGTAACTGGCCTCAAGTAGAATCTGCGCTTCTACACCAACGCCTATAACATAATTGGTGCGACTGCTTGAGTAATAGTTATTGAAGATGTGTACTTGACCAAAACGTACTCGCGGCATTCGCTCAATTACATTGGAAGCATACCAGTTATGGTGCATTGTCACCTTAAGCTTCCCTCTATCAAGCTCTTCATATCTATCACTATGCCCAATTAGATTTGCATAATTATGCCTATGGGTTGCACTCGTATACTCAAATTTATTCCAGGATACGGTAATATTGTCCGCTCCACGCTTAAAGTCTAGTGCCCCATCCTTACATTGACCAAAGGTCACATGATTCACCCATATATTCGTACTGTTTTTAGAAACCTCAACCGCATCACCAGTACCCTTACCTTCAGGATTATGCAGGTAGATATTCCTAAGAATAACGTTCGATTGGGTAACTATTACTAGGTTGGCATCCACCGAAGCATTGGCATCAGCGCCTTGAATTGTTTTATTGGATTTAATAAAAATTCGCGCGTCATCATCACCGCCGCTCACATTGTGGACAAGCCTACCTCGCACGTTAATGATCAGCGTCTCATCAGACTCAGCCGCTGCCTTTAATGCGGTTGCACTACTTACCGTAACCTGCCGTCCACCGGCACCACCGGTGGTAAACCGACCAAAGCCAATAGGTCCAGACTCCGGTTGTGGTCCGGGCTCCGGTTGTGGTTCGGGCTCTGGTTGTGGTTCGGGCTCTGGTTGTGGTTCGGGCTCCGGTTGAGCGCCACTACAATCGCTAGTTCTTAGGCCCGGTCCAGTGACCTCAAGACTGTCAATATTAGCGAGGCCACCGGCCTGATTCGCGGTCAAGGTCACGAATATTGGTCCGCCATCGATATTCACCTCTACCGCAGTAGTCGTCCAGGCCGCCCAACCACCACTTCCCCCAAAGTCCTCTGTTGAAATGTCTTCGCCGTTCACGTTGAAAACACCAGAGCGATTCGTTGGGGAGCCATTAGCAAAGCGCCAACGGAAGGTATACCGGCCTGAATCACCAGCCATGCTCCAAGTTATTGAAGAGCCGCTGGCGTTGTCTGTATTAACAAAGCCCGCCCCTGTATACCCACTGTGATTGCTATCCACTGAGCCATCCACGCCACAGAACCCACTCTCGTTTTCTTGAAAGACAATGGTATCTTGACCACCTGGCTGCGGCTCTTGCGCCGGTTGTGGTTGCGGCTCCGGTTGTGGTTGTGGTTGCGGCTCCGGTTGTGGTTGCGGCTCATCGTCACACTCGACACCGCCAGTACTGAATGTCCCTTGATCCTGACAGGTGACCAGGCCAATGCAGCTCGCG
>JAHQVK010000166.1 GCA_019634385.1 Myxococcales bacterium | reverse complement strand
GTGGGGAGACTTGGACTATGTCGCCAGCAAACTTCAAAATCAACTGCGGATTTAGTGGCTTTACGGCATCTGGACATTCGGGTGTGTCTGTAAACTCCGACTGCGGATATGCGTTTGTGAGGCGTCCGGCCCTGAGAGAGGGTACTGAGGATGTACCCAATCAAGGGGGGCCAAGCCACCCAACCCTCGAAAATATGGTAACCAAGTGAGAACTCAGTCCGGAGTGTAAAGACACGCCCTAGACTGGAACATATCTCTCCTCCCTACTCAAGGAAGGATAGTACAAGCCTTTCCTCAACGATCTATCCAAAAACACGATTATCCGGGATCCAAAGACATAAGTTTGAGCTTTACCGCACCTGTGCTCACAATTAACAATTTGTGTTCACCTTTCTCACTTTCATTACCAACTGGACCATTTAAGCTTCTCACCTGATAGTTTTAGCCAACAACTTGGCAAACCAAGCAACTTAGCTAAACCAACGGTGAAGCCCCCCCTACACCCAACCATTTTTCCAACCCGGTGCCATACAGAAGAAAGAACTTGGGTAGAACACAAGTTCCTTCTTCTACACCGGGCTATGCCCCCCTACGCAACCACCTGTTGATTCTTACAGGAACAATTCATGGGGTCTTTGCTGTAGCTACTTGGTCACAAAAAGGCGACTGGTCTGCAAACCTGATTGACACTGCTCTTTTGTTCATATATCTACCTCTCGTGAGTAAACATCATCACATTGACTATATTGAATTGTCGGTGACCAACCTCGCGGAGGCCAAGAGATTCTACGGAGCAGCTTTTGGGTGGACATTTAAAGACTACGGTCCGGAGTATGTGGGGATTCAGAGCAGTCAAGGTGGTGAAATGGGGGGCTTTGCTCTTGTTGAGAAGATCACCCGGGGAGGACCACTGGTAGTACTATATTCCGATACCCTCGAAGCGAGCCTGGAGGCAGTTAAAGGGGCCCGCGGCGATATTGTTCTAGAGCCGTTCTCCTTTCCAGGTGGCCACCGTTTTCACTTTCTTGACCCAAGCGGAAACGAACTGGCTGTTTGGAGCAAAGTACTATCGTCAGACACCTAAAAGCTCCCACTTTGGTATGGCTCAAAGTTATGAGCTGCCCCACATTTATCTATTGTGGCGATCATCTCTGCACCGATTTTGCACAACTTGTGCACCAGCTTTACGGTTAGGATACATACCTCCTGCACAGTGAGAGAGTAGTCTCTTAGAGCGTGTCTTTGAACTCCGACGGCGGAGATGACGCCGTATCCCGCGTGCGTGAGGGGTCGGCCCCGGAGGGAGGGTACTGGATGTACCGGGCCAAAGGGACCGAAAGGGGGGCGAAGCCACCGACCTCTCACAAACGTGGGAAACAAGTCAAGACGTGGTCCGGAGTGCAAAGACACGCCCTAGTAGCCGGTTGATTTGGCCATGTGTGTAGCTATCGAGCCAGGCTTTTCGTTAAACGCTCTGACGACGGGGCGAGCGTACCTGGCGGTACGGGACCGAGGAGAGACTTCTAGTGGCCAGGACGTTTAACGGAAAGACCGGACGATAGATGCGTGCTGGGCTAGATCTACAGGCTGCTAGACATCCGAGGACAAAAACCGTGTTCAAAATAACTTATGCATATCTATGTTTGCTCAACAGGATACATTTTTGGGGTTGTGTGATCGTTCTCTTTCTGGCGACAAATATCATATCATCTCAGGTATCTGACCGAAAAGGATTTGCCCAAAGTGAGCTATACCAAGGAGTTATGGATAGATGGGGTGCCCCCATTGATCAGCCCGCACCATCGGTTCGCTACGTTAAGAGCGGTTCGGTATTTACCACTCTCATCCCCCTCCCCCTCGAACGTCAAGATATCCGCATCCAAGCAATCATGAATTACCGCAAGCGCGGACTTGTATATTTTTCAGGCTTTGACTTTTCCTTCTCTGGGCGGTTTACCGTGACCAACCCCAAGCCCTATGATATTGATATCGCGTTCGTATTTCCGGTATCTCTCAATAAAAACAAGGTCCTCCTTTCCGATCTTAGCTTCCTTGTGGACGGAGAGCCCTCCAAGAGCGAGCTATCGGAGGATGGTAAAAGCTTTATCTGGACGGGACGTCTAGAAAATGACCAGGTTGTTCAATTCGAGGTGAGCTTTAGTGGGCGAGGACTGGATAACTTCGTATACCGAATGGACCCAGATCTTCCGGTAAGAAACTTTAATCTCACGATGAATGTCAAAGGTGGCGAAAATTATGACTACCCCCCGGGCGTAATTCCTGCTCATCATACATCAACGAACAAAGATACCATTGCCTTAGGTTGGAACTACCCCTCGCTAGAATCTGGAGTCCCTACCGGGGCGATCCTTCCTTCCGAGCAATCGTTTGACACCATTATAGTGACAATGACCAATCGAGCCTGGGCCCCGTTTATTATCTTTCTCGTAAGTCTTGTTGTGCTGAGTCTGGTCTCAGGTCGATCCTTTCGTATTCACGAGAGCTACCTTCTCACCTGCGGCTTCGCCTTCTTTTTTGTCCTACTTGCCTATCTCGCCGCCTTTATGAACTTCTACGTCGCCTACGCGATCAGCAGCGTGCTCGTCCTAAGCCTACTTATTTATTATTGTTACCAACTCTTAGGACATCTCGGAGCGATGTACATCGCAACCATGCTCAGCGTGCTGCTCATCATCCCCAGTTTTGCCGTTACCCTACAAGGGTACACCGGCCTCATCTACACGATCGAAATTTTTGTAGGGCTGGCCGCGATCATGGTGTTTAGCTCCCAAAAAAAATATGAACCTCTATTGAGTGCCATAACTCAAGGAAGGGAGAAATAATATGTTCAGCCTGTACTTGATCACCCTCAGCCTCCTCACCATCCCCGAATCCATGGACCCGAAGGGTGAAGTAACTATGCCCTTGTCAGAATTGGTGCGGCTACAGTCCGCAGCCCGGAACAAAGAGGCGCCTGAGGATCCCAAAGCCCCCATTTCCTACTTCGTAGAGCACATGGTGACCGATGCTCGCCTCATTGGAGATGGCATTGACGCAACCGCTCAGGTGAGCGTTAGGGTCTTTGGGCCGGGCTGGGTGACTGTGCCTCTTTTGGCTTATGATGAATCGTTGCAACTCATCGAGCTTCCCACTCTCTCCAATGCTGATGTGGTAGCCCGAGAAGGAATGATTTCGCTCCTGACCCGAGCAACCGGACGATTCCAATTTCAACTCCGTTTCCTCAAGTATGCCAACAACGAAGAAAACCCGCGGGGATTTGATCTTCAAGTTGCTATTGCTAGTCGTCAAGAACTACGCCTGATCTATGATACATCTGAGTTTATACTCGATACCCCTCCCCATCGGGTACAAGGTGACGCGGCAGTATTCTTTCCTAAGAGTGGAGCTTTCCAACTCCAATGGCGTTCTTTGAGTAAACAACCCACCACCGCTAAGCTCCTGGTGCGAGCACCATTGGACCCGGTAATTACCCAAGCTCATAGCTCGATAGTTGTGACTCTTGACGGCCAGCAAATCGCCCGCCATCACTACGAACTTCGGCTTCAAGGAGAGAAAACGCTTGAGATTACACTTCCGGACAAGGACAAGCTCAACCATATCTATTTGAACGGGGTATCCCAGGACATCGAAACTTCTTCAAACCCAGTAAAACTCAAGGTGCACCCCCCAAGACAAGGAGAAGAAACCGGTTTCTTAGAATTGGTGATCAGACGGGAGCGGGATCCACTCGCCCTCTCTGGTATCCTATCTTTTTTCACCCCTGGGGTGTCATGGGACATTAATCAATCAAGCTTGGTTTTACATTTACCCTCAGTGTTTAACTATACCTGGATAGGAGGTAGCCTCTCCCCTACCGTCCCTACGGATAGTATTAAGTTCACCTGGGATATACCCACGCCGGGTAAGACTATATATATGAGCCAAAAACTGGTGCGGCAAGCCTCAGATGCACAACTGCAGTATACCGTAGATCTGAAGGACAAGTACTATCGATAAGATCGCAAGCCCTCCACTGATCAAACTACAACTGTAAACGATGTCTGATTTTCATCGGTTTCAAACCAGATCTTGCCTCCATAGTGGTCGACGATCGCTTTGGTCAAAGTTAGCCCCAAGCCGGTTCCGCCCTCATCTTTCTTAGTGGTAAAAAAGCGCTCGAAGATTGAATTTTGGTGAGCTTCAGGAATTGGTGGGCCCCGGTCAATCACCGTACACCGCAAACGACCATCCTCCTGAGCCAGCTTTACCTGCACCGCTTCTTTGGAGGGCTTTTCGAGGGCATTTTCCACGAGATTGGTCACTACCGAGGTAAGATGAAGAGGGTCCAGTTCGATTAAGTCTGGAGGATCATTCAAGCAAAGTTGGATCCGAGGCGCATACGAGCTAAGGAGTTCGCTGAAGAAGGGGACAACCTCCACCGCAACTACTACATCCTGGATGCGTTGGTTTTCGAGACGTGCAAGCTGGAGCAAGCGGTTCACCAGCTCGTCCATCCGGAGAACATCGGTATGAATGTTGTTGAGAAATCGGGTCCGCCGAGAGTCCGCCATCTGTGGCGTGTCCATAAGTAATTCCGCAGCCCCCCGAATGGCCGTGATCGGCGCCTTGAGTTCATGGGTTAGGTCCGCCGCATAGTCGGCAATATATGTCGCTCGTTCCTGCAGCTTCTGGGTCATGGCCGTCAATGAATCCGATAACAACTGAAACTCAGTAGGGCTCCACGCGTGATCTTTCAGCGGCACAGACTGACGACCAGCCACGATCGCCTCCGCCTCCTTTCGCAGACGAGACAGGGGTCGAGTGATGGCTTGGGCGAAGAGCAAAGTGATTAGTAAGACGGCTACTAGGCTTAATGTGGCACTGATCACCAACCCTCGGCGATTGAGCCACAGCGACCGAGACGCTGACAAGCTAGTCCTGGACAGACGTACAATCCCAAAGACTTGCCCCCCGGAGTAGATAGGCAAGGCACAAAACACTCGATACCGTCCTCTACGGCGGATATCTTCCCAGGGTAAGATCTTTTGGTCTGAAATTCGCTGCCTTACCACCGCCCGATATTTGCCTCTCTTCGCCTCAGAGACTTCAGGTAGCTCCCCCAAAAAATATCCCTCTTCGCTTCGGGTAGTTCCCACCACACATCCGTTAGGATCCAGCAATCGTACCGCGGAGAGAGTAAAAATCTGGGAACGCTTCAGGGTGGGCACCACCCGTTGGGCCACCGCTAAGAATCGAGGATTACTTGCCGTTGTACATCGTGTGGGTTGCGGTTGTGGTGGCCAGACCTGACTGCTCATACCAATACGAGGCTCAATAGGGACAAACGCTTTGTGCTCGGTCCCTTGTGGTCTCAACTCTTTTCCGGGGAAAAGAAGACCTTCTTCCACCATCGCATTACGCCACAACTCACCAATAAGTACCGATTGGGCAATTAATTGACGCTCGGTTTGTCGCAAGAGATAAGTATCATAAATTCTTAAGCCAATGACAACTCCAAGAGGGAGAGTCAGGGCTAGTAAATTTGTGCCCAGGAGGAGCCATCGGATTGCTACGCTCCTTCCTCGTACTTTTTTCGAGGGCATAAGAGAGCCTATCGTGACGGCTTATTGGGAGGGATAGAAGATATATGGTATATTTCGCGCATCTTATAACCCAGGCCGTAAACTGTTTCCACCGCATCTATATCGTGGAGTTCCAACTTCTTACGGATGCGGCGAATGTGGCTATCTATGGTACGATCGGAGACCGAGTGACCCGGGCCGTAGGCCGCATCTACCAGTTGCTGTCGGGTGAAGACTCTTCCTGGTGAGCGAGCTAACACGACCAACAATGCGAACTCGGTCACCGTCAGGATTACCAACGCCTCTTGCACGGTGCAGGTATGACGAGCGGTATCCAACCGAAGTGGGCCATAGCTCACTGTTGCTTCCGGCATTGGTTCGGGTGGATGACCACGACAGCGGCGAAGTACCACTTTGATGCGGGTCACCAACTCTCGTGGACTGAATGGTTTGGCCATGTAGTCGTCCGCCCCCAACTCCAAGCCGAGAATTGTGTCTAACTCTTCATCTTTGCTCGACAAGAAGATGATCGGTGTATCGTAGCTTTTGCGTATGTTTTGGCACACCTCCAGGCCGTCCATCCCCGGCATTACAATGTCGAGGACCACCAGATCAAAGGGCTGGTGAGTCATGAACTCAAGGGCTTGAGCTCCAGTAGCTGCTTCAGTTACATCATAGCCAGCACCCTCCAGGGCGAACCTAACCACTTCCCGAATGTGGCCGTCGTCGTCGGTGATCAAGATGTTTGCTCGCTCCACCACTGAATAAGGCAGGCATACCACCATTTTCTGAGGCGTCCTACACCGAGGGGCTTATGGTCTGTCTTGACGTCGGCGTGCAAGTTTACTGCTGATGACCTCCATTGATCCCCAAGACTCAGCCAAGGCGTGAGCTCAAGTATAAACCATAGATAGCTTTGTCACATCTATGGACGGGCAATCTCCACGTGTACTCCATTGTATCTATCGGGAGAAACGTGGGACATAGGAAAGAGAACACGGCAGATTGTCGTTGAACTGGGCCACTGCTCTTTTCCAAAAGTCTTCAACTGAACGCACAGCGGGTCAAGCCGAGCGTAGCCACAGAAAAGACGAGCTCAGTTCAAGTAATATCTCACGTATCTGGTGCCTCTCCCATCCCACCTTATCGCTCGGGCACTGGCCATGATTGGCGAACACTTTCACCTATCAAAACCTAAGCGACCTGAAATGGTAACAATGGGTGCTACAGCAGAAATCCCTTGGGTTGAACCCAAGTTCCTGCTGCTACGCGGGGGCTATGCCCCGCTGCGCGACCCCTTGGTGATGCTTACAGAATCAATTCAAGCGG
>JAHQVK010000165.1 GCA_019634385.1 Myxococcales bacterium | reverse complement strand
CGGCACACAAGAAGCCTATATACCGGGCTTTTTGTGTGCCTTCCCGGTTTTTCCTAAGGCCAACCTCACCGATTCATAACCAAAGCGATCGCGAATCGCGTCCACCGTCTCTTGCAATTCTCCTCGCTGAGACAGCAGGGGTAGTTGTTTATCCAAGACCAAGTTGGATAAAGCCACCCCCACCAGACGGACCGGCACGAGGCGAGGACGAGCCGCCGCCAACAACGCGCGAACCACCTCGTACACCTCATTCTCCGCGTCGGTGGCTGATCCTACTGTCCGAGATCGAGTGAGGGTATCGAAGCCACCGGTACGCAGTTTGAGAGAGACCGTACGCCCTTTAACTCCCCGCTTACGAGCTCGCCAACACACCCGTTCGGAAAGGGCACACAACATCGATTCAAGTACTTCGGTGTCGCGTACATCCCGAGAAAAGGTCCGCTCGTTCGAGATGCTGCTCACTACCGCCCCATCCTCATCCTGCTCTTTAAACGCGGGTCGCTCCGGTCCTAAACTCGACACCCCCTCCCCTTGGGCACTCTGTTTGACCAACTCCGCCCACGCCCCAAGGACGGCTCGGAGCTCTACCAGCGGAGCAGTCGCGATATCTCCGAGGGTCCGAAAACCCACACTCTCTAACTTACCCGCCGCCACCGGCCCAATGCCGGGGAGTTTGCGAAGCTCAAGGGGGGCAAGAAAGCCGGCCTCATTGGCGGCGGGTATCAGCAGTACACCCGCTGGTTTGGCCTGACCGCTGGCGATCTTGGCGGTGGACCGTGACGAAGCAATCCCTGCGCTTGCCGGTAATCCTAAGCTATCCTGGATATCGTGGATCATTTCCCACACTACCCGCTCGATCGTAGCGTCATCGGAGCGGTCTTCACCCTTTTTGTAGAGCCGTTCACATCCAGCGAAATCGATATACATCTCGTCAATGCTCGCCACCTGCACCACCGGACTATATCGCCGCGCGATGGTTCGCACCTGCTCGGCAAACTCACCGTAGGTATCTTGTCGAGCGGGTAGATAGATCGCTCGGGGGGCCCGACGTCCGGCATCGGTGAGGGACATGCCCGAACGCACCCCCAATCGCCGAACCTCATAACTGCAGGCGGCAACGACACCTCGCTGCCCCGGTTGTCCCCCCACAATCACCGGCTGACCGTTCAACCGAGGATCGAGCACCCGCTCCACCGATACAAAAAAGGTATCGAGGTCGAGACAACAGAGTCGGGGACGACGCACAGGTGCTTGCACCTGTACAAATTTATCGGGCTACGTGTAGGTATTCAAGCACCGCTAGGCCCCAAGCGTTGCTTCGTCCACCAGTACGCGCCCAGCAACACGATAACCCCCGCCAGCGCACCGGCTGCATCCGCCAGCCCATCGAGGACACTCGCATGTCGACCAGCAACAAACGACTGATGAAACTCATCCACCACCCCGTAACCGGCGGCCCATAGCCAACTGTAAAGCCCCACCCGCCACAAGGACCAATCCGAGGTGAACCAAAAAGCCCGGGTGAATAGCGCACCAAGGACACCGTACGCCAGAAAGTGCACCAGAAGGTCGTTGGCCCCCCCAGGGATATGCACTGGCCCAGAGGACAACCACCACAACCAGGCACAATATACGATCGGAGGCGTAAACATGAGTAACCGAGCAGCGATCGGTGGAAGAGGCGCGCGCACGAAATATTCATACACCATCTCGAGGCGATGCGTTGACAAACAACTCCGGAGCTCTCTAACCCGCCGGTATGCGGATCGCCCTCGCCTTTCGGGCCTTCTTTGCGACCCTTTGGGGTCGTCCCTTACCAAATACCGTTCATCTGTCCCCTGGTGACCACAACCCGCTGACCAGCGAGCCCGTCCCAGACCTGATTGATGAACCATCCCCTCTGTTTGCAGAAGCCGTAGCCACGCAAACCTTGGGCCTACTCCAGGCTGAGGGGCGACTGCTCGACTTCTTATCCGAAGATATTTCGACCTACAGCGATGCTGAGGTGGGTCAAGTGGTGCGAGAAATTCACCGAGGCTGCAAAAAAGCCATCGACGACCACTTTGATCTCGAGCCGGTTCGCTCCGAGGCTGAAGACGGACCGATCACCATCGGGGCTGACTTTAATCCCCACGAGATTCGCCTCGTAGGACGAGTGGTGGGTCAGCCACCAGTCACTGGCACCCTCAAACACGCCGGCTACCGAGCGGTATCAGTCCGGCTGCCTCGTATCCGCACCGATGCATCCTCGCGGGTCATCGCTCCGGCGGAGGTGGAGCTCTAAGGATGACCAAATACATTGTTGGCATTGATCTTGGGACCACCAACTCCGCCCTCAGCTACGTGGATAAGGACAGCCCGTCCCCAGAGCAGCCTAGTCCGGAAATTTTACCCATCCCTCAGTTGGTTCGTCCCGCAGACCTACAAACCAGGCCTTACCTCCCCTCTTTTCTTTATCTCGCTACCCCCGACGAGTGGCCCGAGGGAGCGCTGGACATCCCGTGGAGCCAAAACCAAACGTTTTTGGTGGGTGAAGGTGCTCGGGAATTGGGCGCTAAAACCCCCAGTCAATTGGTGAGCTCCAGCAAAAGTTGGTTGAGTCACCGCGCTGCAGACCGAGAGGGCGCCATTTTGCCCCCCGACGGAGACGAAAGCGCGCGAATTTCTCCGGTTGAAGCGGCCCAACGATACTTGCGTCACCTGGCCGGGGCCTGGGAAAGTACCCATCCCGAGCACCCCCTCCGGGAGCAGCATCTTCTCCTGACCGTCCCTGCTAGCTTTGATGCCGTCGCCCGAGAACTGACGGTCAAAGCGGCCGGGTTTGCTGGTCTTTCCGATGTAACTCTCCTCGAAGAGCCGTTGGCCGCGTTCTACGCGTGGCTAGCGGATATGGGGGACCGGTGGCGGGAGAGCCTCCAGCCTGGGGACCGAGTATTGGTCTGTGATGTTGGCGGCGGAACAACCGATTTTTCCCTCATCGAAGTCCGGGACCAAGATGGAGATCTGGCCCTGGAACGGGTTGCCGTGGGGGACCATCTGCTCCTCGGTGGTGACAATATGGATCTGGCACTCGGTCACGTGCTTCATGAGCACCTGGCTCAATCCAACAAAACATTGGATGCCGCTCAACAACGAGCCCTCGTTCTCGGGGCCCGACGGGCCAAAGAAGCCCTTCTCGCTGACCCACTGCTCGAAAAACAAACAGTGACCGTGCTTGGGCAAGGACGGCGTCTGTTCGGTAGTAAACTCACCGTGGAGTTAAGCCGGGCCACCCTGCAGCAGATCGTGTTTAACGGCTTCTTTCCGACATGCACCGCAAATGAAGTCCCCGAAATCGGCTCCAGTGCTGGATTCTTAGAACTGGGACTGCCTTACGTGACCGACGCCGCCATCACCCGTCATCTCGCTGCGTTTCTTCTCCATCATAGCCCCGAACGCCCGCCTTCACACATATTGTTCAACGGTGGTGTCTTCAACGCTCCCGCGCTTCGAAGCCGCGTCCTTGAGATCATGGGAACCTGGGGCACCGCCCCCCAAGTCTTGGAGGGAAGCGATCGTGACCTCGCCGTCGCCCGAGGAGCCGCTTGGTACGGAACCGTTCGGAATCGAGGTGGTCTGCGTATTCGCGGCGGTACCGCTCGGAGCTATTGGATCGGGATGGAGGTCGCTCGTCCCGCGATCCCTGGTCTTCCCCCCCCTACCCGAGCATTATGTGTTGTACCCCATGGCATGGAGGAAGGCACGGAAGCCACCGTGCCCAACCAAACCCTAGGATTGGTTGTCGGTCAGCCCGCGACCTTCAAATTTCTCTCTTGCAGCACCCGACCCGGCGACCGCATTGGCACCCTTTTGGATGAATATACCTGGCCGGCTGAACTGGAGGAAACCAATCCGATCACCACCACCTTGGTCGCTGATGACTTGGCACCGGGTACTATCGTGCCCGTTCAGGTTCGAGTACAACTCACCGAAGTAGGAACCCTCCAGCTTTGGTGTGTTTCCCAGGAGGACGGACGACGGTTTCAGTTGGAATTTAATATCCGTACCCCCTAGCAGCCGGTTGATCTAGCCCTGCAGGCATCTATCGGCCGGTCTTTCCGTGAAACATCCTGACCACAAGAAGTCTCTCCTCGGTCGCGTACCGCCAGGTACGCTCCCTCGTCGTCAGAACGTTTCACGAAAAGCCTGGCTCGATAGCTACACACATCATCAAACCAACCGGCTGCAATAGTACTGCAGAAATCCCTTGGGTTGAACCCAGGTTGCTGCTTCTACGCGGGGCAATGCCCCGCTGCGCGCCCCCTTGTTGATTCTAACAGAATCCATTCAAAGGGTCTTTGCTGTAAAAACATGTTATTGTAAGTAGATGTTCGAACCCCTAGATAGTTTCCATGCCGCGCGTATACTGCTTTTAGCCGGGGGACTAGCGGTCGCCTGGTCATCAGCCTTAGGCGTGGTCATGCTCTCGCTCATGCAGCCTTGGTGCCCAAAAGCGTTGACCGGTTTCTCGATCAAAGCGATCGGGTCCGCCCATCTGGATTGGATTATGCTCGGACTGATGCTTGGTCTGGTCGCGGGCATAGTCCAGGTTTTTGAGGCACACGTGCCGTGGGCCACCGTCGCCGCATTTGTGGTTGGTGCTTGGCTGAATCCGCTGCCTTATGGGTTTAAAGCTTTTGGTATCAATGCCTTCGTGATGGGAGGGCCACCGCTCCAAAGGTTCGGCGCAACTTTGGGATTGATATCGTCATCCTGCCTGCTCGTCGGTTGGGCCAGTTTGCTCTACCATGTCTTCTCAGCCTGACTCATGACGCTTAAGCTGTAGGTTGCTGCTCGCCATGGGCCTCACCACTCGGGCATGAGCTGAGCTGGCGATACGTGACCGAGGAGAGACTTTTCGTGGTCAGGACCTTTCACGTAAAGACCGAGGGGCCCGAAAGGGGGGCGTTGACCACCGACCGCTCACAAATGGGGGATACAAGTCAGTACGCGGTTCGGACGGTAAAGATACGCCCTACAGCAGAAATCCCTTGGGGCTATGCCCCGCTGCGCGACCCTTCGTGACTCTTATAGAATCAATTCAAGTGGTCTTTGCTATAGTCACTCAGATCACAGGGACTTTGCTGCCGGCCCATCCACAATCACCGTCGTGGGTTTGTTACGTCGGTTGGCAAGTATCCGAGCTAGAGGTAGGTCCCCACCAGCGAGCACCTCAGCTAGTCGATCAGCCTTGTTCTCACCCGATACGAGGATAAGCACCTCTTCACAGGCATCCAAGCCAGCATCGGTGAGCGTTAAACGCCGGTGTTTTCCTGGGTAGGGCTCGGGCGTCTCCGCTACCAGTCGATCCGTCACCGCCGCCTCCCCGGGAAAAAGCGAGGCCGTATGACCATCATCGCCCATCCCCAATATTGCCATCGAAATCTTGGCTCCAGGCAGCGAACGTATACACGCCTCATAGTTTTTTGCCGCTTTACTGAGGTCAGACGCTTCACCCGCCATTCGCCAAACCGCCATTGGTGCAACCTTCGATAATAGTTGTTGATGAGCCGCTCGGTAGTTGGAATCGGCATGATTGGGGGGAACAGCTCGCTCGTCACCCCACAGGACAACAAACCGAGACCAGTCGATGTTGGACTCCACAGCGAGGCCTTCGTGGAAGGGACCAGGGGTAGAGCCGCCGGATAACGCGAGAGAAAAGAGGCGGGCCTCTTGTTGACCGTTGTCAAGAGCCGCTCTCACTCGACGCAGAGCCTCCGCGGTTATACCAGCCATATTCGAAACCTTAACGATCTCAGCCATGGCCCAGGTGCTAGCGCAGACTAAGATGATTGGCCAGTTTATCCCCCCTCATCCGTTTCGTCTCACCGCCAACGGTTTCGTCTCACGGCCAACGGAAATCCCTAACGCTCTTTGCGCACCAGCTGCCGGTCAGGCCTCATCCTCATTCATCCCCCACTGAGAGAAGTCCATAGGCCGGCCTAGTTAAGGCCTACGCTCAGCCGCAACGGACGGCCTTCCGCTCAGCCGCAACGGAAGGCCTTCCGCTCAGCCGCAACGGAAGGCCTTCCGCTCAGCCGCAACGGAAGGCCTTCCGTTAGCCGCACAGACCGCCTCCGCTCAGTCGTACAGGCCGGCCTCCGCTAGGCAGCGGCACCGGTCGGCCTTCCGCTCAGTCGTACAGGCCGGCCTTCCGCTAACTGCACCGGCAGACCTTCCGCTAAGCCGTACAGAACGAGGCCGGAACTTCAGACTTGACGTCAGACCACCATTTTACAAGCTAGGCGGCGTGAAGTCGCACAATCCCCAAGAGCGACCAGCGTTTCCAAAACGCGTGGTGATCACCGCGGGCATGCCTTACGGAAATAAGGACCTACACTTTGCGCACATCGGAGCGGTGTTTGTTCAGGCTGACTTCTTCGCTCGCTTCTTGCGCGACCGCCTCGGTCCAGACAATGTGCTATTTGTCTCTGGGACTGACTGCTACGGCTCCCCCATCGTCGAATCGTGGAAAAACGCCTCCGAAGGGGGCTCGTTTTCTGGATCGATTGAGGATTTTGTGGCTTTGCACCATGACCTTCAACGGAAGTGTCTCGATCGTTACCAAATCAGCTTAGATTATTACGGAGCTTCCGGCCTCGGGGAGAGCAAGTTCATCCATGAGGAGATATCTAACGAGGTGTTTCAACAGCTTCGCGACAACCAGCGCCTGATCAAAGTTGAAGTACCCCAGTTCTATGACGAGCGCGCTCAGGCTCTGCTCAACGGCAGACAGGTCATTGGTAAATGTCCATTTCAAGGATGTCCTTCCGACAAGGCTTATGCTGATGAATGCGCGGTTGGCCACCAATATATGCCGAGTGATCTGGTCAACCCCATAAGTACTCTCAGTGGAGAAAAACCAACCATTCGTAAAGTTCCTAACTGGTGTATCAAGTTGGAGGACTTCCGCAAAGACTTGCAACAATGGCTTGGTCACATGCAGACCCAACCCGGTCATCGGGACTTTGTCTCCAAGATAATCACCGAGTTTCTCTCGGAGCCCATCATTCACGTCCTCAAGACCTTCGAAGACAAGCTCCAAGCATTGGAGGGCCAACTCCCAAAACATGAGCGACTTGATGACGGTGAAAAGGCTCGTTCCTTTCGTCTCGTTTTTTCTAGTCTTTCCGATCGCGACCAGGCTTGCGAGATTCTCTCTCAAGCTGAAGTCCGATACCGGACCAGCAAGTATCTTGTACCGTTTCGCCTAACGGGCAACGTTGATTGGGGCGTTCCGGTCCATGATGTGAGCCATGATGGAAAGCCGCTCACTTTCTGGGTATGGCCGGAGTCACTATGGGCGCCGATAAGCTTCACCGCCACCTATGAGCAAAGCACTCACGGTGATGCAAAGCGGTGGAGACGATGGTGGAACTCAACCGATACAAAGATCTACCAATATATCGGTGAAGATAATATATACTTCTACGGGATTGGTCAGTTTGCCATCTTTTCCGGCCTCCAAGCCCAATCACCTCAGCTCCCTCCCCCCGAAGGAGAATTGCAACTCACCACCCTCATTGCGAGCAAGCATCTTCTCTTTCTCGATAAGAAAGCCAGCAGCAGCGGTGACATCAAACCCCCTATGGCCCAAGAGCTGCTCGCTCACTACACATCAGACCAACTTCGGGCCCACTTTCTCGGTCTGGGTATGGGTAAAAAGAGCGTCAGCTTCAAACCCCGTCCCTTTGATCCGCAAGCCAAAGACAATGATGCAGATCCGGTACTAAAAGAAGGCAATATGTTGAGCAACGTACTCAACAAGGCGGCTCGGTCTTGCTTATATACCTTACAGAAATTTTTTGATGGTCTGCTGCCAGTGGCCGATATCAGCGAGCCGATTCATCATCGATGTCAGGAGGCTGCAATCGAGTTTGAAAGACATGTTTCTAAAAACCAATTTTATCTCGCGATGAATACCGCTGATAGCTTCATCCGCGAGATCACCAAGAAGTGGAATCGGGAAATGAAGGAAGCGGAAGCTAGCAGTAACGAAGCTCTCCGTAGGCAGACCCTGGTGGACTGCTTTCATATGGTAAAAGTGGCTATGATCCTCATGCACCCGGTAGCGCCCGAAGGCACAGAGATGTTCCTTCGCTACCTCAAGCTGGGGCAAAATTTCTGGAGTTGGGACACAATTTTTGACCCTATCTATACGTTTATGGACAATCCCCACACCCATCGATTCGAACATCTCGAGCCTCGGGTAGACTTTTTTCCCAAGCACGAGAGCCAGTTCACCAAAAAATAGCCAACGTATCGGGGCCGGGGGTCGCGCAACGGGGCATAGCCCGGCGTAGAAGCTGGAACTTGGGTTTCAGCCCAAGGGATTTCTGCTGTATTCCGTCGGCAGACCAGTCCACGCTGCGCTTTCACTCCACAATTGCTCCTGGAGCTGAATATCATCCGCAATGGGATTGTGGGCCTCTACGGCCAACCGGTGAAAGTAGCTACCGCTCGGCGCCACCTCGGCGGGGTCGGTTGCTAAACGGATGCTTCCCTCCGCCCCCGCCTCTAGGGTTCGCATTCCTCGCTTCATGTACCAACGAATCGGCCAAGGAATCGGTCGCCATATATTAGAAGCAACCACCCCCGGGTGCACAGAATAGCTAACAATCGACGGAGGCAATCGCCGAGACAATGCTTTTGCGAAAAGGACGTTACATAGTTTGGCTCGCTGATACTCCACAATGCCCGTGATGGTTTGAGTTTTCTTCCTCAGGACCGACCAATCTATTCCATCCGCATCTAAGTGAGCTTTGCTCGCCACGTGAATAATCCGGGCTGAAGATCCTTTGGACAACACCGGAATCAGCTCCCGGGTCAATAAATAGTGCCCCAGGTGGTTCACGCCAAAGGCTAACTCAAATCCGTCTGTTGTTATCCCCCTAATACCAGCCAAGCCGGCGTTGTTGATCAGAACCGCAACTTCATCAGTCATCGCCTTCACCCCCTCAATCGCGGCCCGTACCGAATCGAGCGAGGCCAGGTCGAGCGGAACATACCAAGCCTGTCCACCCGCCGCTCGGACTTCATTGACCACCGCCTCCGTACGAGCGGGGGATCGCCCCAAGAGAATGAGTTTTGCGCCGGCCTTCGAGAGCCCCTTAGCGGTCGCCCGCCCAATGCCCGCACTGGCCCCAGTGATCACGCAGTACCGGCCAGACAATGTCCATGGATTCATCTGCAGTGACTCACCATTGCCGTTGGCCAACCACAAGCCTTACCGCCGCACCGGGCTTAATCCTCACCATTGCCATTGGCCAACCGCGAGCCTTACAGCAGAAATCACTTGGGTTGAACCCAGGTTCCCGCTTCTACGCCGAGCTATGCCCCGCTGTGCGGCTTTGCTGTACCGGCCGCACCGAGCTTGATCCTCGGTCGAGACCATTGAGCCGATGGTCTGTGCTCTCTCATTCATGCCGGCTGGGGAAACAAAAACTCAAAACGGGTTCCCTGGCCCACCGTGGTCAGCACCCTAAAGCGGCCTCCTAACGCCTCACACGACTGCTTGACGTCACTCATTCCCTGCCCCCGACCGGACAACACCCCAACCTCTTTCCGAGAAGTTACTCCCTCCGCGCACAACGCCTGAATCAACTCCTGCTGGGACGAAGCGGGTAACCCGCAATGCTCAGCCTTCTCTCGAATGGCCTCCCAATCAATGCCTCGGCCATCGTCCTCCACAGTGACATAGAGGGTCTCACGGTCCCACTGAGTCTCGAGTAGCAGACGGCCTCGTTCTTCTTTTCCAAGCCGCGCTCGCTCCTCACTCGATTCAATCCCGTGGTCCACCGCATTCCGAATCACATGGGTGAGGCTGGCCCAGAAGACCTGAAACCCATCCATTGCGATGCGCACACCATTGTCTTTGACCTCCACTTCCACCGACTTCCCAACCCAACTTGCCAAACGCTTCGCCTGATCACTGATGTACACCAACTGGCGGGAGGTCTCCTCCAAACGAGATTCGCGAACCATTTCCACGAGATTAGCTCGTGCTCGTCGGTCTTCGAGACGCTCGAGGGCAGCCTCATACGCGCGAGTATCCGCCTCAATAATGTCCGATGTGCGATCCTCTACCACCGATTCAATAGACGCTAAGGTCTGGCGCCACCCACTCCACAACGCCTGGGCCGTCATTCCTCGCTCTGCTGGCATGGCCCCCGCCGCCATCAGCTCCACTTCTTGCTGATGACATTGCTCAGCAAAATCGGAAAAACCGAACAGAGCGGCCTGCCCTTTGATGGTGTGGAGCGTAGAGAAAAACGCCGCTGCATCCCCTCCGGTATTCATCAATGCTGCAAACTGCTGGTGCATCGATTGCAGAAAATCTTGAGCACTCGATGAATCTTTCACGAGGTTTCCGATGATCGTCTGAAACTCCCGACGGGCACGGTCCGCCTGCTCGATCACAACCCGACGAGAAATGTCACGAAGCACCAACACAATATGATCATCACCGGCATACCGAGCCCGTTTGACAGAGAATCGATAAGTGCGACCCTCACGAACAAAGGTGACCGGCATGCGGGCAATCGCCGACTCCAGGGGCATATTGTGATCCCTGATGGACTTCAGGCATAACTCAAGCTCAGATCGAAGGGATTCGTCATGGGGAAATAGATAGTCCCAGACTTTTTCGCGGGCGGGACGCCCAAACCATCGGGCTACGGACAAAGACCATGCCCGTCTCAGTTCACCATCGGGATTCACCGCCAACAGCCCCACGTCGGAGACATCTATCAGGCGCTGAAGAGCGATGTGGGCGTCCTCTAAGCGATGATATTTATGTCTCATTTTCAGCCGACTGGCCGCGTACAAGGCCCAGCCCGCCATGCCCCAAAGAAGGCCCAAACCAGCCACCAATCCCGTGCTTTTCAGGCCCACCGCCCACCAAACACCACCGACTATCCAAAGCAGCCCGCCCAATGCCCCCATTAACCACCCCCATCGAGGATGTACGCCATCCACTATCCGCGCAACGAGCATCATCATCGCCGAATCGACCGATCCGGGGCAAGATAGACTCAGTGAAGTACATTTACCTTCTCCGGCGAAGCAGATGCGTTCTAGCAGGCCATCAGAAAAGTGGGATGGGTGATCCGCGAAGGTTCTTTTCCGTGGAACGTTCCGGATGAAGAGGGCGCATACCGGGCGTATGCAACCGATGAAAGGCGAAGCCGGTCCTGACGCTCCCCGGAAAAAGGACCCGCGAAGCGCCTAACTCACTTTTCCGATGGCCTGCTAGTAGCTAGCAGCCGGTTGATTTAGCCATGTGTGTAGCTGTCGAGCCCCGCTTTTCGTGAAACGCTCTGACGACGAGGCGAGCGTGCCTGGCGGTAGGCGACCGAGGAGAGACTTTTCGTGGTCAGGACCTTTCACGGAAAGACCGGCCGACAGATGCGTGCAGGGGTGGCTTCGTCACCCTTTCGGGCCCCTCCGTCCGGTACACACCCGCTCTGGGTTGACGTCGGTCCT
>JAHQVK010000164.1 GCA_019634385.1 Myxococcales bacterium | reverse complement strand
CGTACCTGGCGGTA
This sequence comes from Myxococcales bacterium, assembly GCA_019634385.1. Classification (GTDB taxonomy): domain Bacteria; phylum Myxococcota; class Kuafuiibacteriia; order Kuafuiibacteriales; family Kuafuiibacteriaceae; genus JAHQVK01. Next base: position 6,226 of record JAHQVK010000164.1, on the reverse strand, counting down.
CGCGACCGAGGAGAGACTTCTTGTGTTCAGGATGTTTCACGGAAAGACCGGCCGAGAGATGCCTGCAGGGCTAGATCAACAGGCTATGAAGACACGCCCAGTCTGAGAGGATAAGAATCCTTTGAGAAAAGGTGTAGAGTGACCTCAGGTATACTGAGGTTCACCACTGAGCTATCGGCGAATAGCCGGAAAGAAACTATTTTGAATAGTTGCGAACTCGTTCGATGAGCTCCTGCCACATGCTGAGGGCTCGACTTTCTGGTAAGTCAACATCGTCAAAAGTAATCATCTGGCCCGGTTCGAGAGAGCGTTTTAGCCGGGCCTTGTCCAATAGACCGATAGGTACATGGTTCAAGTGTTCGGCGGTCCGTATACAGCTTCCGCGGACTTCAAAGCAACCAATCGCTCTGTGGAGCACGGTGTCTGTCGCCAAGGGACGCTTAGCTATAGCGCTAATGCTTATTCGGGGGATAGGTCCATTGGTGAGAAGCGGGGTCCGGTTTCCTTCGAGGATCTCTCGAAGACTTTTGGCTACCTCAAGTCCACATAGATGGTAGGAGCGTAAAATAATGTAGGCTGAATCACCTTTGGTTCGAAGTTTTTGGTAAGGGCCGTAGTGAGGTAGTCGGTCGAAGGCTTCGTGGTCGGCAATAACAAACACCCCAGGCGGCGCGCCTGGAACCACGGCATAATCGGAAATGGGGCGTCCCAACTTGCGAGCAGCTTCGACAAGATGATCGGTGTCAAAGAGATCATCATACTTCCCGCCGATCAGTCCCTCCTGAGCGATATCTGCGCCGAGGCCATTGGCAACGACAGCTTGTTCTATTTGTAGTTTGGTACCATCGGTGAATGAGATGACTTCGGGGAGGCTGAGGTTTTGGAGTTTACTCCAGTACTCCATATCTGCTCGGGTCGGATTAGGATTCAAAAAACCCTTGATATTGACGTAGGCCAGAGGGTCAAAACCCATGCCGACCGCCTCGTCGTGCATTTGTGCGGTTGCCCCCGGTTGATCACCTTGAGCCTCGGTAAGAAATCCCTTGCCCTCAAAATACGAGCCGGTGGTCACGTGCAGCTCAGCATTCATGGTGACTACTGGCTTTCCTGCTTCGAGGGCTCGCTCGACGACGGTTGAGCCGTGGATGGGGTCTCCGGTGGCCTCAAAAATGACGTCAGCATTCTCAAGAAGCTCATCGATTGAATGGGTGAGAATACTTGGGTCAATATCTTGTACGGTATGTATATCCCGGCGAGTTAGTACCCGACCAGGAGGTGTACCCAGTGTTTTTGCGGTGACGCGCATGGCTTCCTTAATGATGAAGCCGGTACCTACCCATCCAATTCGAGCCTCTGGTAAGGAGCGTCGTTCTTTCTCTCTATGACGCCACGTACTGGGAGAAGAAACTGTTGGAGGAGGACCGCCCGAGCCCACTGCTAATGGCCCGAAGGTGTTTTCGGGATTGCTACCCATGACTGAAGTAAACACAGGTAGTAGCTAATGGGGAAGCCCTACCTAAGACCTCTCTGGGGAAATATTGATAGTCTTTAGGATTTTAGGGATTGATCTATACACCTCATTGTCGGTGTGTTCTGGTGGGCGGCATTTATTTGGCTGATACCGGTATTGTTACTTTTGTATTCTCCCACGAGAATGTAACGGCGGAGGCAGTTGCGGCAAAGGTTAGGATCTCGGTTGGGGTCTGAGTCTTTGTGGCAGGCACTTTTACCTTGAGAACATCGAGTGCTGGGTCATGTTTGTATGCTCCCCACTGTTTGGCCTGAGAGTTGAGGATCAGGGTCCAAGTCTCGGGACCGGGGATTGTGAACAGAGCGTAGTTACCAGCCTGGACCGGCTGCCCATTGATGACAGCTGGGGTTTGGATAGTCAGTGTGGTCGCCTCATCAGCTCCGGTACGCCATACTTCACCATAAGGAACGAGTTCCCCGAAAATCTTCCGCTCAGATACGTGGGGACGGCCGTATTGAAGGAGTAGGGGCACATCTCCCACCGTGGCTGATAGCGTTCCATTTTTGCTTTTGCGGTCAGTGTCACTTCCCCGGGCAGGTGGCGCCAGCGGAGCGGAGTGACCGGTGACGTTGGGGGCTGACGAAGATCCAGAGCTTGGAGAATGAGGCTCGTTGGTGACCGAATGGTTAGATTCGGCGGCGGATTTGATGCACCCAGAGAGAGCTATTAACAACACGCCAAGCGAACGTAGTTTCATGGGAGCGTATTACAGCACTTACGAACCTAAGGCACCCAAAAGCAGTGCTAACCTGTGCTCTTCGCAAGCTGTGCAGTGTCTGCTTCGGTTGTGGATGTGATGTGATGACAATGATGATGGACCTAGATGCAGAATTAGCGGTCATCTCCCAGAAACTAGATGAAAGGGGTGGAAGACATAAGGTGTTTACCCTTTGTTTGAGTGGTGGATATGACTGGGGGTGTGTTTTTTTGGGGGCCCGTGCATTTTCGCACTGGACGTGTCCAGATCGAGGGACTATCTACGCCATCCCGTTGGGGTAATGGTGATTGTAGCTCAGTTGGTTAGAGCGACGGACTGTGACTCCGTAGGTCGCGGGTTCGACCCCCGTCAGTCACCCTGATTGCATAATTGGTTATCTAGACGGCAAGCAAGAGCTTAGTTGATACAATAAAATTGCACTCGAGGGGGTGTAGCTCAATTGGCAGAGCAATGGACTCTTAATCCATAGGTTGCGGGTTCGATTCCCTCCACCCTCATTATCAACCTAGCTCACATTGTGAAATTCACCACGCCGCGCTAGCAGAGTGTTACTTGTCCATCTGGTTGAGTCTCGAGCGTGTCTTTACTGTCGAGTGATAGGTCCATGGTCCCTGCATGATTTGTCGGCAGCTCCTAGGAACTGCTGTCCCTCCAGCTTGTCGAGACCGTTCGGTCAGTTGGCCTCCCTCCTAGTTTGCACATTCGTCAAATGGGATCCCTGGATAGCTCCGTGTTGAAGTCAAAGACATGCCCTCATTTGGTGATCTGAAGTGCCGAATAGCCCTTGAACCATCACTTTTGCGTGGAATAGCCCCCCAACGGCGCGTTAAGCAATTCCTCTGCTCTCTCCGCAAAGACTCTCAGTTATATTGGTATCACTTTTGCTATTCGTCCCTGAGGGGGCTCGCGCGTGTGGCCGAATTCTTGGGAAAAGGCTATCGAAATGAGTTTGATTAGTCGGTTATTGTTACCCTAGCTGTCCTGAATTTAAGAATATTTTGTGTTAACCTACGACTTTGTACAAGTTCAGCACTATGCCCTGGTATGAGAGGTTTTGGTAACGTGTAGATATATAGATGATAACATTTGGTAACAGAGAACGAGAGCGACGATTGCTTGTCGAAGGGACTTGCGGTCATGTGATTTGTGGCCCGTCTGTTGTGTCTCATGTTGATTGTTAGACTAAGCAGTCCGGTCACCGCCAATGGTGGGCAAGGAGAAGATGTTGAAGCTTGCGATTCTTCCATCCTTAGTGTTTGGACTATTAGGGGTGCTTATAGGTATTGGAAGTGTGACTTTTAATTATGCTGAGGGACTATCTTATTTTAGTACAGATCCCAATGCATGCATCAACTGCCATATTATGCGTTCGCAGTATAACTCATGGCAGAAGGCGAGTCACCACGCTGTGGCGACCTGTGTAGATTGTCATCTACCTCATGATTTTTTTAGAAAGTATATTGCAAAAGCAGAGAATGGCTGGAATCACTCCCGAGCATTTACGCTTCAGGATTTTTCAGAACCTATTGTTATAACCAAGAAAAACGCGGAGGTTTTGCAAGCAAACTGTTTAGATTGTCATGAGAATTTGATCCATGATCAACTTATTTCTAGAACAAAAAAAGCTCCGCGATGTGTGCATTGCCATCGATCAGTCGGACATGGTGAATCAGTGGGGTTGGGTGGGCCGATGTTTGATCTAGAAACTAGTGTTATTAGTGATTGAGTGAATGTATAGTGAAGGGTCTAAAGTACCTGAATGCTCGGCTTAGGGGATAGGTGCTCAGGGACTGTGATCGATAGGCTACATGTTTGATATAGAGTCTTATGACCGGCAGTAGCTGGTGCTTTAGGCTATTTTGGTACTCCTCTAGAGAAAGGCACGAGTATGAAACGAACCACTAGTCTTATATTTTACTTTGTTTTGATGAGCGTGGTCGCGGCAGTGATCGCAGGGGTAACTGCGCTGCTACTAAATATATCAGAGCGAAAGGCTGAAGAACGTTCGGCATTTGTACATATTGTAGAGGTGGATGAAGACACCACAGATCCAGAGATCTGGGGAAGAAATTGGCCACGACAATATGAAACCTATCGGCTAACCGCTTTGCCAACAAAAACCAGCTACGGTGGTCACGGGGGGAGTGAAGCACTTCCGGAGCAAAAGATCGAACGCGATCCATGGCTGCGAAGGATCTTTCTAGGTTATGCTTTTTCGATCGATTACCGTGACCGACGAGGGCATGCCTATATGCTTCAAGATCAGGAGGAAACTAAGCGCCAAACAAAACCTCAATCCGGCTCTTGTTTGCATTGTCATGCCTCGGTGATGCCTTTGTACCGAAAGCTTGGGAATGGCGATGCGGTTGTTGGTTTTGAAAAGACTTATACTCTATCTTACCAAGAAGTGAACAAGATGCTCCATGATATGGGCAAGGCTCACCCGGTGTCTTGCGTAGATTGCCATGATCCAAAGAGTATGGTCTTACGAGTGACTCGCCCCGGCTTACTGCAAGGCATGGAGGCTCTGGCTAGTGGAGAGGCCGAGGTTGTAGCATTGGCGTCCGTGCAGCGCTGGAGAGATGGAACGCGGGCCAGGCCCTATGACATTAACAAGGATGCTAGTCGTACGGAAATGCGGTCGCTGGTTTGCGCGCAGTGTCATGTTGAGTATTATTGCTCCAGCGGATTTAAGTTGACGTTTCCTTGGGGTAATGGCCTGAGCGTAGAACAAACGGAGGAATACTGGAACGCTACAACCTTGCCTCAGGGCGAACGGTTTTTTGACTACAAACACAAAGAAACACACGCACCGATTCTCAAGGCGCAGCATCCTGAATTCGAACTATGGAGCCAAGGTATACATGCACGCAGTGGAGTAGCTTGTGCTGACTGCCACATGCCCTATATGCGAGATGGTGCGACCAAAGTCTCAGACCACTGGGTACGAAGTCCCCTGCTTAATATCCATCGAGCTTGCCAAACATGTCACAAATTCTCTGAAAAGGAAATTGCAGCTCGAGTTGCTGTGATTCAAGATCGAAACTATAAGTTGCTACAAAACAGTGGGCAGGCATTGGTTGACCTCATCGACGCAATCATCTCTGCTCGTAGCAAGGGCGCAACGGAAGAGCAACTGACTCCGGCCCTTGAACTCCAACGTCAGGCACAATGGCGTTTGGACTTTATCGCCGCAGAGAACTCTATGGGATTTCATGCTCCGCAGGAAGCGGCTAGAATTTTAGGAGAAGCGGCTGATTTAGCTAGGCAAGGCCAGGTAGTGGCTATTCAAGCTAATAACAGTGAGAACCCAGTGCCCACGCATATTACTGAACCATAGTTGCATTTTGCTGAGTGAGCTCTTCTCCCTGTTGGAGGATGTTAAGGCTAGTCTTTGGCATTGTCGTGGAATACTTGCCAAGCACCGGGTTTGAACTAAGATTCGGACTAGCTAGGGTGGCAGCTGGACTATCGCTAGCTGAGCGAAAGGTCACCGATAAGAGTGGGTCACAGGCTGCCGGATACTCCGTCAAAGCAGCAACTAGCTAGGGCGTGTCTTCAAACTCCGGAACGCGTTCTGACTTGTTTCCCACATGTGTAAGGGGTCGGTGGCTTCGCCTCCCTTTCGGTCCCCTCGGTTAGGGATATCCAGCACTCCCCTCCCGGGGCCGACCCTTCACACAGGTGGGATACGGCGTCATCTCCACAGCCGGAGTTTGAATACACGCCCTAGCAGCCTGTTGATCTAGCCCTGCGCGCATCTGTCGGCCGGTCTTTCCGTGAAAGGTCCTGACCACGAAAAGTCTCTCCTCGGTCACGTACCGCCGGGTACGCTCGCCTCGTCGTCAGAGCGTTTCACGAAAAGACTGGCTCGACAGATAGACACATGGCCAAACCAACAGGCTGCTAGTCATGGATGGTACTGAGGTTAAAGACACACCCTAGGTTGTTACAACAAAGCCCACTTACTGGATCTT
>JAHQVK010000163.1 GCA_019634385.1 Myxococcales bacterium | reverse complement strand
TCAACCGGCTGCGAGTGCATCGAGCCCTCAGGGTGATGCTGCCTTTGACGAGTGAGCACCAACAAGAACACATTGCCGGGAATAATCGGCCACATTGCAGAAAAGTTGTTCGAATAGACTCGTGTTCTATCCGAACAGGTCAGAAGTTGATCGTGATGAGCTTTTGTTCTACCCGAGCAGGTCAGAAGTTGATCGTGATGAGCTTTTGTTCTACCCGAGCAGGTCAGAAGTTGATCGTGATCGATGCTTTGTTCTGCTTGAGGAGGCCAGCAGTTGATCGTGATGAGCTTTTGTTCTACTCGAGTAGGTCAGAAGTTGATCGTGATCGGCTTTTGTTCTACCCGAGTAGGTCGGAGGTTGGTCACGATCGAGGTTTTGTCTTCTTTGAGCTGGCTAGCCGGTTGCTAGGGCATGCTCCGCTGCCTGAGGGGATAGATAGAGGCTTGGCCCGCTCGATTATGGGCTATTATGGTGTGTGGCTCCATGGAGGCGTACATGTATGGATTTACAAATTAGTCTCTGGTGGTTGTAGATATATTTTGGCGAGAGCTTATGATCTGGCTCAAGATTCACAACCGAGCATGAACCTTCGTCTTGGCCTTTAGGGCGTGTCTTTACCCTCCGGTTACGGGGATGAAGATGACGCCGTATCCGCCGTGTGTGAGGGCTCGGCTTCGGAAAGAGGGTACAAGATGTACTGGGCTGAGGGGCTTGAAAGGGTGGTAAAGCCACCGACCCCTCACACACGCAGGATACAAGTCAGAACACGGTCCAGAGCTTAACGACCCGCCTTAACAGCCTGTTGATCTAGCCCTGCAGGCATCTCTCGGCCGGTCTTTGCGTGAAACATCCTGACCACAAGAAGTCTCTCCTCGGTCGCGTACCGCCAGGTACGCTCGCCTCGTCGTCAGAACGTTTTACGAAAAGCCTGGCTCGATAGCTACACACAGGGCTAAATCAACAGGCTGTTAAGCAACCAGCGACTAGGTTTTGTCTTGGATTGGTTGCCTTTCTTGGTGATCGGGTGTATGTAATTTGCATCGGACACAGACTCACCCGATTCGAATGAAGATTTGCTCGCTCGCATCCTTATCTGTGTGATCTATCATAACACATGTTTCGGTGCCTATGAAACAGCGCTAGCATGCCCGTTCGCCGGAGTGAACCTCAGGCATGAGGGCGGTTCGAAACGCATCTAGCAGCCGGTTGATTTGGCCTCGCCGTCATGCTCTGGGAGCTTTTGTCGTGGGACACTCCGACCGGCTTCGCCTGCTATCGATTGAATAGGCCGAGGTAAGGGTGCACCCTGTTCGTCGGAATGTTCCACAATAAGCCTACCGCGAACTATGAGGGCTGCTAGACTCGCATGCCGGCGCACTGAGATGTACCAGACGACATGAGGAGGATCAGCTAACATCGCTTGCTACAGTAGAAATCCCGTGGGTTGAACCCAAGTTCCTGCTTCTACGCCGGGCTATGCCCTCCTGCGCGCCCACTTGTTGATTCTGTAAGAATTAACAAGTGGGCTTTGCTGTATCATCATCGTAGAAAAACTTAGAGCTTCAGACCTTGCCTATGGGTAAAAACGCCCGTTCACGCTGTTCGCACTTAGAGGTTTTCCTGTGACCGCATGCTAGTAGCCGGTTGATTTGGTCTCGTAGGCATAGTTTGGGGTCGTTCTACTATAGAATGTTTCTAAGAAGCGGGCTGGCACTTGGCGCATGTCACCGATGAGAGGCCAAGCCGGCTGGAGTGTTGCATGACAATGCATGCTCAAAGCATGCTTGCTGGCCAGATCAACCAGCTGATAGTCCTTCTTTACAAAGATGTTGAGCTAGCTAGTGCCTGGTGGCAAAAGCCGGGCGCGGTCTATTGCTCGTCTGTGATGGGGCCGAATATCCGTTTGCCTGCGGTCTTTCTTATTGGGGCTGTCCAGTCAGTTAGTGTGGCTAGCCTCACTCCGAGTTTGAAGATCCAGTCAAACCCGGTATTTCACAATAGTTCCATGCTAAGCTTAACGACCCGCCCAATGTTGTTGTATGATGAAGACCAGTTGGGATGTACCCTATATGCGGGCATAAGCAACAGTCACACCAGAACTACGAAAGACCAGCAATTGTCACCCGCTCGGTAGTTGTGTACTGTTGTTTTAGAGGCAACGAACACTCATCTGTGACACAGTTTATGATCGCTATGGACGTTAAAATATATAGCTATTGATTGAGACTATATATCCTACCTACGAGTATAGAGGCATCTTAAGAGGATTCAATGATGAAAAAATACCAAATCGAAGCTGGACAAGGATTCGATGGACTCCAACTAAGCGAGCTGTCGTCCAGCTCCTTAGCTGCTGACGAGGTTCGCGTCCATGTGCGCGCCGTTTCTCTCAATTTTCGTGACCTTCTGGTTGCTTGGGGTAAGTATCCAGGCATTCGCTCTGGTGCGTTTGTACCTTGCTCCGATGGCGCCGGTGAAGTGGTCGAAGTTGGCTCGGCAGTTCGTGAGTTTAGCGTCGGTGATCGGGTGATGGCATCATTTTTTCCGAATTGGTTCTCCGGGCCCCCAAGCCGCGCCAAAATTGAGGGTGCTTTGGGAGCGGAGAGAGACGGTATGCTGGCTCAAGAAGTTGTTTTACCGGGAAAGTCCTGGGTTAGGGTACCCCATCATCTAAGTTATGAAGAGGCAGCAACTATCCCATGCGTGGGGACTACGGCTTGGAACGCCCTATTTGGGGGGCTTAGAACAACTGAGCCCAAACAAGTTCTGCTGCTTGGAACCGGGGGGGTCTCCGTGATGGGGCTTCAGCTTGCTCAAGCTGCGGGGTGGAAAACGTTTATCACTTCATCCAGTGATGACAAGCTGAAAAAAGCCCGCTCGCATGGCGCGCATAAGACGATAAACTACGCAAAATATCCAGATTGGGAAGAGCAGGTGAAAGAGTCAGCCGGTGAGGGGGTTGATCTGGTTTTGGAGGTTGGGGGTGCCAAGACTTTGCCTAAGTCAATGGCATCCACACGGATGGGCGGTGAGATTGTCATTATTGGTGGGGTCACAGGGTTTGCTAGGGAAGGCATTTCTCCGGGCCGCCTCCTCTTTGATGCGATGTGTGTGCGCGGTGTCTTTGTGGGAAGCCGGGATATGTTGCAAGAAGTTTGCGCGTTTATTGAGGAAAAACAGATACACCCGGTGGTGCACAAGACCTTTGCTTTTGAAGAAGCCCCAGATGCTTATAGATATGTGCAATCAGGTCAACACTTTGGAAAAGTAGTGATCAAAGTTTCCGGCTAATCATATCCGTCGTTGGCGGCTTCTCAGGGCGTGTCTTTACCCTCCGGCTGCGGAGATGACGCGTGCAGCAGAAGTTACTTGGGTTGAACCCAAGTAACTTCTGCTGTACGTAGAGACTCGCTCGTTGCCTAATCTCCCATCATAGTCAATTTTGGGTCGCAACCACGAGACACTTGTCTCCTAGCAGGCCATTGGAAAAGTGAGTTAAGCGCTTCGCGGGTCCTTTTTCCGTGGAACGTCTGGACCGGCTTCGCCTTTCATCGGTTGCACACGCCCGGTATGCGCCCTCTTCATCCATAGCGGTCCCCGGAAAAGATACTTCGCGGATCCACCCATCCCACTTTTCCGATGGCCTGCTAGGCCGTCCTTACAGTCGGAGACTCGGTGTTTGCGCTCGACCTAAGCTTAGGATATCAGACTCTGAGACCACCGCCACCTCGACCAACTTGGAACAACTACGGCTAGCAGCCGGTTGATTTAGCCCAGTGTGTAGCTATTGAGCCCGGCTTTTCGAGAAACGCTCTGACGACGAGGCGAGCGTACCTGTTGGGTGGTTCTACGTACAGGGGCTAGTTGAAGAATGTTATATATAATGTATTGTACTGCATAAAAGATGAGTACTAACATTTGGTTGCTCTACGTAGCCACCGTTTTGGCCCTGATGAGCACGCCGGGTCCCAGTCATCTCCTTATGGTATCCAACAGCATGTCGAACGGGTTTCGGCGCTCGTTGGCTACGGCCCTTGGTGATCTGACAGCCAATGTGTTTCAAATGTTGGCGGCCGGCCTGGGGCTAGTGGCGGTATTGGTCGCCAGTAAGCAGGCTTTCTCGGTCATAAAGTGGCTCGGTGTGAGCTATTTAATATGGCTCGGTATTCGTATGATCTGGCGTTCTTTTTCGTCATCAGTCGGCAAGCCGGATCAACCACCAGCATCCCTGATGCAGCTGTGGCTTCAAGGCTTTGTGACTTCGGCAGCCAATCCGAAAGCGGTGGTGTTTTTTGCTGCGCTCTTCCCTCAGTTCATTGATCATGAGGCTGGGCTCGGGGGACAGATCGCGATTCTTGGAGCAACATATATAGCAATAGACGGCGCGTTTTTAGTCGCTTATGGGGCTGGCGCCGAATGGCTGGCCAATCGACTTCGCGATCGGGTTCGAGTATGGCTCGACCGATTTGCTGGAGTTTGTCTTTTTGGCACTGCGGTCCTTCTCGGGCTAAAGTCTGTGCAAAAGTCGTAACACTGGGGTCGAAAATATAGCCTCACATCCTAGCAGCTGGTTGCTCTAGCCCTTCACGCATCTATCGTCCGGTCTTTCCGTGAAAGGTCCTGACCACTAGCAGGCCATCGGCAAAGTGGGACGGGTGATCCGCGAAGTATCTTTTCCGTGGACCGCTCCGGATGAAGAGGGCGCATACCGGGCGTATGCAACCAATGAAAGGCGAAGCCGGTCCAGACCTTCCACGGAAAAGGACCCGCGAAGCGCCTAACTCACTTTTCCGATGGCCTGCTAGAAGTCTGTCCTCGGTCACGTACCGACAGGTACGCTCGCCTCGTCGTCAGAGCGTATCACGAAAAGCCTGGCTCGATAGCTACACACACATGGCCAAATCAACAGGCTGTTAGGATCGAAGGCCACCGTCACCAGGCGCATTTTTCGACTCGACCGCGTGGCACGATCATGGGCTGTGCACCTGGACACCAGACTTGGGTCTTGGAGGATACCGCCGACGTCAAAGTCTAGGGCGTGTCTTTACCCTCAACTAAATATATCTATAAATGATCAAAACATACCCAAATTGATGGGCATAAGTGAAGCAGCGAAACACCTCGGGAGGTCCGGTGCAGAACTCGTATGTGGAATCTGCGAGGCCAAAGAGGTTGAAGTTACAGCAAAGACCGCTTGAATGGATTCTGTAAGAATCAACAAGAATCACCAAGGGGTCGCGCAGCTGGGCATAGCCCGGCGGAGAAGCAGGATCTTGGGTTCTACCCAAGTGATTTCTGCTGTACAGCAAAGACCGCTTGAATGGATTCATTCTCAACAAAGATGACCCCTGCTCATTCGAGGAAGCCTTAGCTAAGGATGTTTAAGAGATATCCTCACGGTCTTTTCAGCTCGATTGTACGGCGCTCGCTCGCGAAAGAATCAAAAGATGTTAGCATCCATACGTGAAGCAGTGAAGGATAAAAAGTGAGAGCCCACCGCAACCGTCCTAAGAAGACCACGTAGTGGGTTTTAGAACCAGATTGTTGGAACTAACCGACCGCCTACCCTCTGGAGACTGAAGAATCTCTCGGTATTCTCCGTTCGGAGGCATACCGGTTTCGTAATATTGGATCTTGACAGATGTTGATGGTGGTTAGTTACTACTTAGCTTGATGAGTGAATCACCAAAGTTTGAGCTTGCACAGATCAATATTGCGCGGTTTCGAGAGCCGTGGGAACACCCGGTCAACAAGCCTTTTATTGAGGCTATAGAACATGTCAATGCCCTCGCGGAAGAGTCCCCCGGATTTGTTTGGCGCCTGATCGGCGATGGCCAAGACGCCACCGATATTCGACCTGACGCGGATGACCAGCAACTTCTAGTCAATCTGTCCGTGTGGATAGATATAGATGCGCTTTCTGAGTTCGTCTACGGAAACAAGCAGCACCGCCACGTTATGAAACGACGCTCGGAGTGGTTTGATCATATGGAGGCGTATATGGCTCTTTGGTGGGTGCCGGCTGGCGACCGTCCCACCGTCAAGGAAGGCATGGGGCGGATCAAAAAGTTGCACGTTGATGGCCCCTCACCGGAGGCCTTCACTTTTCGAATATCATTTCCACCTCCCCTAAATCTTCTCTGAATGGTGGTTGAAGTACAGCAGAAATTAGTTGTTGATTCGTAGAGAATCAATGCAAATGGGCTTTGCTGTATTCAGGTCTTTGTTCAAGTGCTTGGGCGGTGAAGGGTTGGTCTTCAAAGAGTTTCTGGTAGTAAAAGGCTCGTAACTGAGCATGAAAGTTCCGGATAGATTTTTCGTAGCTGAGTGCGGCCCCGACATCGGTCGAAGCAAGAGATTGTAAGGTTTGTTCCAGCCACATGGGCGGAGCGAGAAACGATAGTCTGGTGGTGAGATGGTTTCGGGCAAGGCGGCCGGAGTCATATTGTTGAGATAGGGGTTCGGTGACTTGGTCGCCAACCTGCTGAAAAGCGTAATACCATTTCCATTCGAAAGGTTGGTTGATGTCCGCTTGGCCTCGCCATTGAGGGTGTCGCTCGGTAAAAGCGGTCATGGTCGTTTTCTTGGGGAGATCCCAAGCATCGTTCACCGCTTCTCGCTGAGTCAGAAGGATCTCGCTTCCGTTGGGCAGGGGGATGAGCCTTTCGATCACCGTATGTATGGCTGATGGGCTAAGGACTGCAAACCAAAGCCAGAGCCCGATCAGGGCGGTCAGAAGGACGGGACTCGACCATTGGGTCAAACGACTGACCTCATTACTGACTATCCACCAGAACACGAGGTGTAAAAGTACGGCGGAGCCGGCGAAGATAACCAGGTGTGGGGGACTGCCTTCCCCAACCGCTGCCCCGACCAACGGGCTCAGTATACAAAGGGCGAGGAGCCCCAGGCGTACTGTAGCTCGGGTCATCCACAGATGGCCACCGTTGCCCGCGGTGGCTACAAGAAGCTCAAAACGCCCAGCGGCGCGTTCGTCGGAGCGCAGTCCGTATAAGAGGAAGATAACAAACAGTGGTAGCAGATTGGAGGCTACGAAGGCGAAGTCGAATCGTCCAATAGATGTGAACGCTGGATTGGTGGCATCAGCCTCATATATCTGCCCTTCAAGGGCAAGCATGCGGATTCTGTGCTTCCAGGGAAGCAGTTCCCGTTGACCAAGGGCAGCAAAGGCGAGGGGGGAGGGGGCGTCAAACGTTAGGTGGAAGCTATGGTAGGCGATACTTCCCCAGTCGTTGTGTTTCTCCGTTACTATGCGACGGTCAGAGCGATCTGCCTGAAGCAGCTGCATCAGCCGAGAACGCTGGGACTGTACTTCGTATAATCCGGCGGTGACTGCTAACAAAGTGATCACAAAGGCCAAGCCAAGCCACAATATGGCCGCGCGGTCTCGGCTTAAGAACCGGAGTTCGCGGTATATCGACCTCATGGGGCCAATCTCCGGGTGGCAAGACCACAGGCCACTGCGATTCCGGCCACCCAGGCGATGAGCATCATCCAATACCTGAAAGCGACTGAGATACGGTCGTTGGCTTGTGCCCGAGAGAAGCTGAACTTTTTGAGTAAAGACCAAGATTCAGCACTGACCCGAGTGCGCTTTTCTGCCTCCGTATTCCGGCTACGATCGATGTCGTCTTGGTATCGGAGTTGCTGCGCATGGATACGATTGAGACCTTGGACAAAATCCAATCGTAACTTCTCCGCTTCGCGTAGAAAACGATGGTGAGTTGCCAGGTCGGTTCCCGCGAGAGTCTGAGATGCGGCGCTGAGGGCTAAAGGAGGGGACAGCCAGCCGAAGGATGTGACCGCTTTGGCTTGTGAGACTTCAAGCCTCATCCGCGTGTTTGCGTAGCGATTCATAATGGTGGTGAGAGCGGCTTCGCTGGCTTCTGCAACGACTCCGCGAATATTTACCGGTAAATCCTCAACCCGTTCAACATTATGTTGGGCTAAGAGCTCGGTTCGGATGTTAACAAATGCTGGGTCGGTAGCATTATGACCATCACCGGCCCGTCGGATATCCTCTTGCATGAGGAGGTCCATCTCAATCTTGCCGGCCGTCGGTATACGTAGCCGAGTGATGGTTGCGCCAAGGCGGGGGATAAGGAGCGTCCAGCTAAACCAGATGCCCAGTAAGACGCCCAAAGCCCAAGATCGATGCCGGGACGTCAAAGAAGCAAGCATAATGATTGCGGCCCAAACCAATAGATAGAGGGCGTAGCTCAGTACGACCGTGAGACTAACTATGGCTGAGGCTCCGTTTGCTAGGGCAAAAAATAAGACCAGCAGGGCGGGAAGGAGCAAGAGGGTGATGAGCCCAACGAGCGCCAGCATCTTACCCGCGACCAGGGTACTCGTTGAGAGGCCCTGAGCAAGCAAGGTGGGGAGGGTACCGAGTTCCCGCTCCCGAAGTATGACCGAGTGACCGAAGGCAATCAGCAACAAGGGCACAAAGAGTTGATACATAAGCGCGGGGGTGAGAGCGCCGAAGCCACCGAGGTTGGTGCTGGCTTGGGCGCTCGCGAATGTCGCTGAGTTTTGTCGATGACCCTCCAGAAAGATGGCGTCGCCGGTGAGTGCGTCGATGCCCGGATCAAATATCGCTAAGGGCGCCGGTGTTCGGAACACGTAGTGCCCGTAGTGAATCATGCGGTGGGGATGTCGGTCGGGTTGAGTCAGAAAATGTTCATCCGCTTGAACTTGTCCTTCCGTGCGGTCCTTGCTCTCCGTGTGGACGCGGAGAGCGGTGATGGTTGCGGTACCGGCCAACAAACCTATAACGGCCGCTAGGCCGACCATAGCCAAACGAGAGCGGTACCAAAGTCGCCATTCATCCGCTGCTATCCGTAGTGGGTTCATCATCTGACCGTCTGCTCCTTGAACGCGGTGTGCACGGTGTTGGTATCGATCGGGGCCCCCTTTGATGCAGAGAAGGTCCCCACCAGACTGCCGTTGTGAAGCAGAGCAATGCGATCCGCGACCTGGCATGCCCCATAGACGTCGTGGGTTACCATCAACACCGTACGCCCCTCGGCGGCGAGGTTTTGTACCAAGGTGTTGAGCTCATCGATTGCCACTGGGTCGAGTCCAGAGGTGGGCTCGTCGAGCAGAAGAATGGGGGTCTCACGGAGAAGAGCAAGGGCAATGGCCACCTTCTGTCGCATACCCTTTGAGTAAGCATCGAGACGCTGGGCATGAGCGCGGGTGGGTAGACCGACAGTGTCCAGGGCTTTGTCGATCGCCGCCCGGTCAATCTGGCGCCCAGCCAGGGTCAGCAAATAAGATAAATTTTCTTGGGCTGATAGGTGCGTATATAAGGTGGTAGCCTCGGGTAAGTAGGCGATAGCTTGCCGAACCTCCCGGGTATGTTGTTCCACGTTTAGGCCTTGAACATAGGCCGCGCCGGCAGTGGGGGGCAGAAAGCCTAAAAATGTAAGTAGGGTTGTGGACTTACCGGCCCCGTTTCCTCCGAGAAGCGCGAATATCTGTCCCTTCTCTACGACAAAGGAGAGTTGTTGGAGGACAACTTGACCAGAGCGGACCACCATAAGTTGTTTGGCCTCTAAAGCGATGTCCGTTGATAATGGGGTATTCATCAAGGGTTCTCCGCGGGTGTAGACACCGTCTGCGGCAAGACGGAACGGGATGGGCTAGACATCCAAATGCCTAGCATCCTGGGTTGTTGGAGCAACGCTCCTAAGTACGCTTGAGTGCTTTCCCGGTGTCGAAAGGGGATGAGGAGCCGCGGACCGCGTTTGCGCGGTCGGCTATGCATGGGTTGCATAAGCAATGGCTAGATGGGCTCGCACATAAACGCAATTTTTTTGCATTTATGGTACTCTTTGTCCATCTTCGGCTTCGTATGCTGAGGGGGGCATCATGAACCGCTTGGAACTATTGAAGGTACCCGGTTTGCCGCAGTGTTAGGACTCGGAGGGGATAGCCATAGCTAGCAGCTGATGGATTGGGCAGAGCAGGCATGCTTCGGGCGGTCTTTGTTGGAAACACTTTGACCGGCTTCGCCGCTCATTGGTTGCTTGCGCCCGGTATCCGCCCGCCTCGTCGAGGTGGTCCCCAAACGCCTTGGGCGTTTCTTTACCCTCCGGCAGCGGAGATGACCCCGTATCCGGGGTTTGTGAGGGGTCGGTCCCGAGGGGCCCGAAAGGGTGGCGAAGCCACCGAGCCTCACACATGTGGGAAAAAAGTCAGAACGCAGTCCGGAGGGTAAAGAAACGAGCTAAACGAGAGAACGGAGAGGTAAGCTTAATGGCTAGCCATCGTGAAGTACCGCAAAGACCGCTTGAATGGATTCTGTAAGAATCCACCAAGAGGTCGCGCAGCCGGGCCTAGCCCGTCGTAGCCGCAGGAACTTGGGTTCAACCCAAGTAATGTCTGCTGTTGAGCGTGAGAATCAACCGTCTCTGAAGATCGGGCTAAAAGCTCAGCATGTATGATAGATTCCCATTGAAACCCGGTCCGGGAGAGTGAATTGTTGAGGTTCCGTCTTCCGTGAAGTCAAAAACGTACTCAAAATAGCTGTCGAAGATATTATTGAGTTGAAGCTGCACCTTGTGCCCCCCCATGTGAAAGCCGATCTCCCCAAAGGCCAGGAGATAGTCGCCGAATCGACCACCGAGGTTTCGCTCATTGACGTAATAACTCCCTTGTCCGTCGACATGGACGGAGACAAACCAGTTGGAGGTGGCATCGTATCTGCCTCCGAAGGAGGTTGTGTACCCCGGAATACTACGGAGTTGGTTGCCGGTTGTTTCTGGAACGTCTGGTCCGCTATTTGAGGCTAGGATCTCCGTATCAACCCAACTGAAGTTGCCCCACAGGTAGATTTGGTCCAATGGATACCACGTCATCGCGGTTTCGATCCCCCTGCGTTGGGTTTCACCCACGTTTTGGGGCGTTCCATCGATGACCACCGATTCATTGCTTGCGAGCTGTTCCCAATAAGATACACGCAGGCTGAGTCCCCAGCCGGGTGCCAATTTCATGCCTGCTTCCCAACCATCGTTGATAGAAACTTCTTCGTTGGTGTTGGGTGGACCGTAGAGAGACCTTCCAAAGGGGCTTTGGAAGGTTCGCCCATAGTTTCCGAAGATCGATAGTCCGTTGATGATCCGAACAAAGATATTAGCCTTGGGCTGCAGAATGAGGCCGTAATCAATAATGTCGAGGAACTCGGGGGTCTCGGCGTTGAAGTCGGTGAGTTCACCATCAAAGGAGTCCATCCGAATACCCGCACTCAGGCGAATTCGGTCGAAAATGGAGGTCTCGGCGCTAACGAAGGCTCCATAAGTGCGAAGACCGTAGTCGAGGTTTCGACGTACGCTTGCCGTGTCTCGAAGACGGAGGTTATCCACGGTGTCGAAGCGCTGTTCAATGACATCTTCGTCCTGGACATCAACACCTAGCTCGAGGCTTAGGTTCTCGAGGAGGGTCCAGGTTAGGGTTGAAACGAGCCCGACCTGTACCTGATCGTCGAAGCGGTTGCGAAGGGTGCCTTCCTCAGAGAAGCGAACCCAACGTTCGCGCTGGAATTCTTGATAGTACGCCCTAGCTGCGAATTGGATCGCATCGTCGAAAAAGTTTTGCTCAAAATGAAGGCTGAAGTGTTTGATGTCTTTTTCGCCGCCATCCTGGCGAGCATAATCGGCTGATGTGCTGCGGTTGGCTTTCCGGGATTCCTGAGCAGTGAGATACCCGGGTGAATCACCCTCGTAGCCAGACAAGCGGGTCATAAAGATAAGGCGACCGTCTTCGAGCAAAGGAAGGGCCCAACGACCAGAGACGCTGTACTTGCTCACGTCGCCGTTATCGCGAAAGCCATCACTTTGGCGATAGCCCACAACGAGGTTTTGCGTGACGCCCCCAAATTCTAGACCGCTATAGGCTTGTACCTCGAAGGCATCGAAGTTGCCGCCGGTGAAAGTCCCGTAGGTTGCTTGGAGTTCGGTTGCTATATCGGTCCGCGAGCGTACCTCGTAGTTTCCGGCCGTGTTGAAACGGCCATGGCGAACATCGCTTGTGCCCTTGAAGACTTCGATGGATCCGATACCCAGTGGAAAGAGTTGGTCGAGTTCCCCGTAGCCATTGTGTAGATGGGAAGGGATGCCGTCGATGAAGAGCTTTGCGTGGGGGGTAGTGCCGTCACCCGCGAACCCGCGAATGGAGATGTCAGTATTGATGATGCCCTGATTGTAGCGGGAAAGAACCACCCCTGGAGCCTTGTTGAAGAGCTCAAAGGTATCGGTAGGATGTTCATCTTCGAGTTCGGCGCGGGTTGTGATGTCGTAAGAGCCGGCCAGAAAAAAACTATCCCGAGCGCCCATGGGGGAGCCGATCACGATGATGGTGTCTTGGTCCTGGGCCTCACCCGCGATAGTGCTCTGGGCCTCACCCGTGATTTTGTCCTGGGCCTCACTCGTGATCTTGTCCTGGGCCTCGCCCGCGTTGTTATCCGCGGAAGAATTGTTTGAGGTCTCCGATGTAGGAGGGGCTTGGTTGGTTGGTGTCCCGTCCGAGATTTCAGGCGCGGAGATGGACGCTGGGCTTTCTGACTCCACAGTTTCTCCGTTGCTCTCCTGACCCCATGCTGGGGCGGCAACGGCAAATATGGCCAGAATCCATGTGAGAATTAGGCTCATTGTCGGTAGAAAAGTACGAGTCCAGTCTTGTTTTTGTGTATCTAGCCACACTGCGATACGCTGCACGAAAAGGCGTCTAGACCGATGTTGCTAGTTATGCAATCTGATTGCAGCAAAATTTTGTCTTCGTTACCAGCCAGAGCTCGGTTGTAAGGCATGGCCAAGCGGGTTGCTAAGTCTGTGCCCATGGGGTTACGGCCCAGGAAATGTTGCTCTGTCTCTCCTGCATTGCTTCTTTAGTTATGTCCCAGAACGAGTTTCGGGTAGGTGCGCTTGCGGCTTCACCAGGGACGATCGTCTCCGGTCGTCTTGAAGTGAGGCCAGCGAAAGGCATAGATGATGGAACCTTCCTCCCGATAACCATCGTTCACGGGAGTGCTCCGGGACCGGTGCTTGGGCTTGTAGCTGGGGTACATGGCTCTGAGTATGTGCCTATTCTCGCCTTACAGCGTCTACGCTCGGATCTGGATCCTAAGAAACTATCCGGGACCATCGTTATGGTTCATGTGGCAAATATACCCGCGTTTTTGGGCAGAACGGTGTACGTCAGTCCCGGAGATGGAAAGAATTTGAATCGCGTCTTTCCCGGTAACCCAGAGGGCACGCTGTCAGAGCGTATTGCCCATACGCTTACGGAGCAGGTGATACTTCGTTCCAACTATTTCATGGATCTTCATGCCGGTGATGGCAACGAGGGATTGAGTCCAGCTTATACTGCCTACTATGCTGAAGCGGGAACTCCTCGAGTCATCGCTGAGTCCCGACGTATGGCAGAAGCTTTTGGCCTGGATACTATTGTTGCCTTCAAGGGAAAACTTGAGCCTCAACGCGCCATATGGTGTGGCTCGACAGCGGTTGTACGGGGAGTTCCAGCGATCGATGTGGAATCAGGTCAGCTAGGACGCGCTGAACCGATATATATCAAACTCATAGTAACGGGCATTCTGAGTGTTCTCCGTGAACTAGATATGCTGGAAGGGGAACCTTCCCCGACCAAGCACCCCCTTGTTATTCAGGACCGAGCATATGTTAAGACTCAAACGGAGGGCATTTGGCACCCGAATCCTCAACTGGATGCTGGCACCTATGTTGTGAAAGATACGGTCTTGGGGGTAGTGACGGACTTCTTTGGGAACCCTATTGTAGAGGTTCGCGCTCCGCAAAGCGGCTTGCTCCTCATTTTGATCGAAACCCCTCCCGTCCAACAAGATGAAACCTTGGCGGTCATTGCGAACGTTCGGCCCGGGCCTTGGGAGGCGAACTAGCTAGCAGCCGGTTGATTTGGCCATGTGTGTAGCTATCGAGCCCGGCTTTTCGAGAAACGCTCTGACGACGAGGCGAGCGTACCAGTCGGTACGTGACCGAGGAGAGACTTTTCGTGGTCAGGACGTTTCACGGAAAGAGCGGCCGATAGATGGATGCGTGCAGGGCTAGATCAACAGGCTGCTAAGTGATTTCTGCTGTATTGTTGAGCCTCTATTGTTGAGTTGTTCAGACGGAGGCACTCGCATCAGAGGGGATACTTCGCAATGATAAGCGGATGGAGAGTCCCTCCAGTTCTTACAGAGCGAATAGGGAGAAGACTCTTTTTGTATGATTCAGGGAGTTTATCCCTCACTATTCAATGGGACACAATTCTTCTTGCTCAGTACAAGTTGTAGACTCTGGCACTTCCCAGATTTCCAAAACATTCAAATTGCAGGCGTCTGCTAGGAGTGAAGCATCAATAAAAGACATTGAATCGACTATACAGTCTGTGAGGTCATTAGCTGTCATTTCGCAACTCGACATCCAATCGGTATTACTATTACACAGACTCCCTCCTGATTCCACGTTCCGGCAAGCGGATGCTATGTCTACAAGATCACACTCTATATTTTCAGAACGTACTCTCTGCATCAGATTAGCTAAGCAGGGTTCAAAGGTAAAAGTGGGATCAGTGATTGCGTCTATCTCAGTACATAGCGCTGCAGTTTCATTTTCAGTCAGGGACGAAACTAGTTGAATGGGGGAACTTGGAGATCTGGGAAATCTAAGCTCTGAGGTATCATCTTCGCCGCACGCCGGTAAAAATATGCCTAAAGATAGTAAGATGAAAACGGTGATTCGAGCAGTGTGCAAGTTCATAAGTTGAATCTCGAATTACGACAAAGAAATGGCAAGGTACTCCTAGATTGTTGTAGCCATCACAGTCTACGTGTTGCCTCTTCCTTCGGCCCTTGGGATATAACATAGGCTCTGTCCGCTACATATATTAGCTTCAAAGGCTATCGATTTTCATTCTGACTAGCGCGTGTCTTTACCCTTCGAACCACGCGTTCTGACTTGTTTCCTACATGTGTGAAAGGTCGGTGGCTTCGTCCCCCTTTCAGGCACCTCGGTCTGGTACATCCCGTACCCTCCCTCCGGGGCCGACCCCTCACACACTCTGGCTAGGGCGTCATCTCCCCAGTTGGCGTGTAAGGACACGCCCTAGTTCCATAGCCTGCTAGCAGGCTGTTGATCTAGCCCTGCAGGCATCTAGCGGCCGGTCTTTCCGTGAAACATCCTGACCACAAGAAGTCTCTCCTCGGTCGCGTACCGCCAGGTACGCTCGCCTCGTCGTCAGAACGTTTCACGAAAAGCCTGGCTCGATA
>JAHQVK010000162.1 GCA_019634385.1 Myxococcales bacterium | reverse complement strand
GTGGTGAATATCGAGAACAAACTCTTTATTCCGACGACCATGCCTAACCGTGGTCAGGTTACGGATCAGGCAGGAGCTCTGGTTCCTCAAGAACTACTGGCGGATCCATTCGTTGTGACTGGTGTAGATGGCCAGCAACATACTGTACACCCGGGCGCATTTTTTGATGAGACTGAGAGTTATCTCTTTGAGGACGCAGCCAGCGGACTCTTTGACATTAGTACTGCTTTAAACAATCCGGTCTATTACACTGATAGCAGCAGTGGTGAGCCGAACTTTCAGGGCTTCCAAAAGATCATTAATGGTGCCTTACCGTGGGGTGCTGCTCGGAACGCACGGGGTGATCGCATTTGGGTGACAATGTCTGGTTCACGACAGGTTCAAGAGTTTGCGGTGGTTGCAGCAGCACAACAGTCACTATCGCCGCTTCGAACGTTGAATACGAATCATCGTCCTCTCGGAGTGGCCCTCGATGAAGTTAACAACCTGCTGTATGTTTCAAACTACATGGGCGAGACCCTCGATGTGTTTGACCTTGCGGATGTCAACGCGGTTGATCCTATCCAGCGTATTGATCTTGGTTATGCAGTGCCTCTCTTTCCGGCTACCAATATGGAAGTCGGAGAGCTCTTCTTCAATGACACTGATATATCTAACGACGGAGATAAGTCGTGTGTGTCTTGTCACTATGATGAGCTGGATCTTGATGGAATTGGATTTGCTAACGGAACGGGTACTCCGACCGGCTACAAGCAAATTAAGCCTCAACACAACCTGGCGCGGACCGGTCCTTGGTTTTGGAATGGAGGTATGGGTAATGGTAACTATACGTCTACCGCCTACTCATTCCAGACTCGCACCAACTGTGACATGATTCAGTTCGCCTTCGTTGAAGGTCCTTCGTCCAATCCTGCGACGCGTATCGGTGACCCCTTCAACTTCACTGAAGCATCAAATGTGGCCCAGGAGCTTCAGGATAATCCATTGTTTGCACAGTTGGTTGATCCGGCTGATGTAGCCGCGCTGAATGATGCTGCTTGTCGTCCGGAAAATGTTGTTCAAGGGATTCCGGCTAACGCAGCGGAGATTGCTGCGCAGAACAATATTCAAAAACGGATTGTGGCCGCGCTTATCCAGGCTCGGTCGCTCGAAGTTATGGGCGAAGAGGCTGCGGCTAATCTTGGCTTCCCGCAGGGGGTTGAGAGACAGGAACTTGCGTTCTTTGTGGATCTCTATAGCAATGGAGAAATCCGCCTGCCACCAAATCCTCTTCAACAGATGCGGATAAATAACCAACTGTCCACAGCTCAAGAGACCCGCTTGGATCAAGGGGAGCAGCTATTCGCCAGCTCGGGTTGTGGTTTCTGCCACAATCCGAATGACCAGTTTATAGACCGCAGGAATCATGGTCCAGGAAATGATTGGCTCGAGAGGTTCGAACAGGAATTCCGAAATGATCCGTCTATCCTAGCGATCGGTGGGTTTCAGCAACCTTTTCTTCAGTCACTAGCTAATAATGTACCTGACCAAACGGTAAATGTACATATCGACCCTATTGAGTCTTTCACACCTATTTGCCCGGTGGTGGATAGTTGCTTAAGGTTCTTTGATCCAATCCAGGCCAATGGCGCTGAGAGACAGCGCCGTCTGGATCTACAGATTGCTGTGAATCTTGGTGATGATGAGCGTCAGTTTCTTCCGTCTAATCCTCCAGGTCTCCCGAGTGTGAATACCCCGACATTACGAGGTACTTGGTCCAGAGGACCGGGCCTTATGCACCACACGCATGCTAAGAATGTTGCTCAGGCAATTTTGCCCCCGGGTCATTCGTACCTAAAACCAGGGGAAGTCGGTTACAACGCCACCACGACAAATGGTGTTTATGATGTGCATGGAGCTACGTCGCGTTTGAACGATGATCAGGCACGAGCTCTGATTGAGTACGTGAACTCGATCGAATAGGCTATATACTCTCCTCCTCCGCGGCCCTTTGTTTGTGGACGAAGGGCTGCACTTTCTCTCCCCCCCGAATAGATATCATTCGTCTTGCCGGCTCTTGAACGCTGGTAGGAGTCAGCTCATCGTTTCTGTCATAGTCTCGCTGGCTGGGTTTAAGCACTACCTCGGATGTATCTAAGCTTTTATTGGCTACCCACGACCTTGCCTCGCTGCAACGGTCACTTGGTCCATTAAAGGAGAAGTTGTTGGGGTTCAGTTCAAGTTGCCTTTTCCGATGTTGGGCTGAGCTAAAGCTTTAGCTCTTCATCTCGGGATTTTAGGAGATTGAGATCAATTCACTGGTTTTGTTGTGATATCGACGGTGAAGTCCGTGCGGGTTTGCTAGAGAATCGGTAAAATACCGACCTAGTATTGTACGTATGATATTGACTCGAGCGGGTAAAGTTGTCAGATGTTGTCAGTCGAGACGATATTTGACCAAACGGTTCGCATCTCGCTGGTCTAATATAGTGCGACTAGAAGCGCGACTTTTAGGGTAGAAGTCGCGCTTCTTTTATTTTCACAATTCATAGTGATAACTATCACGCCGAACTGTTTGAAAAATAGTTCTTAGACAATACTAAGAGCCTCTCCGAGATCGGCGATGAGGTCCTCCGCATTTTCCAGTCCTATGGATAACCGAAGAAAACCGGGATGAATGCCGGCCCGCACGCGGGCTTCGGGAGAAAGTGTGCGGTGTGAACTCATGGCTGGTTGGACAACTAGTGAATGGGTATCACCCAGTGACCCAGCACACGTAAATAGTTGCAGGTGATTGGCTACCTGAGTTGCTGGCTTTTCCCCCCCCAGTACCTCGAATGACACGATCCCCCCGAATTCATTGCTGAGGCTTTGTTGGGCATGGGCATGGTCTGGGTGATGGCTTAGACCTGGGTACATGCATCTCTGCACTTTGGGATGTCCATCTAGGTAGTGGGCTATTGCTTTAGCGCTGACTTGATGTTGGTGCATACGCAAGGGTAGTGTTTTTAAGCCCCTAAGTACCAACCAGGCGACAAATGGGGCCATAATGCCGCCCGCATTGATGGCTAGGTGATGGACGAGGCCCATGAGGGAGTTGTTGCCCACCACAACGCCACCAATGAGATCGCCGTGTCCACCGAGGTATTTGGAAGCGCTGTGTACAACCAGATCAACACCCGCGTCGAGTGGCTGGGCCAAGCATGGCGTGGCGAGGGTTGAGTCCACAATACATAGGGCCTGGTGTTCATGTGCTAGCTGAGCGATCGCGGAGAGGTCTGGGACGCGGACCAGTGGATTGCTGATAGTTTCTGCATACAACACTCGGGTTTCTGGTCGGATGGCTGCCCGGAAGTTATCGGGCTGAATGTCGTCAACAAAGGTGGTGGTGATACCGAAATTGGGCAGTAGCCGGGTCATGAGGGCATAAGCCCCACCGTATAAGGAGATTGGGGCGACAATGTGATCACCGGCTTTTAGGTTGGCCAGGAGGGCGGCATGAATGGCGCCCATACCGCTAGCAAAACTGACCGCCTTTTCTCCATGCTCCATCTCAGCAATGGCTTGCTCCATCGCGTCGGTAGTTGGGTTATGGATTCTGGTATAGATATAGCCAGTGCCTGGGTGACTGATGCTGTGCTCCATGGCCTCAACAGATTCAAAACCAAAGGAGCTTGTGTGAACGATAGGAGGACTCAGCGGTTCACCAAATTCGCGGTCTTGAATAATTCCACTGTGGATCGCCTGGGTGTTGGGACCGTAGGAGCGTCTGGCCATAGCTCACTATCTACAGCAGATATGACCTGGATTGAATCCGTGCTTCGTTGCACGGCTACGCTCGGTGAAGTCTCGGGGCGGGTCTATCCGCCACCCTCCAGTAGGGTATTACCGTCACTGGGTATCTATGAGGATATCAAACGAGGGTGGTACAACCCTTAGTTTGGCGGTAGCGAGCAACATGACTTGAGAGGTGTTGGGAATGCGGCAAATGACGTAGTGGTCATTCCAGTTTTTGCCGATATGTATCTGGCCAACCAGCTCGTCTTTGCTTCGAAACGCTAGCCTACGCATAGGTGGTGTTAGGGACCATTCTTTGAGCTTCTTTGGAGGCGCTTGGTCATCCAGGATAAGGTCTCCGTCCATAGTGGAGAAGGTCCGGACGATGGCATCAATTCTCCAGGTTTTGAGTCGAAGATCATGTTGTTCAGACTCTGCCCAGCTGCTGTCTTTAGAGTTTCGCTGCAAGCTATGTTCACCTTCTCCCTCTAAGTACACATCGAGGTGAGTAACCTCTTGGGGGTTGAACCGCATGATCTTGCGGTCAAGGTAGTAGCGAGGAGGATGTTCAAACTCATAAGCAACAAACGAAGCGAGTTCGTAGACCGAAGATGAATGCTCCTTACGTGCGAACCAGGGGGAGAGGCCTTGCTGGGAGTCGGGTGTGGGCTGACCTGCAAACATCCGGATGGTATGTCCGCTTGAGCTTGTCCATGTGAGGGTCCATGTTGGGTTATGAAGGCCGTAACGATCTTCGGTTGTTGTGGAGGAGTAGGTATCGGTCACAAAGCGGGTGATGGGTGCTCGCTCAGTGAACGTTTTGATGAAGGTTTCGACTCGCGCAGCAGAGCCGAGGTCTTTGCGAGAGACCCCAATAGGGAAAGGCATGGGAGCATCTTGAGGGCCCAAAGATGAGCGAGTGACCTCGGTGATCCTCGGCTGAGTGGCTGCGGTTGATGCGGAGGAGGTGACGGACTTGGCGTGAGTACCGGTCTGCGTGAGGGAAGCACTGTGAGGGGGCAAGAGAGTGGTGTCTGCCGATGATATCTCCGGTGTCCAGTGGAGCGTCCAGTCCGGGGAGGCACTGGTCTTCTCCCATCGAAAGGGGGTGTTCTCTCGGTGAGAAACGGTGACTGTAGCGAGACTGTCTAGTGGTATATCGATGAGTTGGCGACTCCGAAATTCATTGAGCTCCCGGCTGAAGGCCTCCTGGAAAGAGCCGAAGGCGAGGCCCACGTGGGTTCGATGCCCATCGGTGACTGGATACTGGTCCACCAAGGCATTCTTAGGTCCGATCAACAGCTCATGGTGGTTTTCGTCACTCAATATCAGTTTCAATCGGGTGCGAGGGGGATCAAGGCCCCAGCTTGTGAGATCGTGATCCGTAGCGGCCTCGGTTAGGGTCTTTTCCATTTTGAGGGCAACAGTTTGAAGAATCAGGTTTTCGATGGTTTCTGTGTGTGCGAGTTCATCCACTGGGCGGGTGAGCCGAAAGGGGTGTTGAGGGTGTTCAGTTCGAACGAAACTGATGGTTGCGCTTTGGGTGTAAAGGGTACCGGAGATAACCTGCTCGGGTAGAAATCGAAACAGCCGTTTGCTGTTTTGCTCCCGGTCGTAGGTTGCTTGCCGCTGACTAAGTTTTTGGGTGTATAGCCACGCGACGGAGCCGCCCCCCAAACCGGCAAGCAAGGCTGCACTACATAGGGTTCGCTGAAAGCGAGTCATTATTTTCTCCGCCTAACCGCCCAGACGGAAAAGCCGACCCCAATAATCACCAGGGGTAATAGATTCACGGTAAAAAACATGATGCCGTACTGCTGACGTTCTGTAAGAGGAAGACGGTCGCCGGTCTTTTTGGGGGGCCGAATGGTGATTCTATCTTCGTCTCCCACTAGCCAATTGACGGTATTGACGAAAAAGTCGATATTGCCCCGGATAGTGGAAAAGCGGTTGCTGGCAAAGTGATGGTCACCAACGACTACCAAACGAGCTTGTTCGGTCAGACGGCTGGGATGGGTTGATGTGCGTTTGGTAACCGCGATCGCCATTGCTACCGGCCCTTCCACATCGTTTTCATCCTTACTGAAGTCGGTTGCGTTCTGCCAATTAGACTCTGCCCAGGCGCTGGCCTCGGTACGGATCAACACCGTAGGATTGATGCGAGCGAGTTTTTCAATCGGTCGTAGGCTCCGCGCACGGAAAAACATAGTGAAGGCGTTGCCCATAACATCAGTTATAGGGTGTGGTTCATACTTGCGTATCATCGGCGCATCGAGACCAAATCCCAATGCTTTGGAGGCTGGATTCTCGTCCATGATCATGTGCTCTTCCACGGCGACGCCGTAGGAACGCAGCAGATTATCTAGTCCATGGGCATGACCAGGTTCTACGAGGACCAACATCCGTCCACCGCGGTCGAGGAAGACGTTGGCCGCTGCCGCTTCGTTGGGGAGCAGGGGAGATTGAGAGCCGGCAATGACCACCACACTGGCATCATCGGGGACATCAGATAGGTTCACTAGGGCTAGACTCTCCACCACGATACCTTCATTGCCCAAAAGAGTAGCAGCGGATAGATAACCATCGGTGGTTTGATCCTTAATGTCTGGCTCTCCATGCCCGGTGACAAAGTAGGCTTTTTTCTGCCTTTTTTCGGCAACCTGGATGAGAGCATTGGTTATAGCCTCCTCGGTCGGATGCTTGATCTTGGTATATGAGCCTGAGCTCTCGTCGGAGAAGACGATACGTGTACTCCGAGAGTTTATGTCAAATCGTTTGAGCAGTTGAGCGGGAGCCTGATCCGGATTAATAAACTTGAGATCGATCTGTGTTGTATATAGACTATAGAGCTCGATCGCTTGTTCAAGAATCCCTCGGGTGTTTTCGCCCCGAGAATAAAAGGCATAGATGGTGATAGTTTTGTTTAGACGTTTCGCCACCGCGACCGACTGGGGGCGGAGGCTATAGATACCATCTTCAGTGAGATCCCATTCAATGGGATTTTGAGCTGAAAGCCAGTTGATCACAAACCCACCACCCAATACACCTACGGCCATCGCTACTTCCAGGGCAATTAAGGGAGTTGAACGACCGGATATTGCTCTGAAAAATAGATGTCTATGGGTAGCGGCATAAAAACACAAACATGCGATTCCAACCCCTACATTACCGATAGCTAAGGGGAGGACCAGAGGATCAAGCGCGTAGAGTATAGCGCCAAACACCACAGCGGTACTACCTATGACCCCCAATATGAGCCCGAGGGTTGTGATCGGATGCTGCGTGGCGAGAGCCCCTTCTTGGGACTTAGCTTCGTTAACGGATGTGTCTGACATTATCGCCATCGGTGGGCCTCTACAACTCGGTGTGTAAAATAAAGAACAATGGTGGTTACGCTTGTAAAGTATACCAAGTCTGAGGACCTAAGACGTCCTTGAAGGCCTCGGCCGACGTGTCCTACCGGGGTAAGGTATTCTACAATCGCTCGCCAATCACCTTCTAAGCGCTGGGCCATCAGAGGCAGAACAAAACCGATAAGCAGGATGGCAAAGGTACATAAAGCGGCGACTATTTGGGATTCGGTGAGAGACGATACAAAGATTCCGATGGATGCACAGGTTAATCCCATCAAAAATATCGAAACAAACCCGCTAAATACGGGTGCCCACTCCACTGGACTGACCCCTCCGGCGGTTGAGCCATAGGAGTTGAGGACCACGGGAAAGACTACCGGTATGATAGTAAAGATAAAGATCATGCATGCTACGGAGATAAACTTTCCTAAGACCAACTCAATGCTGCGAATGGGAGCTGTCATGAGTAGCTCGAACGTCCGGCCACTTTTTTCTTCTGCGAATTGTCTCATGGTTAGAAAAGGTATAAAAAACAAGAACATCCACAATCCAGAGGAGAGCATGGGTGTAATGATTTGGTCGTTAAAGTTGAGTTGCTCAAGAAGAGCTGCTCTTCGGCTACTGACGTAGTAGTCAGTGAGTTGTTGATACTTATTGAGTGAAGTAGTGAAGAAGAGTCCCATTAAGAAGGCGTAGGCCCCGAAGCCGGTATAGCCAACGGTTGTAGTGAAGTAGATGGAAAGTTCTTTTCCCGCGATGTTTAGCGTGTTTCGCATGTAAAACCTGCCTTGTTGTCAGCCCATCGCCAATCGAGCGAAAATTTGCTGTAGTGATGTATTATGCTCTTGCTCAAGAGATTTGAGTTGATCGTCTGCCACAATATGTCCTCGAGCGACCATAATGATTCGTTGGCAAGTGGCTTCTACCTCCTGAAGAATATGCGTAGAAAGGATGATGGTGTGCCGCTGCGTTGCAGCCAAAGTATTTATGAGCTGACGCACCTGCTCAATTTGAAGTGGATCTAAACCTACTGTGGGTTCATCTAAGATTAGCACGTCGGGATCCCCTAGAAGCGCTTGGGCTAAACCCACTCGCTGTCGGTAGCCTTTAGATACATTGCGAATCAGGCGGGGTAGGATATGATCAATACCAGCAAGTTCTGCACAACGTTCTACCTCTGTCGACAGTTGTCTTCGGGGAACAACTTTTAAGGTGGCAACAAAGCGCAGATAAGCACGCACGGTCATATCAAGGTAGACCGGAGGTATTTCAGGAAGATAGCCAATGCGCTTCTTTACCGCCAAAGGATCGTCAAAAACATCTAGTCCTCCTACTCGCACCCGTCCCGCAGTTGCGGGCATATAACCGGAAAGAATCCGCATAGTAGTGCTCTTTCCTGCGCCGTTTGGTCCTAAGAAACCCACAACCTCACCCTTTTCTATGAAAAAGCTAAGGTCTTCAATTGCGACATTATCTCGGTACCGTTTGGTGAGCCCATCAACCTCGATCATGAACGGCAGAGAAATACACTGCGATGGAGGAAGGGTCACGTTCTAGTGCTCTTTATATGAAGAAGAAGTGCTGGGTAAGTATTGGACGCGCGGAAGACCAGGTTGCGAACTCAAGACCCGACCGATTGGGAAGCTTTGCGCGCTCGTTCCAAAAGTTTGGGCAAGGTGGCAATCACAGCATCTAAGTCTTTCTGGGTGGTAGCATGCCCCATGGAGAACCGAACCGCTGATCGAGCTCGCTGAGCATCGATGCCCATAGCGCTAAGGACCGACGAGGGTTCGAGGCTCCCGCTGGAGCAAGCGCTTCCAGAGGATACGGCAATGCCTTCCAAGTCTAGGGCCTGGAGTAGGACCTCTCCATCAATGGCACCAAAGACGGCACAGCTAACCGGCGCAACCCGGGGAGCTTCGTCCAGTACTTGAGTGTCTGGGCATTGGCAGAGGAAGGAATCCAGTTGATTTCGTAACTCGCTGAGTCGGTACATTTCCTCTTCCCGGTGTGCATCAGCCAGTTCCAGCGCTACCGCCAGGCTGGTTGCGGCCGCCACCGATTCGGTACCGGCTCGTTTGCCGCGTTCTTGGGGTCCTCCCCGGATCATGGATGCCAACGGCATGTCCGATCGGGTGGCTAAAACTCCGGAGCCGGGAAGAGCACCCAGCTTGTGACCGGAGATCACCACCAAGTCAGCGTCCCAATCGGTAAATGGAAGGCGTCCAGCGGCCTGGACTGCGTCAACATGTAGGCGGACTCCGGCGGCTTCGGTTAATTCTCTTACCGTCTTAAGGTCGTGAATAATGCCGGTCTCGTTGTTGACGGCCATGATAGAAACAAGGGTGGCTTCGGGTGCAGTTGCGGATGCCTTCAACCACGCATCGAGTTCAGTCAGGCAGAGGGAACCATCAGATCTAACTGGCACCCGAAGAACGGTCACTCCTCGCCCGGCCCAATAAGCAGCCGACGCTTCAACTGCGGGGTGCTCAACCGCAGAAGTGATCAATGTACGAGGTTGTTCTTGAATTGAGGATCGAGAGAAGAAGCCATGGAGGGCTAGGTTGTCTGCCTCCGATCCTCCACTGGTGAAGATGATCTCACTAGGATGACGATGGAGAATGGAGGCGACTCGGCTGCGCGCGTCTTCAAGATTGCGTCTCGCTTCTTGTCCGGCCCAATGTACAGAAGAGGGATTACCAATCAGACGGTGCGTGATGTTGTTGAAGAGCAGGGGCTCAATAGCGGCCCTGACCTCTGGACGAAGTGGGCTGGTAGCGTTGTAGTCAAGGTACACGCGATAGGGAAACGCCGTAGACACCATCGAAGTATACGACCGATGATGTCCGTGTTCGTGTGGAGAGTGGATTAGTTAGGCCGAGAGTGAAGGCGTTTTTTCCCTACGATCGGGGGCGATCGACACTCGATTGGTTTTGGTCCGACCGTTGGGGGCAAGGCTGCTGCGAGTGCGGGATTTTTTTGTTGCGGGGGTGGTGCTCCCAGCTTTTGTCCCAGAAGAGGCGGCACTCTCGCGAACCTCATTCTTGGTGACACGGTTTTTGGGCGTCACCTCCCCTTTGCTTTGAGGTTTTTTGCTGGTGCGTGGAGGGTCAGAACGATTGGAGACTTCGTCCGATCGGGTACGTTTCCGCCGGTCATCAGGTTTTTCCTTGGAGGCTTTTTCCTTCGGAGGTGGAGGCGAAATCGCGTGGCTTGATGTCTCCTTCTTGGACAGGAGCCGAGAAAAATTACGATAGTTCTCGCCGAACGCTTGGACGACCCCGTTCACGACTTGCCTGCGGATATCCATCCGACTGCGTTGGCTTTTGCCATGGACCGGAATTCGTGCACCGGCCATAGGAGAATGCCCGCCCGCGGTTCCCAGGTCTGCGCCGCATACGATACCATGCAGAATTTTACCTGCATTTTTGACCCGGGACCGAGTCCTGAGGGACAAAAAGAGGCTCTCCTCGTGCCAGCCCACTGCGAGCGCGTGCCGGACGCCCTCCACTTGGAGGAGGCGATCAGCGACCTCAGCGCAGAGATCTGGCGTGTATACCTCACCAAGATCGCTAACGATCATCTTTCCATAGATTTTTGCTCTGGTGATCGCCTTGTTAAAGACGCGAAAATAGTCCAGGGGAACTTGAGGGTTCTCGATCTCTGCCAAAATGCGGTTGTCGACTTTGTCCACCAGGTACAGATAGGCGGCCACATCAGCCTCGGACGCATCCCGAGCAAGGTTTTGGGTATCGGTCTTGATCCCGTAGAAGAGGGCGGTAGCAACATCCTGCGGCGGACAGACATCAGCCGCAACAATAAGTTCCACGATCTTGGTGGACGTCGCTCCATACTCGCCGCCGACATCAAAGAAAGCCGGCTCTGGGCCTTCCAGTTCTCGGGGAAAGTGATGATCAAAAACCACATCTGGACGACGTTCGGGAGGGATACAATGGTTTCCAACCTCCGGTTGAGTGTCCAGTAGTGCGACCAGGTCAAACTTCTTGAAGTCTGCTGGGGACATTCGTCGCATTCGAATGCCTAGCTGCTTGATCATCGTCTTGTTTTCTGCGCGCTCAATAACTCCTCCGTAGCCGATAGTGGGCTCTATCCCCACAAGCTCTTTAAGTAGCCAGCCAAGTCCCATCGCGGACGCGATGGTGTCCGGGTCCGGATAATCGTGAGTCTGCGCGAGCAGACTCTGTTGGCCACAGGACAGTTCCAGCAGGGACTTCAGCTTGGGGCGACCCCGTGCGACACTCTCTTCCAGAGCCATGTGCTCCACGTCGCGGAGTCTGGTGGTCGCTCATGAACGAGTCAAGGCACACTGGGTAGGATGACTCGGCGGGAGGCAGAGAGGGCGGCATCTGGTTTTTATGCCGCTTGCTTTCACTGAGATTTTTTACTCTTACATATACTTCTCGGCATTGGCCTTTTGTTAGAACGCCAGGGTTGCGCCGGATGAGTATCGCCAGAATGAGAGTCGATATCTTTTCCCTGAAACAGCGACATGTAGTTTTTAGGAGGAAATCGTCAAAATCGACGTGTCAGTTTTTATATGTGCATGGGGGTAATTGCACGCGTTCATCGACAAAAACCGGTCGGGAGATTCCACGATGGTTGCTTGCTCCGCTCGTGTCGCGTACCCACGCGCACGCATGCCGGAAGATGGTTCCCTTCTAGGGATAGCTAGTGACCTCCAGGAATCGATGACCCGGCGAGGGTTTTCCGCGCTAACTGCGGTCCAGAGGTCGGTTGTAGAGAACAAAGAGGAGGACCGTGATCTACGGATCTCCTCTCAGACAGGCTCAGGTAAGACCGTTGCGGTGGGGTTGGCCCTCGAACGGCATTTACATTCTAATGAGCAGACCGGGCGCACGGGTCCCTACGCACTTGTGCTTGCGCCTACCCGCGAGTTGGCGGCCCAGGTTCGAGGTGAGCTAGGTTCGCTCTTCGAGGCGCGTCCTGGGATCGATGTGGTGGTTATCACCGGAGGAACGGATCCGGTCAGAGAACGTAGGGCCTTGGCGAAGCATCCCATGTTGGTGGTGGCCACGCCGGGTCGGTTACTGGATCATGTTCGGTCCGGAGCGATAGAGCTCTCTGGTGTTCGGCATGTGGTGCTCGACGAAGCGGATCAAATGCTGGATCTCGGGTTTCGCGAGGAGTTGGATTCCATTTTGGAAGGACTCCATCCGGAACGGCGCGTCCATATGGTATCCGCGACCTTCGCTCGCGGTGTTTTGCGATTTGCGGATCGTTATCAACACAACGCTCTCCACATTGAAGGGACCCGACTCGGTGATGCGAATGCCGACATTGAGCACGTTGCGCACCTAGTTCTGCCCCATGAACGCCATGGTGCGCTCATCAACTTACTGTTGAGTGACCATGTCCGAGGCGGTGGCTCGTGGCTGGTGTTTGTCCGTCGTCGTATGGACACTGCGGAATTGGCCGAACTGTTGGCTGAAGATGGGTTCTCTGCGATGCCCTTTTCTGGCGAACTCTCACAAGCTCAGCGGGAGCGAACACTGGCTGCATTCCGTCGGGGTCTCATCCGAGTACTGGTGGCTACCGATGTCGCTGCTCGAGGCATCGACGTGCAGGATATCTCCACGGTGGTTCACTACGATTTGCCTACAGACCCGGAGTCGTTCACCCATCGCTCGGGACGTACCGGTCGGGCGGGGCAAAAAGGTAGGTCACTCCTTCTGGTGCCACCGAGTGCGGAACGTCCGGTCCGACGGTTGCTGGGTCGGGCCAGAATTGATGCGGAGTGGACCGGGATCCCCGATGCGAAGAGGATCGAAAAGTCTGCGCTCAAAGCTACTCGCCGGGTGTTGCACGCGCGGCTCGATGCAGGGGAAGAGGTTGCCGCCAAGCAGCTAACTTACGCGGAAAGCCTTCTTGAGAAACATGATCCGGCCACGTTGGTAGCGGTGCTCCTCGAGATGGCCCGAACGGAGATGCCGAGGGAAGCGGTCACGGTTCGGCCGCTTGAGCCTAGAGGCGAATCAGCGCCTGAACCGCGAGCCCGACCCCGGTTCCGAGGAAGACCCCGTTGGGCCCGTCAAGGACCTCCTGGTCGTAGTGGCGGTGGGGGGCCAGTGGGGCGACGTCGTCCGCGAAGTGGAGGGGGCCGAGTTCGATCGGGGCCGGGCTGACTTCGCGGTATTGAGCCGGCGGGCGGAAATCGACGAGTTCATAGCGGACAGTGGTTGTTTGCGTACTTATTAAGTAGATGTCTGTGACATGGAGGCTGTCACCTGCTTCAATCTATATTGGCATGAACATGATGACACGACTGCGTGAAGTCGGACTCCTTATCTTTCGAGTTGGGGTGGGTGGATTGATGCTGACCCATCATGGCATCAGAAAAGTGGACCTGTTGCTGCGTGGTCGAAGCGAGGTCCTGTCCGATATTCCGTTTGGCTTCGGGCCGGACGCTTGGTTGGGCTGGTTGGTATTTGCGGAGTTTGGTTGCACCATACTGTTGGTGCTTGGCCTCATGACCCGCCTTGCCGCCATTCCGCTCATTCTTAGCTCGATGGCGACGGTCTTCGTCATCCACTCCAAAAATCCGTGGGGGCAGGAACTGGAGCTGGTGTACTTGATCGGATTCGTGGCGGTTTTGCTCCTAGGAGCGGGGGAGTATTCGGTGGAGGCGTGGGCGAAGAAAAAGAAGTAGATGCACCGAACCTTGTTGCTGTTACTTGGTCCTTTGGTCCTTTAGGCAACCAACGAACGAGCCGCAACTGCGCTCCCAAACAAGTTAACGTCCGGACGTCGGGCAATGCTGATAGTCGGCCCGTTTGGGCAAAGAGCTGCCAATTGGCGACGGACACGATCTGCGTAGCCCGGTGCTTTCCAAATGAGGCTACCCTCCGCCAGGACAGTGACCGGCTCTCGGCCTCCCAGTGTACGAGCCACACCTAGTAGCGCGGCAGCCATAAGGTCTGCGGAACGATCCAGTAGCACCTCTGCTGCGGCTTGAGCCCGACCAGTACCGGTTGTCTTGTAATGACCGAGAGGACCTGAGCCTTCCTGGGGATCGAAGCCAAGCTCGGGCACGAGTTGCGCAAAAAGGTAGGGAAGGGCGTAGCCGGAGACCGCTTTTTCGAACCGTTGTTGGCCTGGTTTATCTCCGCTAGCATCAAAGGCGTCATCAACGGGGGTCAAAAATGGGGGCACAAAATTGCCAGACTCCAGGTTGATGGCCATGGGTTGGTTGTCGTTTGAGTGGAGTTTGGGAGCTGTGGACGGGCGGAAATAGGTCGCCATATTGGTTCCGGTACCAGCGATGAGACCAATGACTCGCTCCGAGTGGGTAGCGAAGGATGCCCCCCCGAGGAGCGCGGCCACGGTGTCGTTGAGCACGACCGTTTGCGCTGGCGAAACACCCCGCGGTTGGAGTGCTTGACACAGAGGTCGACCAACAGTGTGGCCCTCCACGTTGTCAATGGCTACCCCTTTGGTCCAGGTGATGAGCGTAGCGTCCCTATTTTCGTGGACTGTGGATGGATAGGAGAAACAGTAACCTAAAGGAGCGTTTTCAGAGGGAGTATCCAGTGTGCTCAGACACTTCGCTACGAGCTCAGCCTGCATATTCCAAAACGCTTGGGCTTGCATCGGTTCGTCCGTTTCGCTTTCGCCCCGAACGGGTAAGCGTTCGCTGTTCGGCCCGGCGACCACCACATCCCCCTCTGGTCCAATCCGTACGTACGCGGCGCGAACATTCGTTCCGCCGGCATCAACGACCCAAGCGTCGCCGCGTAGATCGTCAGGTGGCGGGGATAAATAGGCCGGTAGGGCCTTAATTTCTCGTCCATCAGCCGCCAGCCCTTCTCTGATACGTTGCTCAAGGGTGACGGCTACATCCATCAGGTGCTGAAGTTCTAGCCGCATCAGCTGAAGATCGAAGTCGCTCGACATAATAAAACTTCATGGCCGGTTCGCGAATCGGGAGCAAGTTCCCAGATACAGCCAGTGGACAACGGAGGGAGATAAGCGCGAAGTTATTTCAGCCTTTGGAGAGCGAGCATAGCTTCGTCTACGTGGCGAGCCACGGAAAGATCAGCATGGGTGATGTGCTGGATGATGCCCTCAGGATCGATAGTGAAGGTCACGCGGGCGGGTAAGAGGCCATATCGCTGAGGCACACCAAAAGCTCGAGCGACCTCCCGATTGCTATCGGAGAGAAGTTGATAGGGAAGAGCTAACTTTTGGGCGAAATTCGCGTGAGTGCGTGAGTCATCAGCGGAGATGCCAAGGACCTTAGCCTCAGCTTGCTGGAATCTTTGGTATTCGTCTCGAAAGTAGCAGCTTTCTTGGCTACACAGTGGGCTATGATCCCGAGGATAAAAGAAAACAACAACCGGTTGACCGCGAAGACCTGACAGACGGACAACCGTGCCGTTTTGGTCTATGAGGGCAAAATCGGGGGCTTGGTCACCGGGGTGTAAAGGCATACAATGAATATTGCCACAAACCGAAGATCGGGACGTCTTGACCCCGCTGCTCAAAACGCCGAAACGGTAGCGTGTATGGCAGCGCTCATCGAAATTACTGACCCGGTATTTGTCCCGATGGTCCACCGGGGCCCGCTAGATCGCTTCCTGCTACACTTTATTCGGGAAGAGCGAGATCTTCCGATCGCAAAACTCTTGTTGAGCATGGCGGTGGTCTTGTGGCCTCTAGTAACCCTGCTCTATTCGTTATCAGAGCCACCATGGGGCATTTATGTTGCGTACTATTTTGTACTATTTGGGCTGTTCTTCGACCGTTTTATTTTGGCGCTTCACAACATTTCTCACCGACCGTTGTTTAAGCCTCAATATCGGTGGCTGACCCGAATCATTGTTTGGACTGTAGGCCCCTTGGCAGGAGAAACGCCAGAAGCATACTTTGTTCATCACATCGGGATGCATCACGCGGAAGGCAATCTTCCTGACGATCTCAGTACAACAATGAAGTATCGTAGAGATAGTATACGAGGCTTTCTGCACTATTGGGCAAATTTCTTCCTCTTTATCCATCCCAACCTCATAAGGTACCTCATAAGGCGGAAGCGTTGGCGTTTGGTAAAGCGCCTGATTGTTGGTGAACTAGGCTGGTTGTTTGCGGTGTTGACCCTCGCTCGTGTCAACTTGATATCCACGATGGTGGTTCTCGTGGTGCCAATGATTTTGGCTCGGTTTCTGATGATGGCCGGAAACTGGGCCCAGCATGCGTTCGTTGATCCAGCTGATCCCGGGAATGATCGACGGAGCTCGATCGTATGTATCAATACTCGGTATAATCGTCGTTGCTTTAATGATGGATACCACATTGGTCATCATGAGCGGCCCAATCTTCATTGGTCTGAGATGCCGCGGGATTTCATGCAAAAGCGGGAGAAGTACGCTAACGATGACGCGGTCATCTTTGAGGGTATCGATTACTTTCAGGTCTGGGGCCTCTTGATGCTTAAGCAGTATAAGTACTTGGCGAGTTGCTTTGTTGATCTTCGGGATGAACCGCGGTCACGAGCGGAGATCGTGGCTTTGTTGAAATCACGCACGCTCCCGATTCATTGAGTTCGTCTTGAAAGTATGGTGTACGGGTTTGAACTCGTACTCAGCGATAAGAGACTATGGTGTAAAGAACAGCTCGTCAGCGGCTGGCTGGTGCCACTACACGGAAAGTGGGCTTTGTGAGATTATAGCTTATGCATGAGATGAATAAAACAGTTGACAGAGATCGTCGTAAATTCTTGGAATTTATTGGAAAAGCTGGCGTTACTGCCACTGTTTGCCGGACCGTACCGCTGATTGGTGGACTGATGGCCACCCGTCGGGCCCAAGCTCAATCAGCGGTCAAAAGAGTTGTCTTTGTCTACGCTAGCAATGGCGCCCCCAATGGGCTCTGGCTGCCTTCGGGCACGGAGCTGAATGTGGCTACCCAAGCCTACGAAGGGCTCCAGTCGGTGTGTAACTTCCGAGAGGTGGACGTTGTAGGTAGCGGTCACGGTACCGCTCGCAAGGCTCTGGGGGAGGTTCGTTATGACCAAGACTGGACGGGCGACACGATCGATCAGAACATTGCGAGCGTTGTCGGTACCACCACCCCCTTTGCTTCCTACGCGCTCGGGGTGCAAACAGAGAATCCTCAAGAGGTCATCGGTCGCAAGTCAGGGGACTCTGTTCCCTGTCAGGATAGTCCTAGTGCTGCGTTTAGCCAGCTCTTTTCCGGTGCTTCACCCTCCGCCGGTGTCAATCCGGAGGTGGCTCGAAACCGGAAACTCAGCATTCTCGATCTTCATCGGAACGAGATAGCGGGTATGAAGAACGAGTTAGGCAGTCTGGAACGGGAAACTCTAGAGAAACATGAAGCGGCGATACAAGAGATCGAATCCCGGCTGTCCGGTTCTTCGGCACCGAGCAACGACGGGGCCTGCGCCTCTCCCAGCTGGAACGCGAATGGGTATCCCACGAATGGCGGTATAGAAGTACCGTTTGCTCATACCACAGAGCTGCAAGCCGATCTCATTGTGTTGGCTCTCCAGTGCGGGATTACTAATGTAATGACCCTGCAACTCGGTTACCATCAAGCAACATGGTACGCCCACAACACCCAACACAAGGCGGACTATCATGGCTCATGTCATGCGGCACCCCCAGTCGCAATGGCGGAGATGGTGAATTACATGAATCAAGGCATTGCATATCTTATTCGGCGGTTGCTCGAAGAAGATGATCCAGCTCTTCCGGGGACGAAGATGTTGGATAACACGGTTGTTGTGCAGGTCACGGATATGGGGAATGGTCAAGACCACTCCAGTGGGAACGGGCCTAATATGGTGGCTACTCGGATGCCTTCTTTCAAGCAAGGCACGGTGGGTACTGGTGGCAACAACTTGGCGGTCTTAGAGGCGGTGGTTGAGGGGCTGGGGCTCGGAGCGTTTAAAGGCCGTGATCCAGCTATACATAAGATATGGGCTTGTAACAACGGGGTGGTCAACACCGGTCTGCTTGCGTAGATGGGGTAGTCTCGTAGTACAAATAGTATAGTACAGCAAAGACCACTTGAATTGATTCTGTAAGAATCAACAAGTGGTCGCGCAACGGGGCATAGCCCGGCGTAGCAGCAGGGACTTGGGTTCAACCCAAGTGATTTCTGCAGTATTCCGCTATCCCCGATTGTTCAAGTTGCAATATAATTCCTATAGTGCGCGGAGCATAGCCTTGATCTTGACCGCTAACTCGTATTGGTAGCCGCGGTCTTCCGCCGCTTTTTGCGTTGAGCCTGATTCTTCTAGGCGGGCATGTATCAAATTCTGCAGATATCCTTCGGGTAGGCTCTCTTGGAAGAAGATACTTTTCGAAAATCTCGATGTATATTCCGCTTTTCTCCAACTATCAAAAGCATGTAATCCGGAAGCGGAGATATCATTTTGGTCGAGAGCCTTTATCGCGGTTTTGGCCGCCTCAATTCCGGAATGCATGCTGAAGGATATGCCTTCTGCGGTGAGTGGGTCAACAAAGGCGGCGCTGTCACCAACCAACAAAAGCCCGTCACGGACATTAGAATTTTTGTCTATGGGCAGAGGGATTTTGCCGCCTACCAATTCGCCAACCGGTTTCGCATTAGCCATTTTGGTGCGGGCAACCGCGTGAGTCTTCATGAACTCGTTCAGAACCGACCGTAAATTGAGGCCTCGTTGCTGGATGATGTGTTGAAAAGTTCCGCAACCGACATTTGCGGTTGATGACGAGGTTGGGAAGATCCAAAAATATCCAGGAAGGATGATCGGATCAAAGTATAGTTCAATAGTGTTCGATAGATGTTGGACATTCTCAAAATATCCGCGTAGTGCTATCGCACACTTATATGGATCCCGATTGCCTTCGCCAGCCTGTACCGCGAGGGGACTATTTGCTCCCGCAGCATCAATGATCAATGGCGCTCGGAAAGTATGAGTCTCATTGTTGCTATGGGCTTGTACCCCTACAACT
This sequence comes from Myxococcales bacterium, assembly GCA_019634385.1. Lineage (GTDB taxonomy): Bacteria > Myxococcota > Kuafuiibacteriia > Kuafuiibacteriales > Kuafuiibacteriaceae > JAHQVK01. The sequence goes on along the minus strand of JAHQVK010000162.1, from coordinate 995 downwards.
TGACTGTCTTCATATATAAGGTGAGAGACCCGAGTTTTCGGGAGAAAGCTTAGGGAAGAATAGCGGAGAGCATTTTCGACTAAGATGTTGTCGAAAATATAACGAGGCATAATATATGCGAAAGGCTGACGTTCGTCGGCACAATTTCGCATGGTGACTTCCATGCCATTGGAGAAGAAGAGCGAATAGCCAAAGATTTCAACTTCTACATGTGAGAGAAAGGTGTCTAAGGCTCCCAGCTCTTGGAGGTGGGATAGGCATTTATGAGTTAGTCCATCGCCACATGTCTTGGCTCTGGGAAACTGTCCTCGGTCGATGAGCAACACTCGTCGATTGGCTTTTCCGAGGATGGCAGCCGCACTCGCGCCAGCTGGTCCTGCGCCGACAACGATCGCGTCCAGATTTTTCATTCATTTAACCTAGTGGTCTCCGGCTTAAATGCCAACACTGTCTTGGGGGTGTCTTTTGCCCAGACTGCTTACCCAACGCCCTCACTACGCCCATGCCTGGCAAGATTATCGCTGTGAATGCCAAAGTCGGCGGTGTTGTCACGGCGGGAGACCCGCTTATCATTGTGGAAGCGATGAAAAAGGAAAAGACGCTTGAGGCCCCGCGTGATGGTGTTGTGGTCGCAGTTAGCTGCAAAGCTGATGATATTGTTGATGATGCGGATTACAGCAAAGCCCCCTTGAATTAATTCTGGAAGAATCAACAAGGGGGCGCGCAGCGGGGCATAGCCGGGCGTAGAAGCAGGAACTTGGGTTCAACCTAAGTGATTTCTGCTGTATTCTTGGAGCTTGAAAATGAATGAAGGCTTGAAGGCGCAATGTCATTGCGGCGCAGTTACAGTGGAAATTCCGCGTAAACCTGATTTCATAAATGATTGTAATTGTAGCTTATGTAGAAATAGCGGAGCGGTATGGGGTTATTTTACGGAGGATCAATGCGTCCAACGCGGGAAAACACACCCCTATGTTCGTTCCGATAAACCGGAG
>JAHQVK010000161.1 GCA_019634385.1 Myxococcales bacterium | reverse complement strand
GAGCGTACCTGGCGGTACGCGACCGAGGAGAGACTTTTCGTGGTCAGGACGTTTCACGGAAATACCGGCCGATAGATGCGTGCAGGGCTAGATCAACCGGCTGCTAGGGCGTGTCTTTACTCTCCGGCCCGCGTTCTGACTTGTATCCTGCGACACGCCCTAGTTGATTTCTCCTTCGAGGAGTTCTGCTTGCGCATGGGTTCGTAGGGCGGTAACCACCGGACCCAGCTCTCCAGACATGATTTTGGGTAAGTTATATAGGGTTAGATTGATCCTATGATCGGTGAGACGGTCTTGGGGAAAATTATAAGTTCGAATCTTCTCGGACCGATCCCCGGTGCCAACCATACTGCGGCGCTGTTCTCCAGTGGCTGCTGCCGCTCGTTCACGTTCCACCTCGTAGAGCCGGGCGCGTAAGACTTTCATCGCTTTCGCTTTGTTTTTGTGCTGAGATTTTTCATCTCGGCAGACGACCATAGTGTTGGTCGGAAGGTGGACAATGCGGACGGCACTGTCGGTGGTATTGACCGACTGGCCTCCGTGTCCACTGGCTCGCATCGTGTCGATACGGAGATCTTTGTCATCAATGTGGACATCAACCTCTTCAGCTTCGGGCATGATGGCGACGGTAACTGTAGATGTATGTACCCGGCCTTGAGATTCAGTCTGAGGCACGCGTTGCACTCGATGGACGCCGGCCTCATACTTCATGCGGGCATAGACCTCAGTACCTTCAACCGTGGCTATGATTTCTTTGAAGCCTCCCGCGGTGCCCGGGCTGTCGCTCATGATCTCCACCCGCCACCCGTTGTCGCCAGCGTAGCGTTGGTAGAGCAGAAAGAGTTCCCCAGCGAAAAGCGCAGCTTCATCGCCACCAGCGCCGGCCCGAATTTCCAAGACCACGCTCTTGTCATCCATGGGATCACGAGGGAGAAGTGACAGTTGGAGTTCGCGTTCGAGCTTTTCTACATGAGGCTCTAGTTCTTTGATCTCCGCTTTGGCCATCTCCCTCAGCTCTTCTTCCGAGCTTTCTTCAAGGAGTTCTCTAGCGCCGGCGAGATCTGATTCCACTTGTTCAAGCTCCCTAAAACTTGAGACGACCTTTTCCAGTCGAGCCCTTTCTCGCGTCACCTCCATGAGGGCCTTGGGGTCGGTAATCAGGGTAGGATCTTCGAGCCGATGGGTGAGTTCTTCGAACTTCCGCTCTACCTCACGTAGCTTGTCGCGCATCGTCATAGTGGTTGGTTGCGCTGCTTAGGGTAGCCTCCAGCGCCTTGAGGTCTGGATATTCGGTCCGGACTGCGGTGCCACGGTGGGCCACCAAACTTTGCCGATGGAGCACCACTTTTATGGCGGCAAGGGCCACTTCGAGCTGGGAATGATCCGGCTCCCGGGTGGTTAGTTTTTGCATCCATCTTCCTGGGAAAACAAGAATTTGGACCATGGCCTTGTCCGGGTGTTGCGCCGCCCACCGATTGATCTCGTAAGCGAGTCCACCGAGCGGTAACATCAACGGAATTTTGATTAGCATCAACGCTAGGTGGTTGAGCAGTGAGTACTCTGACAATGGGGGAACCAGCGGGAGTAGCAGGGAGAAAACAAGTATGGATATAGTCAATACGAGTAGAATAAAGCTGGTGCCGCAGCGGGCGTGAAACGTGCCTTGCCACTTCACTTCGTGGATATCAAGGGGGCGATTCTGCTCGTAGGCATTGACAACCTTGTGTTCTGCACCGTGGTACTGGAAAACCCGATGAACTTCTGGGATTCGGGCAATTCCAGAAACATAACCGATGAAAAATAGGAGCTTGATCGCTCCATCTAGCAGATGAAAGGCCAGGCTATCGGTACCCCAATGCCCACCAATTAGCCAGCTGATGAGCCAAGCTAGACCGTGAGGAATTGCCACAAATAGGGTTATTGCAGCCAGTAGGGAGACTATGAAGGGGCCAGCACGGAAAGGGGTTTTCGTGTTTGATCGAGAAGTTACTCCCCCCCCTAGGCCACCGGTGGTCATCAGGGACCAGAAACTGAAAAGAGCCCCCCCCGGTGGTTTGTTGGAAGCGGTTGATACTGGAGCGAGATTGTCGTCTTCCAGTGTTTCAGCCGCGAAGGACAATGCCTGAAGCCCGTTGAGCATGGACTCCACCAAAACCAATGCCCCTCGAGTGATTGGCCAATACGCCATACGTCGCAGCCATCTAGCGAGCATGGGAGGGGCATAGGTCCACAGTGGTCTCCATGGCTGGTCGAGAACAACCAAATGTTGGTCCGAAGGACGACGGATCACCACCGCCATCGCGTTAGGGGCGCGCATCATCACGCCCTCCAGTACAGCTTGGCCTCCCACATTCATGCGCTTGCCAGCTTACTCCATCCTGGGAGGAGATGCCTATTTTCGTCGGCGACCGTACTTGCGGCGGAACTTCTCGACCTGACCAGCCTCCGAGACCCGTTTTTGCTTACCGGTGTAGAACGGATGACATGCTCCACAGATATCAACATTGAGGTTGCCAACCGTAGTTCCTGTTTCAAAAGTATTGCCACATGCACATGATACAGTGGCGCCAAAATACTGGGGATGAATGTCTTGTTTCATCTCGGAGCCTTTCTTTGCCCGTCGGCAGGGTGCGAACGTTACGCTCTTGAGGCTCGCCAGCCATATCAATCCAATAACAGCGTTCTGATGTCGGATGTTGCTGAGCCAAACCCAACCTAGAGGATTAAGTAGCCGCTCGGCCTCAAGTCAGGACCACATGAGGCACGAGGCGAGGGGTGTCAAGGGTACAATGCCAATGGCGTTCATGGGTGGTGAGGGTGCGGGTAGTTGTCATGCTGGGCTCGACCGCTGGTCGTGTTTGGTCCTAAATCTCATCTCGGCCGAGGATGTGGCGTGTGTCGATAGGCGACATTGCTTGCTCATTGAACGGCAAGGGTTGTTGCTGTTGCGGTGACGTACGGAAAGGAGGCAATGCCTGAAGCGACGTCAAAAACTTCTTTCTCGGTGAGTTTGTCTTCTGAAAACACTACGATCGCTTCGGTCCCAGGTTCAGTATCGGGGGGGAGTCGGATAGGGTGAGGTACTGGAACCATACGTGACCTTGCTCCGAAAGGCAGGCGGAGACTCCCGCCGTCGGGGGCAACAAGGAGCGGGCGTACAATACCGTTCGGGGAACGAAGTACCACCGCAAATCGGCGGGCATCTTGGGAACCTCGTATGCCGAGGTGCCCCTCAGCACCGGGGAGGCAAGCCGGTGCGCATCGGAGGTGGATCTGGGGGGGGAGGAGGTTGTGATGATCGCTTGAGGGCAACCAACCAAGCCAAATGGCGGTGCCACCGAAGGCGGCCATCGCCAAAGTACCGAGCCCCCAGGCGAGTCGGCGAGCATAAGAGGCGGGTGGTTCTCGATGGGTTCGGAGGCGGACCCGTTGAGAAAGGCGGTCCCAGGTGACTGGTGAAGGTAGTAGGCGATACGGCGTTTTTCCTAAAAATGCGTCGATATCTGCATTTCCGAGGTATGGGTTATTGAGGGTGGTTCGAAGCTGCTGGCGGATTCGCCGTCTCAGTCGGTCTTCAAGGAGAGCGACCGCGGTGATACCGAAGTCAAGCCGTTTGGCTACTGCTGTTCGGTCAAGCCCGACGACAAATCGAAGGTGCACCATAGACTGACTCCGAGGATCGAGTGAGAGCACAAATCTCTTCGTGATCTGCTCCCCTTCTTCAATATGAAGGCGTTCGCTGTCTTCCAGAGGGAGCGCCTTTAAGGCGGGGCGTTGGCCTAGATACAGTAGTGCATCGAGGTCTTCAATTTCGGCGGGTACGCTTTGCTGGTCCTCTAACTCATTGAGGCTGATCAGGCGGGCGGCTCGCTCCCCGGCTCTAAACAACTCTATCCGTGTAAGTTCCAGCACATATCGCTCGATACTTTCTTCGTCTTCCGCCAGCGCTCGCTGATCCGGCTGCAGGACATTGGTCAGAATGCGTTCAGTGAGTTGGGCCGCGACTTGGGCGGAGGGAGCGCCAAGAACCCGTATAGTGGTCCGTTCCGCTCCGAGGGTAATGGCATCCTCGCATACAAATCCACGCCGTGCGAGTGCCCAAACCATGGGACCATACCGGTCGATGACATCGGCTAGTGCCTCTGGTTCTCCTTGTCTATAGAGCGCGAGGTCCACAATAGATCCGTATGCCTCAAGGTCTTTGGGGTCAATGGAAGGCGCCGCCTGATGGGCACGTAGGTTAAATCTCCCCCCGATACGTTCAATGAGCCGATTGGGTCTTCCGATAGCTCGTGGTACCCCGGCTTTGTGCTCACATCCACATATGGGACGTTTCCCTCTCAGGTAATTGCAGAACTGATTGAGCAAGGGGTTGTGTATGCATCTCCGGGGACCATTTCTGCGACGCAGATCCAGCCGGCGTCGCTTGACCTTACTTTGGGAGATGAAGCGTGGGCTATGCCGGGGTCGGTATTGCCTCTTACGGGGGAGAGAGTTAGAGACCTGGTCGGTCGATATAGTCGCCGGGCTATTGATCTGTCATCACCTGCAATTTTGGTTCGTGGGGAAGTTTATGTAATTCGACTGAGAGAGGCGGTAAGGTTTTCGCCAAAACTCACCGCGTATGCAAATAGTAAGAGCAGTATCGGTCGCATAGATATTCAGACTCGGGTGCTGACCGATGAGAATCCTAGGTACGATCGGTTGCCTCCCGGTTATCAGGGTGAGCTCTTCTTAGAGGTGATTCCAAAGAGTTTTGACATACGTCTTCGCAGTGGGGATTCACTTAATCAGATTATTTTTTTCGAACGCCGATCGGTGCTCAATGGACCAGAATTGAGAGCCTTGCACGGTGAAAAAACGCTGTTGTATGACGCTGAGGGTCAGGTGGTGGATCCGGATGATCCCCGATTAGGTTGGGCTGAGTCCGATGGTCTGTTGATGACGGTAGATCTTGATCAGCCAGTAGTCGGATGGGTGGCAAAAAAAAGCTTTCGGCCTCTAGATTTAGGTTGCATCAATAGTTACGACCCCCGAGACTTTTTTGAGCCTATTGTGCGTCCTCGAGATGCGGCGCTGTTCCTATCAAGAGAAGACTTCTATATATTGTCCACCGTTGAGCAGGTGGTGGTGCCTCCAGAGTACGCGGTCGAGATGGTACCATACGACACTAGCGCGGGGGAATTTCGAGCTCACTATGCCGGGTTTTTTGATCCCGGATTTGGTTGGGGCGAGACAGGAAAAAAGCAAGGAACAGCAGCGGTGCTGGAGGTCCGTCCGTATGAGGACGATCTTTTGGTGCGACACCAGCAGCCAGTCTGCAAGATGAACTATGAACGACTGATAGATATCCCAGACCACCTATATGGTATGTCAGGAAGTCATTATGCGAGTCAGAGAGGGCCAAGGCTTTCAAAGTTTTTCCGGGAAAATATTGAATAGACTGTGTTGCAATGATGTTATCATTAACACCTGATTTGCTAGAAGGTTCAGCGACCTACGGATAGATCTCTTATCAGCGGCCTCTGGGTTTTTCCACCGAGTTTGAACCTTCAGTCAAAACGGGTGCTACACAATAGTTATATGTTGAGGTTACAGTAAAGACCACTCGAATTGCTTCAGTAAGAATCAACAAGAGGGCGCGCAGCGGGGCATAGCCCGGTGTAGAAGTGGCAACTTGGGTCCAACCCAAGGGATTTCGGCTGTAACGACATCGCTTGGCCGTCGATTGTGGTTCGCACGTTTCGGTTGCCAAACGGGGTCGTCGTGGTCACCTGTTGTGACGTGAGGTGAAGTCTTCGGCTTAGCAGCCGGTTGATCTAGCCCTGCACGCATCTGCCGGCCGGTCTTTCCGTGAAAGGTCCTGACCACGAAAAGTCTATCCTCGGTCACGTACCGCCAGGTACGCTCGCCCCGTCGTCAGCGCGTATCACGAAAAGCCTGGCTCGACAGCTACACACATGGCCAAGTCAACCGGCTGTTAGGGCGTGTCTTTAAGCCCCGGACCGCGTTCTGACTTGTTCCTCACACTTGTGAGGGTTCGGTGGCTTCGCCACCCATTCGGTTCCTTCGGTCCGGTACCCTCCCTCCGGGGCCGACTCCTCACACACGCGGGATACGGCTTCGTCTCCCCAGCCAGAGTTTAAAGACACGCCCTAGATTGGTTTGTATTGTTTGGGTCTGAACCGAGGGTTGTCCTCCAGCTACCAGTGTCTTTCGCTGGTGGCTTCGGGCGAGCTCGTGGGGAGGTCTAAGTGACACCTGATGATGAGTACAGCAGCTGCGGTTGGTGTATACCTTTTGTGGAGCGGTACGCGAATAGTCTTCAGATAGCAGTCCTCGCAGTTGCGATACAGCAGAAATACCTTGGGTTGAACCCAAGTTCCAGCTTCTACGCCGGGCTATTCTCCGTTGCGCGACCTCGTGTTGATTCTTACAGAATTAATTCAAGTGGTCTTTGCTGTAACTAACTTTCTTATCGAGTTATATGCGTTGCTTGTGGGTAGATGGAAACTTTGGTTTTGCATTCGCGTGTCACTGGGGCAGAATGTGTTTTCGATGCTCATTCTCGCCAGCTCGTCTTCTTATCGGAAGGCACAACTAGCACAGCTGGGGCTACAATTTCGGTCGATCGCGCCTCAGGTAGATGAGGCCAAGATACAGACTCAGATTTCCGAGCCCGCTCGTCTGGCACAGACTCTCGCTGAGCTCAAGGCTGAGGCGGTTCAGGCCTTGTACCCAGATGCCACCATCTTGGCTGGAGATCAGCTTGTTTCTTTGGATGACCAAATATTTGGTAAGCCAGGTACAAAAAAAGCAGCGGTGACGCAGTTGCTCTCCTTAAGTGGGCGAACTCACACGTTGATAACTGCGGTATGCATCCTCCGGCAAAAAGAGCGGATGTACCATGTGGATAAGACCCAGCTGACGGTGCGAGCACTCTCCGCTGATGCTGTGAACCGGTATGTGGAACGCGATAACCCCATTGACTGTGCCGGATCTTATAAGTTTGAGCAGGGAGGTATAGTATTGTTTGAGAGAGTACAGTCGGAGGATCCGACGGCGATAACCGGGATCCCGCTCATCGCTGTCGTTCGTATGCTGACTGATCTTGGATACACGGTGCCTTAATATGGTGGATATGTCGGGGCTGAACCAAGAACAATTGGAAGCTGTGCTTACTACCAACGGTCCGTTGCTTGTGTTGGCAGGGGCGGGTTCGGGCAAAACAAGAGTCATAACTTTTCGGCTTGCAAAACTTATCAACAATGGTGTGTCGCCCAAATCTGTTCTCTGCCTTACTTTTACCAATAAAGCGGCAACGGAGATGAAAGAACGAGCGCGGGCGCTTGTGGGGAAGAGCGTGCGGGGAACGACGATCTCTACTTTTCATGCTCTCGGCGCTCGCATATTGAGAGCGCATCCAGAAGCGGTTGGTTTACGGCCAAGTTTTACGATTACTGATGGGGCGGAGCAGGTAGGCACCATTCGACGAATTTTACGAACGCTGCGGATTGACGATAGGAAGTTCGACCCCAAACGAATAATGGCACAACTATCACAGGCGAAGAATGCGGGTATAGATGCATCTGCATTCAGGTCCATGGAGGGCGTTCTACCCCATCTTGTGGAAGCTTCGCAGGAGGACGAAGAATATCAATTGGCCGCCATAGAAGTCTATGAGCGGTACGAACTAGCGTTGCAGTCGCAGAACGTGGTTGATTTTGATGATCTATTGCTCCTTACGCTCCGACTACTTCATGGCAGCGATGAGGTTCGTAATCGTCTTCGGGATAGATGGCAGTATATCATGGTTGATGAGTATCAAGACACCAATGGTGCCCAACTAGAATTGCTGCGGCAATTGACGGGGCCGATGAAAAATTTGTGTGTTGTTGGCGACGATGATCAATCTATATATGGTTGGAGAGGGGCAGATGTTCGCAATATTCTTGGGTTTGAAAAGCACTTTGTGGGAGCGAAAAAAATCATGCTTCTTACGAACTATCGTTCCACAGGACATATACTATCCGTAGCAAACGCAATTATCGAACACAACCCTGGACGCTATGAGAAACGCTTGCGCTCGGCAGGGCATGATGGTGAGCCGGTACATATTAGTTCGGTGGAAGATGAAGAGGTTGAAGCTGAAGAAGTAGCTCGTAAAATTCTGTCTCTGACTGAGTCTGGCGTTTCCCCGGGTGATATCGCGGTCCTCTTTCGTTCAAATGTTCAAGCTCGACCGGTTGAACTGGCCCTTCGAGCCTCTCACATACCATACCGGATGGTTGGAGGACTAAATCTATTTGATCGCCGAGAAGTTAAGGATGTGATCGCTTACCTGCGCGTATTACACAATCCAGACGAAGATCAAGCGTTGCGCCGAATCGTGAATTGGCCGCCCCGTGGGATAGGGGATACGACGATCAAAAGAGTAGATAATTGGGCACGGGAAGAGCAATTAGGATTGCTAGAAGCGCTATCACGCGCTGATGAGGTGGATGGTTTGAACCCTCGATCAGTTGCGGCGGCACTCGGTTTGGTCTCGTTGTTTGATGAGCATCGTCATCGGCTTAACAGCCAAAAATCGAGTACAGTTGTGAAGAAGCTGTTGAGCGCGGCAGGGGTAGAGTCCGCGTTGCTCGCTGGTGCTGACGATCCGGCGGCGGCTGAACGCCGCGTTGAGAATGTGCGGGCCTTGGTACGGCAGCTGGAACGGTACGAACAGCGAATGAAGAAGAAACAGAAGAACGAGGCTATGGAGGTGGATGTTGAACCAGAAGAGGATTTGGATTTAGCTCCTGAGATCGAAAACGCAAGCTTGGAAGGCTTTTTGGCTGATCTGGCACTCACTGGTATCGAGGATGCTCGTCGAAAGGACGAGCGAGATGATCAGGTGGTGTTGTCTACCATCCATGCCGCAAAAGGGCTGGAGTGGCTGCATGTTTATCTCATCGGCTGGGAGGAAGAGCTTCTGCCCCATCGAAGGACCTTGCTTGAGCATGCTGAGCTAGCAGAAGAACGGCGCTTAGCCTACGTAGCGGTGACGAGAGCAAAGAAGTATCTAACAATTACATGGGCGCGTCGAAGACAACGTTTTGGCCAAAATGTGGAGCGTCAACCCTCCCGGTTCCTCGAAAATCTTCCTGATGAAAGCGTGATTCGTCTGGAAGATAAGGTGAATCCACCAAAAACGGAATCGGAAGAACGGGAAATTGCTCGCGACTGGTTAGGAAAAATCCGTGCAAATTTGGAGGCCAAACGCACCACACCGAAGTCCTAGCCTCCAGGAGGGCAACGAATGTACCCGTTTCTTCGACAGAGAACTATGGCGAAAGACTTGAGGTGCAAGTCGGGTCGGGTTTTACGGGACGTGGAACTATCGCAACATGGTTTGCTTGAATATTTGGACGCTGACAGAGACTAACCATGGCTAACTGACAGAGAGGTTTCTGAGAAGAGAGGCTCGAAGCATCGGTCGGGCCAGTCAGGAAGGAGTCCAAAACCACGTCTGCCTTGCTGACCCGCCTCCAAGCTAGCAGCCGGTTGATCTAGCCCTGCACGCATCTATCGTCCGGTCTTTCCGTGAAACGTCCTGACCACTAGCAGACCATCGGAAAAGTGGGATGGGTGATCCGCGAAGTATCTTTTCCGTGGAACGCTCCGGATGAAGAGGGCGCATACCGGGCGTATGCAACCGATGTAAGGCGCAGCCGGTCCAGACGTTCCCCGGAAAAAGGACCAGCGAAGCGCCTAGCTCACTTTTCCGATGGCCTGCTAGTAGTCTCTCCTCGG
>JAHQVK010000018.1 GCA_019634385.1 Myxococcales bacterium | reverse complement strand
CTAGCAGGCCATCGGAAAAGTGAGTTAGGCGCTTCGCAGGTTCTTTTTCCGGGGAACGTCTGGACCGGCTTCGCCTTTCATCGGTTGCATACGCCCGGTATGCGCCCTCTTCATCCAGAGCGTTCCACGGAAAAGATACTTCGCGGATCACCCATCCCACTTTTCCGATGGCCTGCTAGTCGACACCCTCCGTTATAGAAAGCGTCTTAAGAAGATCTCGCAGTGGGATGCTCTTGAGGTAACTGCGTTCGGGTTTCTTAAAATAGAATACGGGGGTACCGTCGTTACCGAGTCCAACGTGAAAGCATTCCCAACCCTCTTGGCCAAGTTGATTGAGTTTTTGTTCGACCACCGGTGATGCCATGTCGCCGGCGGCAACAACCCGATACTTCCATGCCCATATATTGTTCCAGTCGTGTCTGACCCACTCTGCAACATGAGTGGCCGTATCCATGCTTTGTTGTCCAATACGGCGAGCTATTTCTCGTAGTACCCTTGACGTATCCTCCAGAGCCTCACCTCCGGTTTCACGCGACGCCTCAAGCATTTTCCGCATCCATTCCAGGAGCTCCAAATCTTCCTGAGGGGTAGCTTGGGGTGAATCGGTACCGTCAACAGCGGCGCCATCGGTGCGACCATGGCTACCTTCTTTATCGTCCCTGCTAATTTCTGGCGGTGGTTTGGCAGCCCCAAAGCTTTCGCTACCCAGGCACACAACAACCGCACAACCGGTAGCAAGAGCACATATCCGGACCAGACTGACCCCCGTCACTGATGCACCTTGGGCCACGAAGTCAATGGGATAAACAATAAACTACCTACTGTAAGCGGTACCTTCTTCATGATGAGGGTCTCCTTCGACGATCACCGTCCTGCGAGGGCGTGCCATTAACCTCCGTACCTCCGGTACAGTATGACCTCCAAGGCTTCCTAAGGAAAGCCTCGAAAGCAGCCAAAATAGGTATCAGCCACCAAAGCAAACGATCTTCGGCTAGGTGTTTACACTCTAGCCCGCACAGCTGGCCATAGCCAAGGCCGGATGCGGCATCGAAACCATCCAGCAGCCCGTCAGGGGAGCAGATCCAAAGCTGACCGCTACCCTCCCTCAGCGTGTCTTTAACCTACGGACCGCGTTCTGAATTGTTTCCCATACTTATGGGGGGTCGGTGGCTTCGCCACCCTTTAGGGCCCCTCGATCCGGCACATCCCGAACCCTCCCTCCGGGGCCGAAACCTCACACCCGCGGGATACGGCGGCAGCTCCCCAGCTGGAGATTAAGGACACGCCCTGGCGTCCATTACTCAAGATCAGGATAGCCATGGACTTCCTGTTCGAAGAACTCATTCAATAGTTTCGCCGACAACTGACCACGTGGATATTCATCTACCCGCAAGAAAGCTTTTCCGTGGACGTCTACCTCCATGATGCATAGGCAACGGTGGTCATGAAGGTTGCTTTTACCGGTGGCGGAACCGGCGGCCACGTGTATCCGAATGTCCCGATCATCGAAGCGATGAGGTCTCGTGGCTACGAATGCATTTATATCGGACAGGCAGCATCCCTCGAAGAGCAGGTGATGAGCAAACACGGTATACAGTTCCGATCGATCGCCACCACCAAGCTACGCCGGTCTTTTGACTACAGAAACCTCTTCATCCCCTTCCTTGTGATCAGCGGCTTTATCACCAGTTTTTCTCACCTTCGTGATGCGCAGGTGAAGATATTATTTTCCAAGGGGGGCTACGTTGCCGTCCCGGTGGTTCTCGCCGCATATATATTGGGTATACCGGTGGTGATACATGAATCCGACCGAAGTCCGGGCCTAACCACACAGATATCTATGCGCTTCGCTAAAGTGATCTGTACCACCCTCCCGGCCCGGTTTCTCCTCGGCCCTCTCAAAGGACACAAAAATGTGGTTCACGCCGGGATACCCATTCGCAATATCTTCTTTAATATTCAAGAGATTCAAGATCCCCATCTGAAAAACATTACCCGTCTAAATCCATATATACTAATCTTTGGAGGAAGCCAGGGGTCAAGAGCCCTAAACCAATTAGCCGAAGAGTTGGCCCAGATTTTTGCTGATAGCTACACCGTCATTCGCATTGCCGGTAAGCAAAAAAATGCATTATCCCCCGATCTACCCAAAAGTAACTTACATACTCTAGGAATCGTGCAAGATGACATGGCTGCGCTCATTCAGGGCGCTTCCCATATTGTGTGCCGGAGTGGAATGACTACTTTGGTGGAGATGGCCGCCCTAGGCAAGCGCCCTATTCTCGTGCCCCTTCCCACCGCAGCCTCCAGGGGCGACCAACTCGAAAACGCAGCCTTGGTGGAGGAGCTAGGAGACATATCCGTTGTTCACGAGGGCACAAATTTCGCTACTCGTATCAAAGAAGCCATTAACAAAGAACTGTCTTTAAAAGACAAAGTACCAAAACCCCTTTTTGGAGAAGTCACTATTCCCTTTCGAGAAGAAACAATCACAAATATCCTTATTGAACACCTGGGAGAATAAACCGCTTGAACATGTACGCGGGTCTGAGTGCGTCTTAACAGCCGGTTGATCTAGCCCTGCACGCATCTATCGGCCGCTCTTTCCGTGAAAGGTCCGGACCACGAGAAGTCTCTCCTCGGTCACGTACCGCCAGGTACGCTCGCCTGGTCGTCACAGCGTTTCACGAAAAGCCGGGCTCGATAGCTACACGCATGGCTAAATCAACCGGCTGTTAGCATGGTGCAGATAATCATTGCCCCAAAAACGACCAAAATCACTGAATCGTTGGTAACTTAGTACTCGATTTCGAATGTCGTTCCAACCAAAAGGCGGAGACCATACTACAGCAGAAATCACTTGGGTTGAACCCAAGTTCCTGCTTCTACCCCAGGCTTTGCTGTAGGTCATGTCTTTAAACTCCGGACCACGTTCTGACTTGCTTCTCCCACATGTGTGAGAGGTCGTAGCTTCGCCACCCTTTAGGGCCCCTCGACCCGATACATTCAGTCCCCTCCCTCCAGGGCTGACCACTCACAAACACGAGATACGGCGTCATCTTTGCAGCCGGGAGTTTAAAGACACGCCCTAGCAGCCCGTTGTTCGGTCTCTGCCATCATCCTATGGGCGGTCATTGTCGTGAAATCTTCGACCAGCTTCGCCTCTCATCAGTAGCTTACACCAAGTACACGCCCGTTTCGTTGAAATCTTCCGCGAAAAGCCTAGCTCGAACTATACCGACGGACGACCTTTGCCCTGAAATACTTCGAACGGCCTCGCCTCTCATCGGCTGGTTACGCCCAGTGTACGCCCTCTTCGTCGAAATCTTCCACGAAACGCGTACCTCCAATTATGCCCACTGGACCAGCCACTCAGCTGCGAGCGCTTTATCAAGAGTCTCTTTGCAGGCAATCCCCCATGCGCCTAGCCTCCGGCATGCTGCGCTCGCCTAAGCAATCCAGAAGACGACCCTATCAGCTACCAGGCACATCCCCCAGAAAAGCCCGCTCGATCTCCGTGGTGCTCGCAAAGCAACAGACATAACAGGGGCCAGGAACTACGCCAGGACTCGATGGCCTGCAGCTCACGTATCGATACAAGGCGAGTTTGTCTGACTGCCGTTTATTGCAAAGACCACTTGAATTGATTCAGTAAGAATCAACAAGGGGTCGCGCAGCGGGGCATAGCCACGCAAAGAAGCAGGAACTTGGGTTCAACCCAAGGGATTTCGGCTGCACTGGACCTAAATCAACCGGCAGTTAAGAGACCAACCAGCACGCCCCTCATGGACCGCGATGGGGGGACTGCATTATCTGCAATTTGATTGCATATAATGCAGTCGTATGGTAGATTAGCAAGAATGAACAACATGTGTTCGGAGGATACCTTTGCCTAAGGCAAAGCGGCAGCCTACACCGGTGAACATCATCGGTGGATTTTTAGGCGTAGGAAAGACAACGGCCATCAACTCGCTTCTTCGGCAGAAACCTCCCCATGAGCGCTGGGCAATCTTGGTCAATGAGTATGGCGAAGTCGGGATTGACGAAGCATTGTTTCCTCTAGATGGCGAAGAAAAAGGCTTTGAGGTGCGTCAGCTAGCTGGGGGATGTATTTGCTGCTCAGCCAGTTTTATACTTCATGGCTACATTCTTATCCTACTTCAACAGTACAAACCGGACAGACTGATCGTTGAACCCACGGGCTTAGCTACGCTGAGCGGCATCTTGGAGACTCTAGCCAAACCAGGAGTAGCAGAAGCCGTTGAGCTTCGAACTATTATTACTTTGGTAGATCCATCCATGTGGGTGCACAGCGGCTTGCAAGAACAAGAGGCATGGAGGGATCAACTCGAAAAGGCCGATGTGTTGTTGGCAAACCGCTGCGATTTGGCATCAGCGGAGACATTGCAGCAGTTTGAAGAGGAAATCCAACGGCGCTATCCTTCCAAAGCAAAAATTGAGTATGTGCACAACGCTGAGCTCAAACTCGATTTTCTGGACCTTGTTGTACAGACGAGCAGCGGGTTAGAAAGCAGCCCCACCACAACCCCCATGCTCCCTCATGATGGGGATCGTCAGCCGGAAAACGCCCAACGCGCGCTGTTGAATGACCAAGAGTTTTCGTCCTTTGTTCATGAGGCTAAGGATGCAAAAACCTACGGATGGATATTTTCTCCGAAATATACATTTTGTCCGGTTCAAATCGAGCATCTCATTGACGTTTGTGGTTCCATGCCCGGATTTCTTAGACTCAAGGGGGTCTTCAATACCGAGAATACTTGGACAGCCTATAATGTTACTGCACAACAGCTAACAACAAGCTTGAGTGGAGCTCGTAAAGACTCGCGAGTGGAGTTGATATTTCAGCCGACAAACCCAGTCTCAGCTTCAGAGATAGAACAAAAATTAACATCTTGCTGCCACCAGGAACTGTAGCCGGTGCCAAAATCTCTTGCCATACAGCAAAAACCACTTGGGTTGAACCCAAGTTCCTGCTTTTCCACCAGTCTATGCCCTGCTGCGCGACCACTTGGTGATTCTTCCGGGATCACCAAGTGGTCGCGCTGTATCATGGAGTTTATACTAATGACATCTATTGGAAGTTGGAAAAGAAGCTGGTTGGATCGATTCGGTGGCACTTGCAGCGCTGCGTGTGCGATTCATTGTGCGCTGAGTGCCCTCGTACCAAGCTTTGTGATGGGAACAAGCTTCTCTATCGTCTTTGGACACGAGTTTGAGTGGTTGCTTATCCTAGTGGCGCTTGTGTTTGTGATCTTGGCCGCATGCAGTGGCTTTTATATCCATAGATCTTATGTAATCGTAACACTATTTATGATCTGTGGATTAGGATTACTCCTTTCTCTTGTTATAGAGACTACTCAAAGTAGTAACCTGGGGCTTATTCTAAGTATAGGAAGCAGCCTCGGCCTCATATGTATCCATATTATTAATGCTCGAATGAGTCAGGTAAAAAAACTCTTGGATTGACACCAGGGAGTACCGAGAGCCTTTTCGCCCAATGCTGAAGTCCAACTCTGCACCAAACAACCTAGCAGCCGGTTGATCTATCCTTGCACGCATCTATCGGCCGGTCTTTCCGTGAAACTTCCTGACCACGAAAAGCCCGGGCTCGATAGCTACACAATGGGCTAAATCAACCGGCTGCTAGCGCTGATACCCACCCGTGTATGGCGGCCGACTATTAAGCTGTATTCAGATCCAGCCTCGCTCAGAAGATTACAGCAAAGACCACTTGGAATTGATTCTGTAAGAGTCAACAAGGGGCCCGCGCAGCGGGACATAGCCCCGCGTCGAAGCAGGAACTTGGGTTCAACACAAGTAATTTCTGCTGTATGTATATTTTCAATCATCTAGGCAGAGCAGAAGAAGCGCAGCGAAACCCGATAGCCCTGAATCGGCCCTCGGGCTCGTACCTCAACCGACTCGACGCCCGAAGCGTCCGGGCTAGATGACCTGGTGTGTACACACCACCGCCCCGCACCACCCGCCGCCGCGACCGGCAGCGTTTTGGCTGGTGAAGGGGGTCGCTTATCACTTTGTCACTACGATTTTTGTAAATGCCACTATCGTAGCAATCCTCCACCCACTCCGACACGTTACCCGCCATTTCGTACAGACCATGTGCTGTCACTGGATACGACTTCACCTTCTTCGTCGTATAAGGCCGCCATGAGGTGCCAAATTCCAATCGACGGGCCTTAGGCGATACATTTCCCCATGGGTAAAGATCTCCATCTTTAGCTCGAGCCGCATACTCCCACTCCGCTTCCGTAGGGAGTCGCTTGCCCCAGGCTTCACAGTACTTCTTGGCCTGGTACCAGGTCACACAGTTTATGGGATGCTCTTGTCTACCCGCCTTGTCGTAGTTGCAGTGCTTTCTGGTTTCAGTAGCTGCGCAGATCCCAGCTTGAACACACTGGGTATACGCCGCCACTGTGACTTCCGTCTCATCCATGTGAAATGGTGACATCCGAACCCGGTGAGGTGGCTTTTCGTTGTAATGACAGCGAGAGTCCATGTCCTTAGACTGACACCCCATAGTGAAGGTGTCACCGGGGATGTACACCATATCCTTGGCTATGTTCGGCGGGTCTTCCTTAGCACGAAGTGCAGCCAGATAAAGTTGGGCAACTGCAAGATAAGGGTTATTATCTGGATAGTCTCGGAGAAATTTCTCCAACCATGTTGCTCGGGTGGAGTAATGTAGCTCAGACGTGGTTGCGTTCTTCGACACCGCCTCCCAGGCTACGTTTACCTTTTTCAACCATTCCGCGCGAAGACGCTCTTCACGTTCCCTTCGTTTCTGAGGAGCCTCCGCCTCTCGTAATGCTGCCGCGTAATCTGTGGGCTCTTCGGAAGGAGAAAAACCAACCGCCTGAGGAGAAGATTCTGTGTGGTTGGCCAGAGGAGATTCTATTTGGTTGGTCGGCATTGATACCGCTCGACTGATGGGAGTAGATCCGTTTAGCTTGGACCAAGGGTACTGAGTAGATGGCCTCCGCAGCCGACCAAACAACTGGGATACCGCCTCTCCAATATTTGCTTCAAGCTTACTCGGTCGCCAACGAGCACTCGCCGAAGCCACCAAACACCCTCGCTCCGCAGATAACAACTGCAGCTGTAGACGCTTGGGCTCGGCTCCCAAGATACTCACCTTCAATAAAGAATTTGCCGTTACTTCCGCGCCAACCTCGCACGCAAGCGATTCATCAGCACCTACCCGATGGGATTCTCGTACGAGGGCACGTAGTCGTTGCCGCTCCTCTCTCGTCGCCACCACCAACAACTTATCGGACCGACGAAGCTCACCACGCACCGCATCTATCAGCTCTCGCTCGCCGATACCTACGCCCCTTGTTATCCTCGCTACCTCAACCTCCACCCGCGGTGCCTTTCGCATCCAGCCTTGGATTTTTGCCTCCACATCATCAACATGACTCTGCTGAGCCAATAGTTGGCCGTCCCAGCTCCACAAGAAGGCCGCAGGCAACTTCGATGCGCCAAAGCGCTGGGCCAAAAACCCATCATTATCACAGATGACCTCATCGGG
>JAHQVK010000160.1 GCA_019634385.1 Myxococcales bacterium | reverse complement strand
CAACATCGTTATCTGATGTGGCACCCAATAAAAACATATGAAAACCATAAAATAGTCAGGCGCAATGACCCAATCCTTCGGCTCTTTGCAATATATGACCACAACCATGCCATCTGTTATGGAGAACAAGCTAATAGTTGCTGCCTAGCAGCCTGTTGATCTAGCCCTGCACGCATCTATCGGCCGGTCTTTCTGTGAAACATCCTGACCACAAGAAGTCTCTCCTCGGTCGCGTACCGCCAGGTACGCTCGCCTCGTCGTCAGAACGTTTCACGAAAAGCCTGGCTCGATAGATGCCTGCAGGGCTAGATCAACAGGCTGTTATGTGTGCACGTTAAATTATTGTTGATGGTGGGGTGGTAGCTGGTCGCTGAAGACTACAGCAGAAATCACTTGAGTTGAATCCAAGTTCGAGCTTCTATGCTCGGTTGGGCCTCGTTGTCCGTGCATGTGAGCGGGGCTAGAGGCTCCACTCAAGTGCACTTTACGGCAATATTCATTGAAGGACTGTATCCTCCCCGGCCTTTTCAGTCAGCCAGCCGCCAGTCTGAATCCCTCCGAAGACAAACATATTGGGTACGGTACAATAAAGGCTTTTAGCGAAGTTTCCTTGCTTGAGTTCAATACTATGCTCGGAGTAGTTGACGATATTCGGAGAGTTTCGAGGCTTAAATAGAGAACTTTGTTTTATTAAATGGTTGAATAAATACATATTATTTCTGTTGGTCTACGAATAGAAAGCAAAACTACTATCGTCGAACAATAGTTCGGAGTTCATTGATTGTCCCAAAAATCTAAAGCCAATGTTATAGCAAATGTCCGTTTACTTAAACTAAGGCCATTAGGGCGTGTCTTTAAACTTCGGCTGGAGCGCTGAAGCCGTATCCCGGGTTTGTTAGGGCTCAATCCCAAAGGGAGGGTACGAGATGTACCGGGCCGAGGGGCCCGAAAGGGTGACGAAGCCACCGATCCCTCACAAACGCAGGATACAAGTCAGAACGTAATCCCGAGGTTAATGACACGCCCTAGCAGAGGTCTACACCTCCTTGCGTAGAAATCCTTTGCACAAGGTGCAAGCTTGGATTTAATCCAACCGATTTCTGCTGTACCGCAAAGACCACTTGAATTGATTCTGTAAGAATCAACAAGTGGTCGCGCAGCGGGGCTCAGCCCCGCGTAGAAGCAGGAACTTGGGTTCAAGCCAAGTGATTTCTGTTGTAGTTCAGGAGCTTGCAGTTCGCTAAAGACTCTCACTAGGGAGGAGTCTTGGAGCTACTTGGGTGGAGTTTGCACTGTATCACTCACAACCACATGAAGCAGAGAGGTATTGCCTAGGTGAGTAGTGAGGGATGGCCGTAGTTTGTCATACACCTAAAGCAAGAGCCCGCGCAGGGCCATGGACCGACTTTGTGTGCCTACTCTAGGTTGGATGTCAAGATGGGCGGTTAGCTTGCACTATGCGAGACACGTAGCGGCTGGCTGTGTTCTTGTGAATCACGTTCTTTGAAGCTGTCCGCTGAATGATTTTGACTGCCTGAGCGACGAGTTCTGTCCGATCGTCGGCTTCGGACTCGATGGCTGAGCGAGCGGTGCGAATGGCTCTGCGCATGCGAGACCTAAGTGAGCTATTGCGAGCGTTGCGCCGAACATTTTGACGGTTGCGCTTTGCCGCGGACGGATGATTGGCCATGGGCGGGGGTGGATACGTCTTCACCTCAGGGCTTGTCAAGAAGCGGATGCCGACAGATAGGCCCAAGTCATGTCCTCACCACCCGCATCACCGGGAGCTCAATCCCGCACTCGTGAAGCCGGTCATCGGGAAGCCAGTCCCCCGTCAGGTTCCCCATCCGATCGTCTCGCTCATCGAGCGGGTATTGTGGCTCTGTTTACCCTAGGGAGTCGGGTGCTTGGTTATGTTCGGGATGCCGTCCTCGCCAATTATTTTGGGGCAGGCATGGCATTTGATGCCTTTGTGGCCGCCCATACGATTCCGAATGCGCTGAGACGCTTGGTTGCAGAGGGAACCTTGATGATCGCGTACGTACCTCTTTTGACCGCAGAGCAAAAGACGGGGGGGCTTGAAGCTATGCGCCGGTTTACGGCGGCGGTCTTGGGGTTGCTGTTGCCCTTGTTGGTGGTCCTGGTGGGGTTGGGTATGGTTTTTCCAAGTGTTGCCGTGAATCTCTTTGCCTCCGGCTTTGAAGGGCGTCAGGCCGTGCTCGCGGCCGAATTGACTCGGGTAATGATGCCGTTTCTGTTTTTGGTATCGCTGGTCGCGGTGGCTGCTGGTGCCCTCAACACCGTGGGACGTTTCGCAGCACCAGCGGCGGCACCTATGCTGCTTAATATTGGAATAATTTGTGTGGTTTGGTGTACTTGGGGATTTTGGGATAAACCTATTTTCGCCGCGGCCTGGGGGGTGGTGATTGGCGGTGTTCTGCAGTTATTGCTGCAGATCCCTTGGTTGCTCAAGCATCGGTTGCTGGTGATACCCAAGGTCGATCTGAGGCACCCTGCACTAAGAGAGCTCGGTCGTAGGACACTCCCTGCGGTATTTGGGGTGGGTGTTTATCAGTTCAATGTCATTATTATTCGTCAGATTGCCTCATTTTTGCCCCAGGGCCAAATGACTTGCTATTTCTTTGCCAGCCGGCTTCAGGAGTTCGCACTAGGCGTTTTTGCTATAAGTATCAGTGTAGCTGCCCTCCCCACTCTTTCGGAGCATGCCGCCCAAAAAGATATCGGTTCTCTCCTCCTCACGTTCAGACGAGCGGTCAAAGCTACGGTGTTTGTCACTGTGCCCGCCATGGCGGGCTTGTGGGTGCTGGCGGAAGCGATCGTCGCAACTCTGTTGCAGCACGGTAATTTTGACGGATCAGCGGCCTTGATGACCGCGGAATTGGTTCAGACCATGGCGATAGCATTGATCCCTATCGGTTTGGTGAGAGTCCTCGTGCCTATGTACTATGCCTTCGGAGATACTCGTACGCCGGTGCTGGCCTCGACCGTTTCGATGGCTATGACCGTTGGGCTCGGGACTTATTTAAGTCCAACCTACCAAATACAAGGACTTACGGCAGCAACGGTCGCTGCGGCATGTGGACAGTTGCTGATCCTGACCAGTTGGCTTCCGTCGAGAATAAGGTTTATTTTGGGCTCATCAACCACACGCCCAGTGACATCGGCCTACGCGGTACTCCGAGATATAGGTGGGCACACACTGTGGTGTTTGGCTGCGATGACTCCGGTGACTTTGGTCGTTAGCTGGCTGACGAAACAGCATAGGTGGATCGGAGCACCCCATCTGCAAAATGGGGGTGGATTAATCATTTTTGGTGGCGTGATGATTGTCGGCTATATCGGGTTGGCTCAAGTGCTCCGAATCTCAGAAGCGGAACAGATGATAAATCTGCTCAAACGAAAAATAGGCTGGTTTACCCGGCATAATGGATGAGAGACAGAAGTTGCGAAGGTTGGCCACGGAGGACACGGCACCTGTGAATAGGGTGTGAAGAGAGCTGGGAATCGTCTGGCCAAGTACGCAGACCGTAGAGGCATCATTGGTCGCGCACAATTATTGTGCTCGATATATGTGGGTTAAGGTGTATGGAGGTGGTTCATTTTACGGATCGGAGATTCCCGCTTTCCACTGGCGTACAGCGATGTTTCTAACGGGGGGATGGCTACTAGGATCTCTGAATCAGTACATCCACTCTCAGGCTCAGCCCTTAATCGGGCCATAGACGTAGGGGCCCGTGCTGCTCGGATTGGTTTTGACTGGCCGGATGCGCAGGGACCACTGGGTAAGGTGGCCGAGGAGGTTGCTGAGCTACAGGAAGCATTTCATGCTGGTAATCGAAAACATATTGAGTGTGAGCTAGGTGATGTGTTGTTTGCAGCCGTGAATTTGGCCCGACATCTCAGAATAAACCCCGAGGTAGCGCTTGACGGTACCTGTGAACGGTTTTCTGATCGTCTTGAGTGGGTTCGCTCAGCGCTTGCAGCGCGCGGATTGTCTTTGAGGGATGTTCAGCCTGAGGAACGCGAGTCCCTATGGCAAGAAGCGAAGAAGGCTTGACTTGAGTGCACTCTGTGCGGGCGAAAGCGCGTTTTGATGAACGGAAAAATACAAGAGGGCCTCGACAAAAAACCTAACCCTCTCCATTCTCCGGCGCCGTCGGACCTCGACTTCATTTGGGTTGCGAAAGCCCAATGTCAAACACATCCTTGTGTTGAGTCGTCTCGTGCCGGCGTAGCTTCGTTGGAGGGACAGCGATGAGTACCATCAACTTCCAGTGCGCCTCGTGCGATGGCGACTTTGATATTGAGATCCTGCACTTGCTCGAGCGGCCAGGTGCTCTCAAATGCCCACACTGCGGGAACCGGCCTCAGGCCCATCGTGCACAGCAGTTCGCCCAAGCTCTGGAGGATGTTCTCACCGCCATGGCTGCATTGCGTTCTAAGATCCGGTTTGAGTTGCAGCTGGATACAGATGCACTCCCCGCACCATATGGGGGGGATGATGACGCGGACGCTGGTTTGGGGCGTTTGGATGATGAAGACGATGATGACGATGATGATGATGCGCTTGGGGAGCTATCTTTTGATGATGAAGATGACTTCGAGGATGAAAACGATGACTTCGACGACGAGGATGATGAGGACGACGAGGACGACGCTCGTTACTGAACGAGTGCGAACCAAATTGTTTTCCTTTGGGGTAATGACGATGCCAGTGGTGGTTGGTCGTTATCCGCAGATCGGCTAGGTAATTACTCCGTGTCAGCTGACCATCACGCGAGACGTACAAAACTGGTATGCACCATCGGGCCGGCGTCCTCATCACCCGAGATCCTCGAGGCGCTCATTCGAGCAGGTCTTGACGTTGCTCGCCTGAACTTCAGTCATGGTACCCACGAGCAGCACGCAGAAACGTACCGGCTAATTCGAGAGGCTGAGGCCAAGGTTGGTCGGCCGGTGGCGATAATGCAGGACCTTCAGGGACCCAAGATTCGTCTTGGTAAACTTGATGGTGTGGTTTCGTTACCGGAAGGTGAGGAGGTTGTTCTTTCTAGTCTGAATGACTTTGTGGGAACTAGAGAGCGGCTTCCTACAACGTATCCTCAGTTGGCGAGAGATGTAAGAGTTGGTGAGTCGGTCCTCCTGGCTGACGGGAGACTCGTGGTTGAGGTAACAAAGGTGTTGAGTGATGAAGTTCACGGCCGGATGGTTGTGGGCGGTGAGGTGACCTCCAACAAAGGTATTAACCTGCCCGGCTCGGAGACTTCCGTGCCCTCACTTACCGAGAAGGATCGGGTGGATCTTGAGTTCGGGTTGAAAATAGGCGTGGACTACGTTGCGCTTTCTTTTGTTCGGTTGCCGAACGATGTGAAGGTGCTGCGGGAGGCGATGGCTCGCCACGGTAGAGTGGTCCCGGTCATTTCAAAAATCGAGAAACCGCAGGCTGTTGAATACCTTGAGGCCATTGTTGAAGTGAGTGACGGGGTCATGGTCGCGCGGGGGGACTTAGGCGTGGAGTTACCTCCGGAGAAGGTTCCCCCGATTCAGCGTCGATGTTTACGACTCGCGCGGGCCAAGGCGAAGATCGCGGTTGTTGCTACCCAAATGCTTGTCTCTATGACCAAGAATCCTCGGCCCACGCATGCTGAGGTTTCGGACGTAGCCAATGCTGTATTCGATGGGGCGGATGCCATCATGTTGTCAGAAGAAACGGCTGCTGGCTCGTTTCCGGTAAAGACTGTAGAAACGATGGCAGCCCTAGCTCTGGCAGCTGAAGAGAGTGCGAGCCACGAACAGCGGCATGATCCATCTATCTTTGCGGAAGAGGTACAGGCGGATCACGCGTGGGCTATTTCTCGGGCAGCAGTGATTACTGCTGAAGAAGTGGGCGCAAAAGCGATCGTATCGTTGACCCAGCGTGGTCTTGGACCGCGACTTATCGCTGCCTGGAGGCCCCGGGGTATGATTCTCGGTGGGGCCCACACTGACGAAGAATTACGGCGAATGACGTTCTATTGGGGTGTCCGTCCATTCAGGGTTGGTTCACCTAGTTCGATCGAAGGCTTGGTGAGTGCAGTCGAAAACTCGGTATTGGACAGCGGTTTGCTTTCATCGGGGGATACAATCATCATTACTAGCAAGATGCCCTTTGCGGAGGGTATTCGCACCAATATGCTTAAAGTTCATACGCTAGCCGAGTAAGGTTTAAGCCAATAACAGCCTACTACAGCAGAAGCCGCTCAATTCTGGTGGTCTTTGCTGTAAAGCAAGCTCAAGGGTCACTAGGTTCGTTACGATAGATGGCCAGTAGAGTATCCCCGTAGGTTCGTATGTCTGGTCCCGAAAGGCCGGAAACCTCCGACGGGGAGCCATCCCTCTTTGCTCGTTCCAGCACTACGTATCCTCCAGGAACTACCCGTTGAGAAAGGGTGGCTTGATGAGCTTCGATGAATGCTTGAGCCATCGCCCAAGGTGGATCGGCGAAGATGAGGTTGAAGGAATGCTCTCGGTACAGCTTGGTGAGAAGAAACTGGTTCACGTCACCCGGATAGACGTCAATGTGGGAGTGAGCCTCAAGTTGGTGGATATTCTCCTTGAGCGTGACCAGGGCACGTCGATGGTGTTCGACGCAAATGGCGTGTGAAGCTCCCCTCGAGACCGCCTCAAGGGCTATTGCACCGGTTCCAGAAAAGAGGTCGAGGACTCGATGGGTCGTCAGAGGACCCAAAATATTAAACAGAGATTCACGGACCCGGTCGGAAGTCGGACGCGTTTGGATACCCTTAGGGGTACGCAAACGTCGTCCTTTCCATTGTCCGGCTACGATTCGCATGAAAGCGTACTTCGCAGATCAACCCTACGTACCTTCCTATGGCGGCCGCATGGCATACGACGGCGAATAGTATGTAGGTGTTCGAGATCAATATCTGCGTAGGCAATGGATTCACCATCGGGGCACTGCGCGATGGTGACGCCCCAAGGATCAACGATCATGGACCGACCATAGCTGCGGCGATGTTCCCAGTGTTGTCCCCACTGGGCGGGGGCAACAACGTAGCACTGATTTTCGATCGCTCTGGCTCGTAGCAGTGGTTCCCAGTGGTCTCGACCGGTAGGAACGGTAAATGCGGCCGGCACACAAATGATCTCTGCCCCACGAAGAGTGAGCTCACCAAAAAGCTCTGGGAATCTGATATCATAGCAAATCGTCAGACCAATTGTACCCAATTCGGTTTTGACCACCGCTACGGATTCCCCCGGAAGGGTTCGTTCTGATTCCATCAGTCGCGGTCCGTTTGGCCTCAAGTCAACGTCGAACAAATGTATCTTCCGGTACACAGCGAGAGTCTCGCCGCTAGGTCCGTATAACACCGAAGTGTTGTAGGGCCGGGAGGGATCGAGACTCCTCTCTGCTAGAGATCCGACGAGAAGATGGATGCCAAGCTCCGCGGCCAGTGCTCGGAATTTTTGGAATGTGGGTCCATCAATGGATTCGGCCGAAGACACTTTTGTCTCCTCGGGTCCAATGAAAGCCACCGTTTCAGGGAGAGTAATAAGGGAAGCGCCCGCCTTTGCTGCTACCCGAATGGATCGTAGCGCTTGAGCTACGGATGACTCAGCATCGGACGTCGTACGGGTTTGAATGACCGCCGCTCGGTACTGCATGGTCTAGGCAGCGTGCTAGTTAGGAAACCGGGTGACAAGGAGGCGATCTTGTCGTTTGTGCCTTTCCTGTTCAGTCCTTGCTTGAGACGTTCGCCAAGCGATGCAAGATTCTCGTTTCGATGCCATTTCGCAAGGTCGATCAAGCAGTGCCCAACTTCCCCAAGCTTGAAAGGGAGATTCTCGATCTCTGGCGCTCTCGTGAAGTCTTCCGGCGAAGTCTCGAAGACACAGAAGGTAAGCCTGAGTTCGTCTTTTATGAGGGCCCTCCTACGGCCAATGGGCTTCCACACAATGGTCATGTGCTTACTCGCGTCGTGAAAGACCTTTTTCCTCGGTACAAAACCATGCGGGGCTATCATGTAGAGCGCCGTGCGGGCTGGGATACCCATGGCCTACCGGTGGAGGTCGAGGTGGAAAAGGAGCTTCGCATCTCTGGTAGGTCGGGTATTTTGTCATACGGTGTTGATCGATTTGCACGTAAGTGCATCGAATCCATCTTCCGTTATACAGCAGAATGGGAACATCTGACTGAGCGGGTCGGCTATTGGGTAGATCTGAGTCAGGCGTATGTCACCTACCACAAAGCCTATGTGGAATCGGTATGGTGGGCGCTTTCGAAACTTTTTGAGAAAAAACTTTTGTATCAGGGGCATAAGGTCGTGTGGTGGTGGGCCCAAGGTGGAACAGCACTGTCGGCGGGCGAAGTCGGAGGGAGTTACAAAACGGTTGATGACCCCTCGGTTTATGTTCGTTTTCCCTTGGTAGATGAACATGCCTCTCTGGTTGTTTGGACAACAACTCCTTGGACGTTGCCCTCCAACATGTTCGTGGGGGTTCACGGTGAATTTGATTACGTGTTTGCCAAGGATCAAGAAAGTGGTGAAGTATTAGTTATCGCTCACGCTTTACTCGGTGAGCTTACAGAAAAAACCGAGCGTAACTTTACCATTGAGAAGACGGTTAAAGGACATGAGCTGATAGATCAGCGATATCGTCCTCCGTTTGATACCTTTTCCCGAGGTATGGGCGCTGAAGACACCGGGTATTGGCGGGTCATTGCTGGTGATCGCTCTACCACGAACCATACGGATTGGTTTGTGACCCTAGATAGTGGCACGGGGCTAGTCCATCTAGCCCCGGCTTTTGGCGAAGACGATTGGAAAGCTTGGCGTAGGCACGTCACGAAACACGGTCATCTAGATATTCTGTGCGCCGTAAAGCCTGATGGAACTTTTGATGAGCGGATGGCGGAGCTTAACCTAGAAGGGGTATGGGTGAAAGATGGTGACAGGCCGTTGGTTAAAGCACTGGAGGCCAGCGGACATCTTGTCCATCTTGAGAATTATCGCCATGAGTACCCGTTTGCACCTCGAGCCGAAAACGATCCACTGATTCAATATGCGCGGAGCGCTTGGTTCATCAGGACCACGGAAAAGATCGATAGTGTTCTCGGTAATAACCAAGCGATCGCGTGGATGCCTGAACACATTCGGGATGGGCGTATGGGGGACTTTCTCGAGGGAAATGTCGACTGGGCACTGTCTCGTGAACGGTTTTGGGGTACGCCACTTAATATATGGGTTTGTGATGACTGTGAGTCGATGGAGGCTCCAGCTTCATGTGCGGAGATTGAGGAGCGCCAGCCGGATGCCTTCGTAGCTTTCCGAGCGGCGAAAGAAAAGGATCCGACGCTTTCGGAAGATCTTATGGTCCACAAACCATGGATCGATAAGGTTACCCTGCCGTGCAGTTCATGCGCTGGTACGATGCGACGGGTGCCGGATGTCATAGACTGCTGGTTTGACTCCGGTTGTATGCCGTTTGCCCAGCTTGGGTACCCTCATCAGCCCCGTAGCAAAGAAGCGTTTGCTCGGTCTTTTCCTGCTGATTTCATTTCTGAGGCGATCGACCAAACTCGGGGATGGTTCTACTCCCTGATGATGGTCTCAAATCTGGTCTTTGAAGATCGATCCCATCCCCATCCCTACCGGCGGTGCATTGTGCTTGGGCATGTTCTCGACAAGGCTGGAAAAAAGGAGTCCAAAAGTAGTGGCAACTACACGCCCCCAGAAGTGATTCTGGATGCGGTCCGTATGGAGTTTGCTCCAATAGCGCTTACGGCCAAGCCGGCAAAAGGAGCAAAACTGCCCAAGCCAGGGGTGGTCCTCATCGGTCGCGATGATCTTGACGGCCTAGATTTGCGCGAAGGAAATACGGTATCGCTGTATCGTTTATCTGCTGGTGAGTCGAAGCTCACTGTGAAGTTAAAGGTGCATAAGAACCTTTCACGCAGAGTGTTGATCTTATCAGAAGAGGACCGAACCGCTCTCGGATTGGTATATGCCCCGGATGGTGTGATGCCACGGGAAGTACCGCTACTTCCCGAAGATCAACGGGTAGTCATTGAGGCTGAGGGGTTGCCGGCCCCCGGTGCTGATGCGTTTCGGTGGTTCTTTTATGCAGCAAATCCTCCCTGGAATAGTACACGGCATTCACTAGCAAACGTCCGAACCCAACAGAAAGAGCTCCCAATCAAGCTCCGTAATGTATTCGCGTTCTTTATGACCTACGCGAACATTGATGGTTTCGACCCGGTGACCTGCGAAGGGGCGAGAAGTAAGCCAGGGCATCGGCCTTTACTTGATCGGTGGATATTGTCGGAGCTGGAACAGACTAAGTTAGAGGTTGTTGAACATATGGACGCGTTTCGTTCCTACGAGGCTACCCAAGTTCTCTCCGACTTTGTGGATGGGCTGTCGAATTGGTATGTCCGGCGAAGTCGAGATCGATTTTGGGCCGAAGGTCAAACCAACGACAAGTTGGATGCCTATTGGACGCTTTATCAATGTCTCCGAGATCTGACTTTGCTCTTAGCACCGTTTACGCCGTTTGCCGCGGAGGACATGTATCAAGCGCTTGTGGTGGAGCCGTATGGTGAGGCTATGCCCGATTCCGTTCATCTTCGGTCTTATCCCGGTGGAGACGCTTCCCAGGTGGACGCTGGACTATCCCGAGATATGGCGGAAGTTCGGGAGTTGGTTTCGCTAGGTCTTCAGGTTCGGGCGAGTTGCAAGATCAAAACCCGTCAGCCGCTGGAAGCAGCAGAAATTGTGCTTTCCAACCCGGAACGGAAAGATCGGCTGATGCAGTACATACCCATGATGGCGGACGAGCTCAATGTGAAGTCTTTCATCTTCCGGGAGCGGGCAGATGAATTGGTTACGTATGCTATCAAACCTAACTTTCGAGCGTTGGGTACTCGGCTCGGGGCTCGTATGAAAGCGGTGGCTGCCGCTTTGGCAAAGGTGGATGCCTCTGCGGTGCTTGTAGACCTCGAGACCTTCGACCGGTTTGTTATCGAGGTGGAAGGGGACGCTATCGAGTTATCCAAAGGTGACGTGGTGGTGCAGGTGGAGGCTAAAGACGGCTTTGCCGCGGCATCCGGTCCAGTGGGGGTGGTCGTCCTTCGCATCCAGCTCAACGACAGCCTGATCGCAGAGGGGCGATGCCGAGAAGTCTTGTCTAAGATTCAGGCGCATCGAAAACATCTCCACTTGGACTTCGACGACCGCATCCGCCTTCAATTATCCGGAGATCCTGGCATCCTCGAGGTGTGCCGAGCGAATGAGGCCTTTCTTATGAAAGAAACGTTGGCTACGGAAATAGCGGTTGGTGGACCGGTTCTCGCCGAAGCTACGGAGGTTTCTGTGGACGGATTTCCGCTCCATATCCATGTGGTGAAGGCTAGTTAAAGCCGTGTTTCTTGAGAATGCTCGGCAAAAAGTACTTGCCATGCTCGCTAGTTGAACCTAAATTCTGACCCACATCCCCTTTTTGGCGGCCTAGCCGCGAAAGAGGTGGGAGCCTTCGGGTTCCCGCCTTTTTTTGTGTCTAGAGGCGTAGGTAGGAGTCGACATGTCGGAGAGAGAGGAGACATATCGGACGGAATCGCCGGAGGGATTGTGGGTTCGAGAGTGGAGCTCAAAGGCTCTCCGAGAACTCTTCGCTCTGGTGAATCCAGCTGTAGAGAAGATAGGATACGAACTTATCGAACTCGAGTATGCGTCTGATAGTGGAGGCCCAGTGGTTCGCCTATATGTGGATACCATTCCTCCTAGTAGCGAAGAGGCGGGGGTATCCATCGAGGACTGTTCACAGGTGTCGCGACGAGTAAGCGAAGTCCTCGATGAGCACGACCCAATAGACGGGAATTACCGACTGGAGGTGTCTTCACCGGGGGTGTTTCGACCTTTGACAAAGTTGCTGCATCTGGAGCGAGCGGTTGGTGGGCGAATTCAGGTGAAGACGACAGAAAAATTAGGTGGTCGCGCGGTTTTTGTCGGAACGCTGAGCGCGATTTCAAAGGGGTACTTGCATCTTCTAGTGGATAAGCAAGAGGTGGAGATTCCGCTGGATCGGATTAAAAAGGCGAACCTCGAACCCCTGCTTTGATGAAGGTTATCCACGGAGATTCGCGGTACCGCTGAGCAGTCTCAGCGCACTGAATGGCCGTAGGCCGAAACGAGGATGTAACGCTATGGAATTGGGCAATCTCAACGCGGTGATGGATCAGGTCGCTCGAGACAAGAATGTCTCCAAGGAAATTCTTGTAGAAGCCCTTGAAGCCGCAATGCTCACTGCCGCCCGCAAAGTCTTCGGCATGGCGCGTGACATCGAAGCGCACTTTGACGACGAGTCGGGAGATGTGGAGATCTTCGAGTTTCGTACAGTGAACAATAATCCAGGTACTGACCCCACTCAAATATCTGTAGAAGAAGCTCAAGACTATGATCCCGGATGTGAAGAAGGGGACTCACTCGGCGTAAAGATCGACAAGGGTGGACTAGGACGGATTGCGGCACAAACCGCTAAACAAGTTATCATTCAGCGGGTTCGTGAGGCCGAGCGTGAAAATGTCTTCAACGAGTACCGTGATCGTAAGGAAGAGCTTGCGACGGGCATGGTGCGACGGTTTGAGCGCGGCAATATTATTGTGGATCTGGGGCGGGCGGAAGCCGTTCTTCCCTTGCGAGAGCAATGCCCGCGGGAGTCGTACCGTATCAATGACCGAATCCAAGCGTACGTCTTAGACGTAAACAAGCAGTCGCGAGGCTCGCAGATTGTCCTTTCACGAACCTCCCCCGGGCTTTTGATGAAGCTGTTTGAAATGGAAGTACCGGAGATTTACGAAGGTATCGTTAAGATTGAGGCAGCAGCTCGAGAACCGGGGATGCGCTCAAAAATAGCGGTGTCCTCTACAGATCGTGACGTGGATCCGGTAGGCGCATGTGTGGGAATGAAAGGTTCCCGGGTGCAGGCGGTTGTGCAAGAGCTTCGCGGGGAAAAGGTTGATATCGTTCCATTTGACCCAGATCCTGCGAGATTTGTGTGTAATGCTTTGGCACCGGCAGAGGTGAGTCGGGTGTTGGTGGATGAGACGAACCACCTTATGGAGATCATCGTCCCTGACGATCAGTTGTCTTTGGCGATCGGTCGGCGTGGTCAGAATGTCCGCCTGGCATCCCAGCTTTCGGGCTGGCGGCTCGATATTGTGTCCGAGTCTAAGGTTCGGGAAATCAAAGAGCGAGCTTTTCGCTCACTTGGTCGTTTGGAGAAGATCTCAGAGATCCAACTCCAAACGCTGTACAACTATGGAATTCGGAGCGCTGACGATCTTTTGAAGGCAGACCATGAGTTTTTGGCGAAAATCCCCGGGATTGGGGACGAAGTCGCCAGTCGCATCATGGAAGATGCGAAGCGAGTGGTTGCTGAAGAGAGTCAGGAGGCAGATCAGGCTCGTCAGCAGCAGGGAGAACAAGCCCGGGTTCAAGCTCGAGACATGTTGCGTGCTGAGGCGCGACTACCGGAGAGGTTGCCCGAAGCAGAACGAATAATTCGCGTTCGAGGAGTGGACAAAGAGATGGTTTCACTGCTAGAGGCCGCGGGCTTACACTTTGTGGAGGACATGGCGGAGATGAAAGATCTTCTGGGGATGGCGGATAAGACCGGTTTGACGCCTCAGCGATTGGACGAGCTCTGTCATGCAGCCCACATGTTTTTACAACGAGAGGCTTTGGGAGAAGACATCCTGGTATTCAACGGAGAACCGGGACCGGATGAAGGATATGAACCTTCTGAGCTCCTTAAGCATCTTTTAGAAGTACAGGCCGAAGCAATGGCTTGATGAGGCAAGGCAGCACTTGGCGCACACGCGTAAGAAAGAGCGGGTATGTTTTACGAGCCCCGCGGGCAAACACCGATCGGTGCGTCGTTGTGCTTGGACCCGTGAAGCATTCCCGAAAGACGAGCTTATAAGACTCGTTCTTGACCCTTCAGGTCGCGTTTTTGTAGACGTTCTGGGGCGAGGACCAGGCCGGGGCGTGTACATCTACCCCAGCCGAAAAGTCGTCGCTGCCGCACTATCTTCGAAAGGTTTGGCTAAGATCTTTCGTGGTCAGGCGCGCGCTCTGGGGTTTGCCCCGAAAGCTGAGCAAGAGCGGATATCTGCTGGTGAGCCCCCGCAGGCCCCTTTCAGCCCTTCGGAATACATCGCCAGGCTCGTACTCGGTCGTGCGGTCGAATTGGTCGCTTTAGCAAAAAGAGCGGGCCAGCTAGAAGTTGGGACAGACATCGTGCTGCAAGGTCTGAAGAAAAACAGAGACGGATCCGTGCTGGTCTTAGCTCAAGATTTGAGTTCGAGGACCGCGCAGAAGATTCGTGAACAGATTCGTAGCGATTCGGTGCGGGTCCGGGTCTTTGGCAGTAAAGATCGTTTTGGTGAAGTACTTGGGCGAGGGAGCACCGGTGTTCTCCATTGTTTGCCCGGAAACTTTGCTGAGCGAATTGCCGCTGAAGGCATGCGACTAGCTGGTCTGTCGGAGCTTCCGATCGATGGCCGATGGCTGACGAGCCAAAATATTACAGGCACCCCAGGGCAAGATCCCTATGGGGTAGTGGAACAGAAGACCGGAATCCAAGCATGGACTCGGACCAACAAAGCTCACCTTGTTGGCGTCGGAGAGAATGAATCGACGGTCGGAAAGCCCGGTGACTCGGACAATGTCAAACCGGGGCCACGAGGTACAGCGACTGATGGGTAAGAAGCGCGTATTTGAGCTGGCTAAAGAACTGGGTTTTACCAACCAGGACTTAATAGAAAAGCTCAGGAAAAACGGCTTCGAGGTGAAGTCTCACTCTTCTACGGTGGACGAAGATGACGTTCGCCGTTCTTTTAGTAAAGAGGCAGAGCGGAAGAAGGCTAGCACCGACGAAAAGCGCGTGAGCGGGACGGTTATTCGTCGCCGCTCGAAGGGTGGAACAGAAGTTATTCGTCGTCCAAAAGCAGACACGAACAAGGCAAAGCCATCACCACTCGCGAAAACAGGGGCCAAAACAAACGGTAACGCCAAAGCAAATGGCAGTACCAAAGCGAATAACAATACTAAGGCGACCAACGCGGAAGGGATGTCGCCCCCACCAACAACCATTGAAGCTGAGTCACCTGCGGTGACGGAAGCTCCTCAGGTATCGGCGGCTTCTCCCGAGCTTGAGCGTCGTTCTGCGCGGGTTGTTGAAGCAAAATCTAACCAATCTGGGGCTCAGGCGACCATGACGCGCAACTCGGCAGATATGCCGACAGCATCGGTGGAGGCACCACCATCTGTGATACCGATCGAAAAGCGCACCGCAAGACCGGTGCGGGTACCTCGTCGGGTGGAGGCATCGCCACCAGCTCGTCGGGTGGAAGTAAAACCATTACCGGAGACTGAATCGGAGCTCCCAGGTACTGAGCAACCGGAAACGGAAGCGGTGCCAAAGACTACCCGGTCAGCAAAGCAGAAGGCGGTTCCCGAAGCTCCGCTTTCGCCTGAGTCTCAAGATGAAAGAGCACTTGAGGTAACAACACAGGCCGAAGGTGCCGCAAAGTCGGTCACAACATCCCCGACTGAGACTGAGATCGAAGAAAGACGGTCAGAAGGTCAGGTGTTATCGGGCTCCATCGCGGTTAACGAAAAGGGCAATAACGAAGCTGAGCCCCCACGGGAGACCGTTCCAGAGGTTTCTGCACAGCCCGAAGAAAGGGAGGCTACAGAAACGGTCTCCGTTGAAGCGGGCAGTCCGCAGGACGAGCAAACCGCGGACGACGCGAAGATTGCTCGCTCGGAAAGCGTAGACGACGCTTCAGATGCGAGCTCGGATGTGGTTAGTTCGGGTAGTCAGAAGGAGAGTAACGAGGGGACCAGCCGTCGCGAAGCTCGTGCAGCTCGACCTGATCGTCGTGCTCGAGATGAGGTTTATGACGATGAGGACGATAAACCCGATCTAGATCTCGAAGATTTTGGCTTTTCCGAAGCCGACTTTGCGATGCGACCGACAGGGAATATCGAGACCCGGGTTGCTCCGCCTCCACCATCTACGACCGTGCCAAACCCAAAGAAGGACGACGTCTCCAAACCAAGGGTCGTTGGCAAGATAGACCCTGAAAAGCTGAAGGCGCGACTGAACGCGTCCAAGCGGCCCGAACCACCTCAAGGGTGGGGAAGGCAGAAGCCGGATCAACAGCCTGGCGTGACCGAAAAGGTTATGGTCAAGGATGCTGGTGGCCGAGGGAAGCTTGTTGATGCCCGTGAAGTCGCAAAAAATAAGAAGAGTGGTGGCCGACCCAAGCGTGAAGAAATGTCTGCCAAGGAGCTGCTTGAGGCCAAAACCAAACAAGTCTTCTATCCAACGCCAAGTCGTAAGAAGCCCAAGGGCAAGAAACGGCAGCATGCACCTAGGGAGGTAATTCCACCTACCGCGCGCCAGCCAGTGGTGATTGGTGACACCATCACCGTCGCCGAACTTTCTCAGCAGATGAGTCGCAAGGCCAATGAGCTCATCCTTTGGCTGATGCGTAATGGGGTGATGGCCAACATCAATCAGCCAATCGACCACGATACAGCAACGATGATGGTGGAGGCTCTCGGGTACGAAGTAACCCACAAGATTCTCAAAGAGGATGAACTTCTTTCTGGAGAGTCACTGAGCGAAGTGAAAGGGAAAAACCGTGGTGAGTCTAGGGCGCCGGTTGTCACTGTTATGGGACATGTGGACCACGGTAAAACTTCGTTGCTCGATCGCATTCGCAACGCGAAGGTAGCTGAGGGCGAAGCAGGGGGAATCACCCAGCGGATCGCTGGCTATCAGGTGGAAACGAGCAAGGGCTTGGTGACCTTCCTAGATACGCCGGGTCACGCCGCGTTTACCTCCATGCGTGCCCGTGGCGCGAATGTCACCGATATAGTGGTGCTTGTGGTCGCTGCTGACGATGGGGTGATGCCCCAAACGAGGGAGGCCATCCGACACGCTAAAGCGGCTGGTGTTCCTATGATCGTGGCGATCAATAAGATCGACAAGCCTGAGGCCAATCCTGAGCGCGTCCTTCAACAACTCACCGAGCACAACATCATCGTGGAGATGTTTGGCGGAGATGTGCTGAGCCAACGGATTTCGGCAAAGACCGGTGAAGGGGTTCAGGATCTGCTCGAGCAGCTAGCACTCCAATCGGAGATGATGGAGCTCAGAGCGGAGACGGATACTCCCGGGGTGGGTTCGGTAGTTGAGGGGCATATCCACAAGGGGAGGGGGCCAGTTGCGACCATCCTTGTGCAGGAAGGAACCCTACGCAAGGGTGACATCGTAGTGGTCGGCGAAAGCGTTGGGAAGGTCCGCGCGATGATCGTCGATGGAGGTCGTCAAGTCCGAGAAGCGGGGCCTGCGACACCAGTGGAGATCCTTGGTCTCGATGCGGTGCCGAATCCTGGCGAAGAAGTGCGGGTCGCGAAGGACATGCAAGCGGCGAAAGAGTTGGCGGCCCATCGACGGGAGAAACGCCGAGCTCAGGAGCTGTCTGGTACCGCGCGTGTGAGCCTTCAGGACTTGTTCAGCCGAATTGGTGATGATGAGCAAAAAGAACTCCGACTCATCCTCAAAGGGGATGTTCAAGGTTCGGTAGAGGCTCTTGGTCAAGCGCTCACTAATCTCAGCACTCAGAAGGTTAAAGTGGCCGTGATTAGTTCCGGTGTGGGGGCGGTTAACGAATCCGATGTGGAATTCGCTGCTGCCTCTGAGGCCATCGTGGTCGGTTTTGCGGTACGTCCAGATACCAAGGCACTCAAAGCTGGTCGTTCACTTGGTGTCGATATCCGGACCTATGAAATCATCTATGAAGCGGTAGATGAGATTCAAGCCGCGATGAGAGGTCTTTTGGCACCGGTTGCCAAAGAACAATACATTGGTCGTGCGGAAGTTCTGCAGACATTCACCGTGCCCAAGGTGGGGACCGTGGCTGGATGCAAGGTTGTTGACGGCATCATGATGCGAAACGCCAATATCCGCCTGCTTCGGGACAGTAAGATTATCTACGATGGTCGACTAGCGAGCCTAAAGAGGTTCAAGGACGATGTGCGAGAGGTAAAAGAAGGTTTCGAATGCGGGATGGGCATGGAGAAGTTCAACGACATTAAAGTCGGTGATATCTTCGAGGCCTATGAGATTGTGATGACCGAAGCGGCCTTAGATGAGCCTCTTTCCCCAATGTCTTCTCCGTCGGCGGAGGCTCGCCCTTAGGGAAAGTACGAGGAAGTTAGGAGAGTTGAGTTCTCTTCGATAAGTACTTGGGGCCTTCGTGGCCCTGTGTCCAAATATGGGCTCTGTGTTTGTCGGCGTTATAGAGCTAACACTGCTTCTACCGTTTGTAGGTTCACTCAAAGCTAAGCGGTCGATCATCCGAAAAGTGATCGACCGCACGCAAGCCAAGTTCAAGATTTCGATCGCGGAAGTGGGGGACAATGAGCTCCATCAGCGGGCTGTTATTGGCGCCAGCGTGGTGGCTAATGATACCGCCCACGTGCACACGGTGTTGAATAAAGTACGTGACTCGGTTGCCTCCCAAACGGCTGGGGAGGCTGACCTTGTGGACATCAGGGTTGAAGTCATTAACATGTCGTTCGCCTACCAACGATAGGGAGAAGTTTTGGCAACAAAGCGTGGAAAAGGTGGTCAGCGTTCTCAGCGCATCGGGGAGCAGATTCGTCAAATTCTCGGTGAGTTGATGCTAGAAGGTCGGTTTAAGGATCCTCGATTAGAGACCGTAAACCTAATTTCGTTCACGGAGGTCAGAGTGACCAGTGACCTGCAGTTGGCCCGGGTGTTTATCTCTGTGTTCCCTTGCGAGGTCTGGGCGGTGGAACCGGTCATGACTGCCCTTCAGGAATTAATGCCCCAGATTCGAACTATGGTCGCTCAGCAGATGCGTATCCGTCATACACCTGAGCTTCGTTTTTGTTTGGATACCAGCATTGAAGACGGAGCTCGGATGGATGCTCTCATTCGTGAGGTGCAAGAAACGTCATCAACCTCCGACGAAGGACCAAAGACATCCCATCAGGAGGAGGCGAACACGAACGAAGATGAGGGAGAGCGACAGTCTTGAGTCGAGCAAAACCGCCAAAATGGCATGGCGTGGCGCTAGTAGACAAACCGAAGGATTGTACAAGCCATGATGTGGTTCAGCAGCTTCGTAGAGGATTAGGGCAACGTCAGGTTGGGCACACAGGCACATTGGATCCGTCGGCTACTGGCCTCCTGGTCCTCACCTTGGGAAGAGCCACTCGCATTGGTCAGTTCCTGGAGACAACCAACAAAATTTACGAGGGAACCGTACAGCTAGGAACGGCAACAACCACCTGGGATGCGGAGGGAGAGGCGGTAGAAACTGCGTTAGTACCGCCGCTTCTTGATCACGCCGTTCGGTTGGTCATTGATGGGCTACAGGGCGAATTTGAACAGACTGTACCCGTATATTCGGCGGTGAAGGTGGATGGAGAGCGACTCCATCGCAAAGCTAGGCGGGGCGAACTTGTTGAAGGCCCCAAACGGATGGTGACCATTCACTCGCTGTCGATTCTCGATATGGGAGAGACATCAGTAGACATTCGCGCGGAAGTAAGTAAAGGAACGTATATTCGGAGCTTAGCGGTAGAGATCGGCCGACGGCTTGGTCTACCAGCTCATTTGTCTAAGCTACGTCGCATAAGCGTAGGGTCTCACTCGGTTTTTGCGGCTCACTCAGTGGATACCATTTGCCAGAATCCGGGTCTGCTAGTGCCGGCGTCCGCTGCGCTTAGTCATCTTCCGGCTCTTACCCTTGGCAAACAAGAAATCATTGATGTTGCATATGGTCGTCGTCCCCCACAACTACGGATAACGGCCAAGCAAATGCGCTTTGTTGATCCGAGGGGTTCTTTGGTAGCTGTAGCTCACCGCCTACAGGACCGTCCGGATCAATTTCAATATGATGTTGTGCTCATTCGGCCGGAGGACCTTGAAGGAACGGTTTGACAGGTGAAAGGCTGTTCCCTAGAGTCCGCCGACTCAACGAAAGGTACCAGAAAATAATGTCTCTCCTCCAAGAACGTAAATCGGAGATTATTCAGTCTTTCGGTCGCACCGAAGGCGATACGGGCAGCCCTGAAGTTCAGGTGGCTCTCCTGACCGAGCGTATCAACCAACTCCAATCGCACTTTCAAGCGCACAAAAAGGACCACCACTCCCGCCGGGGATTGCTTAAACTGGTGGGCCAACGCCGCCGCTTACTCGATTATCTCCGTCGTAATGATGAATTGCGGTACAAGACCCTGATCGGTCAGCTGGGGCTCCGTAAGTAGCTAGCAAATATCGGCTTTTTGTGCGCTCAAGAGCATGCAGGAGAACTGCGAGCGATCCGTCGGACGTGGGGGTAGATCTTCACCCCCCAATCGTCGAACATCGCTCGTGTCTGTCTGCAAACGTGGGTAGGTCGCGCAATGGGTCGAACGGACTGCTTGCTCCGAGCGTCTTCTGACGAGCCATCCGAACCGCTTATAGCTTTCGTCTGTTCGGCCCATTGCCCGATCCACTGACGTCGACGCTCTTGAGCCCAACAGGAGGAGCGGTTCGCTCCACAAACGAAAGAAGAGAGCGTGTCATGTCCGAAATTACTCATAGCCTGAAGGTAGGGGATAAGACCTTTACTTTCTCCACCGGTCTGGTGGCCAAGCAGGCCCACGGATCAATTTTTGTTGGATTTGGTGATAGTCGAGTGCTGTGCACGGTGTGTGCGGCCAAAGAGCCCCGTCCAGGCATGGATTTTCTGCCACTAACTGTGGACTACATAGAAAAAACCTTTGCCGCCGGAAAGATACCGGGAGGGTTCTACAAAAGAGAAGGTCGTCCCCGTGATCACGAGACCCTGATGTCTCGCATTATCGACCGTTCCATGCGTCCCTTGTTTCCAAAAACTTGGCGATGCGAAACCCAGGTCATCTCCACCGTATTTAGTTACGATCCCGATTTTCCTACTGATGTCTGCGGCTTGATTGGGGCATCGATGGCTCTGACCGTGAGCAGTATTCCGTTTGCGGGGCCTATTGCGGCGGTCCGGATAGGGCGAATTGGTGGCGAACTGGTGGCCAACCCGGGAGTCGAAGAGCGTGAACGTTCCGACCTGGATCTGATTGTAGCCTGCTCCGAGCAAGCAATCACGATGGTTGAGGGTGGTGCGGACGAGGTGAGCGAAACGGCGATCGTAGACGCACTACTTTTTGCACATGAGTCTTGTAAGCCGCTCATTGAACTCCAACATCAGCTGAGGGCTGAGTTTGGGGAGCCAAAGCGAGAAGTATCTCCGGAAAAGAAAGATGAGGCTCTTGCAGCAAGGGTCAGTGAACTGGCTACGCCAAGCCTGATGGCTGCGATTGTGGTTCCAGAAAAGCAGGCTCGGTCAGCGGCTCTTGACCAGGTCAAAAAAGATACTTTGGCCAAAGTGGCGGAGGAATTAGGTGAAAGCGCCTGGGCAGAGAAGGCTTCGCTGGCTGGCGCGGCTTTCTCTGAGTTGAAATACACTGCGGTTCGCCGAAAAATCGTACAGGAAAAGGTTCGCATAGATGGGAGGGGCTTAGCTGACGTTCGTCCGATCATGGGACAAGTGGAGTTGCTGGAACGAACTCATGGCTCTGCCCTGTTTCAGCGGGGTGAGACTCAGGCGATTGTAACTACAACTTTAGGAACCAGTGCTGACGAACAAAAGCTGGATACCCTGGAAGGCTTTTCATTTAAACGGTTTCTACTTCACTACAATTTCCCTCCCTACTCGGTGGGAGAGGTGAAGTTTCTCCGCTCACCAGGACGTCGCGAGATCGGTCACGGGGCGCTTGCGGAGCGAGCGGTCGCTGGGTTGTTACCTGACCAGGATGCGTTCCCCTATACCGTACGAGTGGTCTCAGAAGTTACTGAATCGAATGGTTCCTCATCGATGGCTTCCGTGTGTGGCGCAACAATGTCGATGTTGGACGCGGGTGTCCCACTGAAAGCCATGGCGGCAGGTATTGCCATGGGATTGATCGAGCAAGATGGTGAGATCGCTGTTCTGTCCGATATCCTTGGGGATGAAGATCATCTTGGCGACATGGACTTTAAAGTCACCGGCACCGAGCAGGGTATTACCGCGGTGCAAATGGACATTAAGCTGACGGGGGTCAGTCGCCAGACTCTTGAGAAAGCCCTTAATCAAGCCCGGGATGGTCGCTTACATATTCTTCAAGAAATGAAGAAGGTCATCGATGGTCCACGATCGGAAATATCCAAGTGGGCGCCGCGGATCACAAAGGTCAAGATTAAGCTTGAGCGTATCAAGGATGTCATTGGACCAGGCGGCAAGGTGGTGAAAGACATTGTAAACAAGACCGGAGTCGCTATTGATATCGGAGATGACGGGACTATCTCAATTGCTTCCTCAGATTCCCAGATGGCGGAAAAAGCGGTAAAGATGGTCAAGGATATCACTCGTGAGCCGGAGATCGGAAAAATCTACTTAGGTAATGTACGAAAAGTGGTTGACTTTGGTGCTTTTGTAGAAATTTTCCCCGGGACGGATGGTCTGGTGCATATATCCGATCTTGCAGAGAAACGGGTGAATCGGGTGGATGATATTGTCAGAGAGGGAGATGAGGTGCTCGTAAAGGTAGTCAGCATCGATCGTCAGGGCAAAATCCGTCTTTCCCGGAGGGAAGCGATCGGTCAGCGTCCTTCCGACTAGTGGGAGCTCACAACCAACGTTCAGTTTGTACAAAGCAGACCGAGTTCTCACCATTTTGACATGGCTTGTAGGACCTCGTTACCTGGGTACAAATATGGAGGCTCACGGGGTGAAAGACGAGGTTGATGTGCGGGTTTGTGCTCTGCCGGGAAGACCAGACTTTCCTCTCCCGCAATTTGCGACCCATGGTTCTGCCGGTATGGACTTGGTCTCCGTAGAGACTGTTACATTGGCGCCTGGAGAACGAGCTTTGGTAGGAACAGGTTTGGCTATTGCCCTTCCCCAAGGCTTTGAAGCACAGGTTAGACCGAGATCTGGGCTTGCGTTGCGTCATGGCGTTACTGTGCTCAATTCGCCTGGGACCATCGACGCAGATTACCGAGGTGAGGTGAAGATTCTGCTAATAAACCTCGGGAATGGTTCTGTTACTCTTGCTGCGGGAGAAAGGGTTGCCCAACTTGTTGTCGCTAGGGTGTGTCAGCCGAAGCTTCAGGTAGTGGCACAACTGGATGAGACCACTCGAGGAAGTGGGGGCTTTGGTCACACCGGCCGGTAGCATCCGGCACTTAGGAAGGTACAACGTGGTCGCCACCATGTTCAGGTTTCAGGGATAACCGTGGTTTTTACAGTCGAAGATGTCATCGACAATCGGTACCGAATAAGCAGTCAGTTGGGGGCTGGACCCACCGGAACTGTGTATCAGGCATATGACGAAGTAACGAAATCTCACGTTGCGGTGAAGGTACTAAACGCCACATTGGTACCAACGTCTGAGGAGCGTGAACAGTTCAGCCAAGAGCTGAAGAGAATTCGACTTTTTGAACATGAAAATATTGTTCGTATCCTAGCTAATGGCACTGAAAAGTCGCATGTGTATGTGGTAACTGAAGTACTCAACGGGCTTTCTCTGCGTAAGATTATCGATCTCCGGAGAGATAGGCAGTTAGTATTCAGCCCAACAGAAGTTGAGCCTATTTTTGAGCAACTTACGAGGTTGCTCGATGATCTCCATCGGTCGAGGGTCCACGGCAGCCTAAAGCCAGAAAACGTTATTGTCCTTCCTGATGTACTTAAGGTCACCGACCTCGGAATGACGACCGGTTTACCCCGCAGCGCGTTTGTAACCGCCCAGCAACAATACGGAAGCGCGGAGTATTTGGCACCAGAGTTGCGCGAATACCGTCTCCAGTTGTCCCCTGCCGCAGATATTTACAGTCTGGGGGTTATCTTAGGGGAGATGCTGACCGGTGAGGTCTATGATGATACTCAGCCTGAGGCTTTCCAAGGAGCTATTAAGAAACTTGACCGGCATTTTCAGGGATTGCTCATGCACACCTTGCATAGTTCAGCCGTTGAGCGCCCAGAACTAGCAAGTGAAGTTCTCCGGGAGCTTCAAGTTGATCGTGACGTCCCCATAGATGCCCCTCTTGAAGGAGAAGAGGAAGAAGCCAAAACGGTAGTATTTGGTTTTGCTCAAACTGGTGTTCCGATGACGGTCGCGGTGGACGAGCAAATGATCGAATCCTCCAAATCGTCACATTGGAGTGAGGATGATGAGGACGAAGCTATGACGGTGGCCGTCCACCTGATGGATGGTCAGGGTAATCTTTCAGTAGCTTCTGGCTCCATGCATCGTCCCTCCGGCGGAAGCCGAGTGACTGCCAGTTCGGACGAGACACCAACCACGATATGGTCAACTGCTGATAGCGATGAAGCTCCTGATGAAGAGCTTTTGCTAGAAGATTCCGGACTGGTTCTCGTGCCAGCAGATGAGCGGGCGCGTATTGATGCAACGAGGAGTGCACCACCGTTTGAGACTAAAGACCAACGAAAGGCGCTAGCGAACGGCAAGAGGGATGCCGGCCCTCAGACCCAGCCTGACTTTTCTGAGGCTGCTCGTACTCTCGCTGAGTTAGAGGAGTCATCCTTCCAGGTTGATATTGAGAGTTTGAACTATCCTCCTCCACGAAATGGTAATTCCTTACAGACCATACCCACCATCGGAATAGGGAAGTTAGTAGGCTCAGGCGCAGCGGCAGCGACTAAGGACCATCGAACAACCTTAGAAACAGACCCAAGATATGCGCCCTCTAGCGCTGACGGCAAACAAAAATGGGTATCCCCAAGACCAACTCGCCGCTCTCATCGATGGTTGAGAGTGTTAATGTGGGGGATGATAGCATTGGTAGCGATAGGCCTCTTTGGTTGGAGTCTTTATGACCGTAGCCGCATGATCAAGAAGCACCGATTGGCGCTGGAAGAAGCTCGAGATCGAGAAGAAGCGGCTAAGGAAAAGATTGCGTTGTTTAGGCAGGCTGCTGCGGAAGCAGTCTTGGCGGAAGCGAAGCAACAAAAAATAGCGAGCACAATCGGTCGCTCTGTCGCTACTGTGGGACGCTCCGTGTCCGGAGGGATATCTAGCGAACAACTATCGAGACTGGAGTCGGGACCAATGAGCTCCGTGGAAACTGAGGAGCTGGGGGGGCAATCTTCTCAGTCGTTAACCCCTCGCACCACTGTGGCTAGGGAGACGCGAGCCACCAATAGACCACCGCCGCGTTCATCCCGCAGTGATACAGAGTTGGATATAGAGCCGCTCGACAGAAAAACAGAAAAGGATGTCGCACGTTCTCGACTATCGAGAGAAGATCGGGCTGGAGCTGGTGACTCTGGATCTCAGTTGGCAGTGGTGGCCCCGGGGAAGCCGTCGGTGCCTCCTGAGTGTCCGCAGGGTATGACGTTTGTCTCTGGTGGGGCATTTATGCTGGGGACGCCAGAGGATGATCCAGAACGAGGGAATGATGAAGAGGATTTTCGGTCTGTTGAGGTGGCCGGTTTTTGCGTAGATTACTATGAATATCCCAACGGTCGGGGGCGTGAGCCAGCAACGAAAGTGACGTTTGAAGCAGCTAAGGCTCGTTGTCGCCGCCGGGGCAAACGGCTCTGCTCAGAAGAAGAGTGGGAAAAGGCTTGCAAGGGTCCTGGGGGCTTAAAATATCCCTACGGCAATACATGGAATCCGGAAGACTGTAATACGTTAACGAGCGAAGGTGCTTCTCCCACCGTGGCCGGTTCAGGATCCTTCCGTAGCTGTCGCTCTGGATACAATGTGTATGATCTCGTGGGGAATGTTGCGGAGTGGACAACTACGGTGAAGGCGGGGGGATACGTGGTGAAAGGGGGAGATTTTCGTCGATTAGGTCGCGAATCTCGCTGCTCTAGCCGCATGACGATCAAGTCATTTGAAGCCCAAGTCTACTTGGGCTTTCGGTGCTGTAGCGAACCACAGTAGCGATCAATTTTCTCCTAGTTTTCTGCGGGGGTGGCCTGAGTTTCAACTTGTTCCTGTGGTTGACCTACCATTTTTTCTACTATTCTGAAGGCGAGGAAGCCTACCGGGCCGGCAACCATGGTGACAAAGAGGATAAGAGATCGAATCCACGAGTTGATCGCGGTGTGCTCACTTTCTTGATAGACGCGAGCGCCAATAAGAAGAGAAAACGCCTGAATATGTATCCATAACATGGTGGCGGCAGCGTGGGTGCCCATCGCGCCGGATAGACTCTTGAGATCGTGTAGGGCGAGGATAGGGAAAAGCGTGGGCAGCAGAGGTAAGAACATGAGAGAGTATAGGGCACACAGAACCATTGCCCAGATAGGAGAGGTTGCGATGGCCCGAGTCGGCCCCCACTTTGGGAAGA
Organism: Myxococcales bacterium; assembly: GCA_019634385.1. Lineage (GTDB taxonomy): Bacteria > Myxococcota > Kuafuiibacteriia > Kuafuiibacteriales > Kuafuiibacteriaceae > JAHQVK01. Next base: position 1,756 of record JAHQVK010000160.1, on the reverse strand, counting down.
AGATCATCATCAACCATGGAGGCACGGCGATAAACGTGGAGAGGTAAAGAATGAGTCCCATAGGGATAACACTCGGCGGTTTTGCCTAGTACGTCCAGCATTTGCTGGTTGCGCTTGCCTCCATGTAGGGGGTGGCACAGCGAGTGCCCATGGAATGCACGAGAAACCCATCGAAGAACTCATCTCTAACTTGTAGGGACTCAGCATCCTCGGTATGCGCGGGGCATGATCCCTCGTTACACTCCAGAAGATATTGGTGCCTTGTGGACCGAGCCTGCAAAAATTCGGAGCTGGCTTGATGTCGAAGTGGCTGCTTGCCAGGGAATGGCGGATCTCGGTCTCATTCCAAGGGAAGATTTTGAGGTGATCAAACGGGTGGCAGACACCTGTGACACAGACGCTCTGGCCCAGCGAGCACTGGAAATTGAAGCGGTCACCAAGCATGATATCATTGCCTTTCTCTCCGCATTTGAAGAGGTCGCAGGTCCGGTCGCTCGACATATCCATTTTGGTCTTACTTCCAGTGATGTTCTGGATACCGCACTGGCACTACGATTGGTGAAAGCCATTGATATTATAGAGGAGGCTATCCAAGGACTTCGGCATGTTCTTCGACGGCGAGCGGATGAACATCGCTATACGGTCATGGTTGGACGTTCCCACGGCATTCATGCCGAGCCCACAACATTTGGTATGGTGCTCGCGGGATTTGATGCTGAGTTGGGTCGGGGGTTTCAGCGTTTGCGACAGGCTCGTAGTGAGATTGCGGTCGGTAAGTTATCGGGGGCCGTGGGCACCAATGCCCACTTGCCTATGGAGGTGGAGAGCATAGCCCTTCGGGCATTGGGCCTAGAGGTTGAGACGGTGGCCACTCAGGTTGTTCAACGCGATCGTCACGCCCACTTTTTTAACGTGCTTGCGACATTGGCCGGGTCCTTGGAGCGAATCGCATTAGCAGTTCGACATCTACAACGTACGGAAGTGAGGGAGGCCGAAGAGCCATTTACTACGGGCCAAAAAGGCTCTTCAGCGATGCCACACAAGCGCAATCCGATTCTGACCGAAAACTTGACCGGCCTAGCACGCCTGATGCGAGGATGGGCCCAGGCTACGTTGGAGGACATAGCACTTTGGCATGAGCGGGATATTTCCCATAGTTCGGTAGAAAGAGTGGTAGCGCCGGATGCCACGATAACCATAGTCTTTATGCTTCGTCGGTTGAAGCGGGTCATCGATGGGTTGGTGGTGTATCCGGAGCGCATGAAAGAGAATCTCCAACTAATGCGAGGGTTGGTGTTCTCTCAAGGGGTGCTTTTGGCCTTGACGCGCAAAGGTTTGGAGCGACAGGCCGCTTATGTCATTGTTCAACGCTCGGCCATGAAAGTTTGGGATGAGGGGGCTGAGCTCATGCCAACCTTGCTCGCTGATATAGAGCTTAGGCAACATCTATCCGAAGAAGAAGTTCGAGATATTTTTGATATGGGACGCCTCCTTAAAAACACCAATGCGATCATTGACCGTGCGCTTGTTATGCCCGTGGAGTCTTAGCTGCCAATAAACCACTTTGATAAGCCAACCACCAAATGCTGGGTAGAACCTCCTCGTTAACAGCCTGTTGATCTAGCCCTGCAGGCATCTATCGGCCGGTCTTTGCGTGAAACATCCTGACCACAAGAAGTCTCTCCTCGGTCGCGTACCGCCAGGTACGCTCGCCTCGTCGTCAGAACGTTTCACGAAAAAGCCTGGCTCGATAGCT